>JAFZOY010000143.1 GCA_017552705.1 Bacteroidales bacterium
AAAACAAAAAGGAGAGTTAAAATCACGTAACTCTCCTTTTTTTTATCTATATTAGTCGCATAATTTGCAAATTATGTTACAATACAAGAAAATACTATTGAAATTCAGCGGAGAATCGCTTCAGGCAGCCGATGGATTCAGCATTGATCCTGAGAAACTTATGAAGTATGCGCATCAAGTTAAGGAGGTTGTTGACTTGGGCGTGAAGGTTTCTGTTGTGATTGGCGGCGGCAACATTTACCGTGGACTCAATAACAAAAATCAAGGATTCGATCGCATTAAGGGTGACTATATGGGGATGATGGCAACGGTAATCAATGCCGTGGCTCTGCAATCTGCGTTGGAAACCATTTCAATAAAATCAAAGGTTCTTACTGGTTTCTCTATGGAACCGGTTGGACAGGCATACTCGCAACAACGGGTGCAGGACGCTTTCAATAACAATGAGGTTGTGATTTTTGGTGGCGGAACAGGCAATCCTTTTTTCACGACGGACACTGCGGCAGCCCTCCGTGCGGTTGAAATCGGCGCTGATGTGCTGCTGAAAGGTACACGGGTTGATGGTGTATATGATTCCGATCCAGAAAAAAATCCTCATGCAGTAAAATTCGATGAAATAACATTTACCGAGGCATATTCAAAAGGTTTGAAGATTATGGATCTTACGGCATTTACTATGTGCAAGGAAAACAATCTTCCAATCATAGTTTTTAACGTAGGTGATGAAACTTCACTTAAAAAAATCGTGTCTGGTGATAAAATAGGTACCATTATTAAAAATTAAATACCATGAGAAAAAACGTTTTCCTCATTCTTGGATTACTTGTTTGTGTGACTGCTTGTCATAAAAAAACAAAAGATACTCCCAAAGATAGTATAGAATACCAAGGACAATACTACAAGGTCGTAAAACCTGTGCAGTACGATTCAAACGGTGACGGTGTAATCGACGGCAACGACAATGAGATTGGTATGCTTGGCTCCAACATGAGCGTTGACAAAAATCCGGATGGCTCTTCTCTCTATTCTGGTTCCGACAATGGCGAAGATCCAGAAGGCAATCAAACAAAACAAGGCGTTGCTGTTGGCGAAAAACTTTGCTACCACGATTTGGAGAAATATTGCTCGAAGAATGGTGGTCTGTATGCGTTTGAAACTTCGGTGAACACAAGCCAGACTTCATTGTCGCAAAACTATAGCGACGACGATGTGAACAACAATAATATTGCGGATTATATTGAAGATATTCGTTCCGCTGAGAATGTTGAGAAGGTCGCTTTTATTAATGCAAGTAAATATGCGGCTGAAATCGCAAAAAAAATAGAGAAAGCTGCTAAAAAGCAAATCGGAACAAATTATTTGTACAATAGTATAAAAGATGCCATCGTTCAATCGTTGAATGAAGTTTTGTACGAATCGAACGAGCGTATCAATATCACTAATGTGGAGACAATTATCGACGCCCGTGTTTCAACTGCAATCATCAACGCAACTGACGAGGCTGGGGTTATCGGGTATATTTCGTCGGAAACGTTGGTATCAATTTGTTCGGAATATAGCGCACTGATTGCAAAAAACACAGCTGACGATATTGCCACTGCAACAACAAAGGCAATTATTGCCCAATATGAAAAACACATGGAAAACGGCTCTATTCAGAATGTACAGGGTATCTGTCCGAATGGCTATCATATTCCATCGGATTTTGAATGGATGATTTTTGAATCTGCAATTGGTATGTCGGACGCTGATTTGGCAAAGGGTGGCGAAACCGAGACTACACGCGGTGCCGATGCAAATGTTGTGAAGAAAATGGTTGATGATTATGGGTTTAGTTTTGGCGGTTATGCAAGCATCAACGGTACATACGCACAATACGGCGAAGCTGGCGTGTATTGGTCGTCAACAACTGGTCACGATGATAAAGGTGACTTCGTTTGGGTTCGTCAGATCGATACAAGCTACACTGGCGTGGTTCGTTTTAAGATGTACGAAAAATCAGGATTAAGCGTTCGTTGCTTTAAAGATAATAAGTAACAATAAGTAAATATAATCAAATCTAAATAAATACAAAGTCGGCATACCAGCCGACTTTGTGCGTTCTTATAAGCCGCATTATGAATTATACTTCTATTAAGAATTGGGCGGAAGAAGACCGTCCTCGTGAAAAATTGTTGGAGAAAGGTTGCTCCTCGCTTACAGAAACGGAATTGCTTGCAATATTGATTGGAAGCGGAACCAAAAACACTTCGGCTTTGGATATCGCAAAGATTATTTTCTCAAAAGCGAACAATAATCTCAACGAATTGTACAAATGCACCATTACTGATTTGATGCAGTTCAAAGGAATTGGCGAAGCACGGGCGATAACGCTTTCCGCCGCGTTTGAACTTGGTCGGAGAAGGAATATTGCCGAAGTTAGGCAGAAAAAACAGATATCATCAAGCAAAGAAATCTTCAATTTGATGCATCCCAAAATCGGTGACCTGAAACATGAGGAATTCTGGGCGATATACCTTAACCAAAAGAATGCAATTATTGGCGAAAAACGGATTAGCATAGGTGGAATTTCCCAAACCACAGTTGACACGAAAATCATAGCCCGCCATGCAATAGAATGTCTTGCCACGGGAATTATCGTGTGCCATAACCATCCTTCGGAAAATTGTCGGCCAAGCCGAGAAGACAAAGTCATTACGGAGCAAATCAACAACGCAATGAAACTAATTGATTGCAGTCTGCTCGACCATGTTATAATTTCGGGGGAGAACTATTTTAGTTTTTGCGATGAATCCCTGTTGTAACCGAGATTTTTATCGTTTGATGTAAATCATTGCCGATTTTTTTGAAAAAAAATCTTGTGGCGTATTGTAATTTGAGAAAAACATTTACTTTTGCGTCTTGAAAAACGAGTTATAGAGAAAATATAGAATATTATGTATTTGACTACAGAAAAAAAGGCTGAATTGATTAAAAAATTTGGTAAGTCGGCAAATGATTCGGGTTCTACTAAGTGTCAGATTGCAATTTTCACTGAAAGAATCAATGCTTTGACTGAAAAAATGAAGGAAAACCACAAAGATTTCGTTACACAACGTTCTTTATTGAAGTTGGTTGGTAAAAGACGTAATTTGTTGGCTTACTTGAAGGACCACGACATAGAAGAATACCGTAGCTTAATTAAGGAATTAAATATTCGTAAATAATTTTACGATACAAAATCTATTAGTGGGAAGGCAATTTTTTCAAGTTGCCTTTTCCTATTTATAATAGCCGATTGAATTTATTACACAAAAAAAATACGATATGTTACAAGTTTTTAAGAAAGTAATCACGTTGAGTGATGGTCGTACCATCGAAATCGAAACGGGAAAATTGGCGAAACAAGCCGATGGCTCTGTTGTAGTTCGTTTGGGTGACACTATGCTTTTGGCTACTGTTTGTAGCGCGAAAGACGCTGTTCCTGGTACTGATTTCATGCCACTTACCGTGGAGTACAAAGAGAAATTCGCTTCGTTTGGAAGATTTCCGGGTGGATTTACAAAGAGAGAAGGAAAAGCTTCAGATTATGAGATTTTAACTGCTCGTTTGGTTGATAGAGCCTTGCGTCCGTTGTTCCCAGACAATTACCATGCTGAGACATTCGTGAACGTATTGCTTATCTCGGCTGACGGAAAAGATCAACCTGATGCTTTGGCTGGTTTGGCTGCATCTGCTGCTTTGGCTGTGTCCGACATCCCATTTGGAGGTCCGATAGCTGAAGTTCGTGTTGCCCGTGTTGACGGCAAATTGGTTATCGACCCAACGTTTGAAGAAATGGAACGTGCCGACATCGACATTATGGTTGGTGCAACGTATGACAATATTTTGATGGTTGAAGGCGAAATGGACGAAGTTTCTGAAGCAGAAATGCTTGAGGCATTGAAATTCGCACACGAAGCCATCAAACCTATGTGTGTTGCCCAAAACGAGTTGATGGCTGAAGTTGGTAAAACGGTGAAACGTGAATATTGCCACGAAGAAAATGACGAGGAACTTCGTCAAGATGTTTGGAATAAATGTTACGATAAGGCATACGCTGTAGCTGCATCAGAAAATACTAACAAACACGAACGTGAAGCAAACTTTTCTGCAATCAGAGATGAGTATCTTGCATCTATGGACGAAGAAGAGGCTGCAGCAAAGGCAGAGATGGTAAATCGTTACTATCATGCTGTGGAAAAAGAGGCTATGCGTCGTTGCATTTTGGATGAAGGAAAACGTTTGGATGGTCGTAAAACGACTGAAATCCGTCCGATTTGGTGCGAAGTTGGCTATTTGCCAGGTCCTCACGGATCGTCGATTTTCACCCGTGGTGAAACTCAATCGTTGACAAGTGTTACATTGGGTACAAAACAAGATGAAAAAATCGTTGACGATGTGTTGAATCAAGGAAAAGAACGTTTCTTGTTGCACTACAACTTCCCTCCATTCTCTACTGGCGAAGCAAAAGCACAACGTGGTGTCGGCCGTCGTGAAATCGGTCACGGACACTTGGCTTGGAGAGCATTGAAGAGAATGATTCCTGCTGATTTTCCATATTGCGTCCGCGTAGTTTCCGATATTATGGAATCAAACGGTTCATCGTCAATGGCAACAGTTTGCGCTGGTACATTGGCACTTATGGATGCCGGTGTTAAAATCAAGAAACCTGTTGCTGGTATCGCTATGGGCTTGATTACAGACAAAGGTAATGTAAAATGGTCGGTATTGTCGGATATTCTTGGTGACGAAGACCACCTTGGCGATATGGACTTCAAAGTAACAGGTACGGCTGACGGTATCACTGCTACGCAGATGGATATCAAGGTTGACGGTTTGTCATACGAAGTTTTGGAAAAAGCTTTGAATCAAGCAAAAGAAGGCCGTCTTCATATTTTGGGTAAAATCACTGAAACAATTGCTGAGCCACGTGCTGATTTCAAACCTCATGCTCCAAGAATCGAGACTTTGAAGATTGGTAAGGATTACATTGGCGCCGTGATAGGTTCTGGCGGTAAGAATATCCAAGAGTTGCAAGCTCGTACAAATACGGTGATTTCCATTGAAGAAGTTGATGGCTTCGGTATAGTTGAAATCTCTGGAACAAACAAAGAAGGTATGGACGAAGCTAAGGAATACATCCTTGGTATTTCGCAGGAACCTGAAGTTGGAAAAGTTTACAAAGCAACTGTTAAATCAATTGTTGAATTTGGTGCTTTCTGTGAATTTTTGCCACAAAAAGATGGTTTGCTCCACATTTCAGAAATCGCTTGGGAACGAGTAAACAAAGTAACTGATTATTTGAAAGAAGGCGATGTTATCGAAGTGAAATTGATTGGAATTGAGAAAGGTAAATTCAAATTGTCGAAACGTGCATTGACAGAAAGACCTCCTCGCCAACCAAAACAAGAAGAATCCAAATAATTTTTTTCATCATTTTTGATTTTTTTGTTAATTGAGAGAAGGCTATCGGAAACGATGGCCTTCTTTTTTCTACCTTAATTTCCAAAATCCTCTGCATTATAGGCAATTCCAACTTGAAAAAGTTGGTGGGACTCATCTTCATTCGTTTCACTTTCTTTCGCTGTAGGCAGAATGTGAGAAAATATTGCTATCTTGCACCATAATTCAAAAAACTATGATATGAACGTTACGATCATCGTAATTTATTTGCTTGTTATCAATATTGTTGCCTTTTTGGCTTTCGGGATTGACAAGTACAAGGCACAGAACGGTATGTGGCGTATTCCAGAATCAACTTTGCTCACAATGGCGGCGCTTGGTGGTAGTATCGGTGCATTGATAGGAATGAGAGTCTGGAGGCACAAGACCTTGCACAACAAATTCCGTATAGGAATCCCCCTGATTATAGTGTTACAGATTGTGGTAGTAATTTGGTTGCTGGGGGGTAATGAGAGTGCTACCCCCATTTCTCAGCAATAAAATCAAGCAAATCGAGAGTTTCTTGTAAGTCGGTGAGATTGAGGAGTTTTATTCTTGTTTCCCGAAAATTTTCCAATCCTTTGAAGGTGCGTGCGAATTGTCGCCGCATGTGGATTACGCCGCCTGGAAGTCCCATAAATTCAACGGATTTCAGCATAGATTCCTTAATCACCTCCACTTGTTCCTGTATGGTTGGTTCGGGGAGTAGTTCGCCGGTGGCGAGATAGTGTTTCACATGGTGGAAAATCCATGGTGCGCCAATGCTTGCACGCCCAATCATAATTGCATCAACGCCATAGTTTTCAAAGGCTTTCTTGGCTTTTTGAGGAGAGTCAATGTCGCCGTTGCCAATAATCGGAATGCGCATCCGTGGGTTTTGTTTCACTTCGCCAATCAGTGTCCAATCGGCCTCGCCGGTGTACATTTGGGCTCGGGTTCTTCCGTGGATTGTAAGTGCTTGAATGCCTACATCTTGCAATTGTTCGGCTACCGAAACGATTGGCATATCATTGGCGTCCCAACCTAAACGGGTTTTGGCTGTAACGGGTGTGGAAACTGCGTTTACAACCGATTTTGCTATATCGACCATCAGCGGAATGTTCCGCAAAAGCCCGGATCCAGCTCCTTTGCAGGCGATTTTCTTTACTGGGCAACCAAAATTGATGTCGATAATGTCGGGTTTAAATTCCGACTCAACGATTTTTGCCGCTTCCGCCATTGTTTCGGGTACTTTTCCGAAAATTTGTACAACAAAAGGCCGTTCGTATTCATAACTCTTGATTTTCCGCATTGTTTGGTTTATGGAACGGACAATTGCGTCGCAGGCTGCAAATTCCGAATAGAGCAGGTCGGCGCCATATTTTTTACACATATATCGGAACGATGGTTCGCTCACGTCTTCCATTGGCGCGGCAAACACCGGATATTTCCCGAATTCTATTGTGCCGATTTTCATTTCAGTCTGATTCCGTTCTCTTCAATCGAAATTTTTCCTGCCTTGTAAAGTCCGCCGATAGCCATTTTGAACGATTTTTTGCTCATGGAGAGCTGTTCTTTGATGTCGTCGGATGAACTTTTGTCGTGCAAGGGAAGAAATCCGTTGTGTGCTTCAAGGGCATTGAGGATGTTTGTCTCAATGTCGGAGATTTTGTTTTGATAGCCTGATTTAGAAAGACTTATGTCTAATTTCAAATCTTCGCGAATCTTTTTTATGTAGGCGATTCTTGTCTCTCCGATAGTGAGGTTCGCAAATGTTTCGTTGTTGTAAATGATTCCCCAGTAGAGGTTGTCAACTATCACTTTTGTTCCCAAATCTGTTTTTGAGTGGATTTGAATCGACACTTCGTCGCCTTCGCTATATGGCGGATTGTAGCGGTCGAGAAACTTGTCGATTTTTGCGGAAGCCGCAATTCTGTCAGTGTCTTGGTCAATGTAGAGATACACCCAATACTGTTTGCCGGCGCTCATTCGCATTTTTTGCTCACGGTAGGGAACAAACAAGTCTTTTGGCAAACCCCAATCCAAATATGCTCCGTATTTGTTGACTTCCTTAGCCTTGAGATAGGCGCATTCGCCTACTTCGGCAAGTGGAGTCTCGGTAGTCGCAATGATTCTGTCTTCGGAATCAAGGTAAATGAACACTTCAATTTCATCGTTTTCTTGCAGGTTTTCGGGGGCATAGCGTTTTGGTAGCAGCACGCTGTCGTATTCTTCGGCATCGAGATAGTAGCCGAAGTCAACCTTGCGGAGAACTTTGAGTATGTTTTTTTTACCTAATTGCATATCATTCAATATTTCGGCGCAAATGTACGCAAAAGTTTTTATCGTAGTAGCGTAATGTAGCCTTTCACAAAAATGTCCTTTCCTTCCATGTCGATTGCTTTTATTGTGTAGGCGTACGTGTCGATGCTTTGTGGTTTGCCATTGAACGTTCCGTCCCAACCTTTTCCCATATCATTCGATTCAAACACAACTTGTCCCCATCGGTTGAAAATCTTCACTTCCACAAATTCTCGAATACCCCAGCCTCTTACATAGGCTATGTCGTTTTTGCCGTCGTCGTTAGGGGAGAACGCTTCGGGAAGGGCAATTTTTGTGTCGAAAACAATATTGAAATGTAGGGTAGTGTCGTTCGTGAAGCAGCCAAGAGTGTCGCTCATCGTGACTTTGTAGTCGAGATGGTCGGGGAGTCCCATACAATCAATATTGCTGGCGTCGCCGCAGATAAGTGTCAAATCGGGACTCGGACAATCCGTGCACGACAGAAAATCATTAGGACTCCACGTGTAGTTTACGCCTGGAATGGCTTCCACATTGAGATTGTAAATCTGACCAGCAATCAAATTGTTTGTCTTTCGCGAAGCAGGAATCAAACTGTCGTTGCTGTCGTAGAATAACAGTGTTTTGTTTGGCGCTCCTAAATAATGTGGTTTTTGCTGTACGTAAACGAATATACTATCGGTGTTTTTGCAGTCGTGCGGACTACGTGTCTCCATATAAATATATTGTGAATTCTTTACGTTAATGTCGGTTATGGGACTTTTTGAATTTGTGAATAAATCCCTTGGCTCCCATTGAATTACTGAAAAATCTCCTGTTGCGGTTGCGTGGATTTTTTCGCCATAGCAAATTATGGAATCCATATCCACGGAAATGTTTGCCGCAGGATAGGTTGACACATTTTTCGTGACTTTATCGTTACAAATATTCGATGTAACCGTAAGAGTAACAGGCATTACCGTGTTTAATTCTGAAATTGTGAGTACAGGATTTTCGGTTGTTGTTGTTTCGTTGCCAATCTCCCATAAATAACTTGCACTCTCGTTTGCCACTGATTTGTTGTATAGGGTTACTGTATATGGTGGACAGCCCGTCGTATCCATATCTGTGATTCCACGTGTGAAGTCGGCTATAACAGGGAAAATAGTGACGTTTGCCGAAATATCGCGAGGCTTGCAACCTTCTGCGTTCACGATAAACTGAATTTTATACGTGTTGTCTTCGGTCACGGCGAGCGACGAAAATCCGTAGTCTTCGGAGTTTCCCGTCAACGCTCGTGAATTACCGTCGCCAAACTCCCAATAGCAGTTGTAGCGATAAAGATTGAGCGTGTCGAGTAGGGTGAAATGAATATTTTCGCGGACACAGGCGGAATCCTTGTCTGCTATAAGTGTTGCGTCATATCCAGGAACGTGTACGGGTAATTTTGTGGTTGTGTCTTCGCAGCCATAGTAGTCGCTCTTGGTTCGAAGGCAAAGCATCTGGTCGCCGTAGTTGTCGAATGTTACGGCTTGCAGGGTGCGTTTTTTCGAGATGTAAACGGAATCGCCTCCATCGAATTTCCACCAGTCGAATTGCCGTATGTTGCTGTTATAGATGCTGTTATCGAGATAGATGATGAATTTCTGTCCGGGTTCCTTGCACAGATCGGAACTTTTAACTTTTATGGTTGAACTCACATTTTTCACATCAATAATCTGTGTGGAGCTGTCAGCACATTCGTTTCCTAATGGACTTTGGGTGTAGCCCACGAGCTTTACATCAAACGTGTTTTTCGAACTTTTTTGATACGAATAGGTTGTTTGCTTTTCGAGATTACCCTCTTTTTCTCCCTCAGTGCCATCACCAAATTCCCATTTGTAGTGTGTCAGTTCGTCTTTATAACCCAAAATATTGAGGTTTCTGGTAAAAGACGCATCAACGCCAAAACAGAGTTTTGGGTGGTCAACGTAGAAAAACGTGTTGGGTACAGTTGGCTGAATATAGTTGATCTTTGTGGTCGTGTCGGTACAACCAAAATCATCAACCACAATGAGCGTTGCATTTTTGAATCCCGGTGTTTTAATTGTGGTTGTAACCTTTTTCTCATTATCATCAGAAAGAGTCACTCCGTCGAGTATCCATTTTCGAGTTTTTATTGTTGTTGTTTCGGGACTGATGTCGGAGAGTGTCGTTTCAAACGGCAGACAGTCGGCTACGATGTCGGCCACAAATTCGGCTTTGGGGGCTGCTATTTCTATTGGCTTTCTAATTGTGTCGGTACAACCGTGTATGTCGGTGGCGACAACCGCCACATTTGTAATGTTGGTTGTGTCGATAATATATAGTACCGAGCGTGATGGGTCATGGTGAACTAACATTTCGTGTCCACAATCATCTCGTTCTACTGTGGTGTAAGGTTGGTCGTAACGCTCGATTTCGCAATGATCATCAACTTTTACCACTCTTGCGAACAACGCCGATGCGGTTGAATCATTCCAATCATAAAACCAATTCCATGTAGAAATATCTTGTCCCATACCGCAGTAAATACGAAAATCTATGCTTGAGTTAAGGCAGTACGACGAGTGTGCCATTTCAAAATCCCCTTTAATGTCGGTGACTTGTAGTATCAAACTATCTATCATATCACATTCGTCATTATTGCCGTGAGCTACAATTTTTATTTTGTATTTCCCTCGTCCTCCGTAGTCTCTAAAGTCAAAATGAACAGTGTCAACGTTTTCTGCGATTTGGATTGTTTCTGTTTCCGAAGCAAGAAACCATTCCCATGAAGTTGCGCCCATTTTTTTCTCAAAAAATACATCATAATTATATGGGTTCTCGCAGTCGGTTGGCGAAACACCGATGGAAACCAGCGGACCGTTGACCATCACTTGGTGGTTATCCTCAATGTCGAGGATGCACCCGTTGTCCGATATGTGGTATTGCGATGTGTGTACCCCAAGAGTGTCGGTGAATTTAACCGTAATTGTTGGCTCCGGCGGATTCCGAATAATCTCTGTCTCGGTAGGTCTTTCGGAATAGAAATACACAACTAACGTGTCAAATGCAGACGTATATCGCTTTATTCCGTCGTTGAATGTCACATCGATTTTGAGTTCCTCGGATGCGCACATATCTGTTTTGTCGTAGGTAAGTGTAATGTCGGGAACATCGCCTACTTTGATAAGCCTGTCAGGATTGAAATACGTAGTCCGTATAGAGGTTGAACAGCCTTGGTAGGTCAGTAATTCCACGTATGGCGCATATACGCCGGTGTCCTGATAGGTGTGTTCCGTTTGGTTAAAACCGTCTTTGATTTGGGTTTCGAACGTGGTTTCCTGCTTTGGTGCAGTTGGCTTGTCGTCGAAATGCCATGTGATTGATTTTATTGAATCTGAGTCAGTGTGATACCAATAATATACGCTATAATCCACATCCAGTGGTTTGCAGCCGCTTACCGGTGACTCATTGAAAAGCGTCCCCGTACCATTGTTTGAATATGGGTGGGAACTCAATACTGGACGTGTGATTTCAATGTCTTTCGAAGTTTGTTTTGTATAGCGGCAGGAATTTGGCGAAATGGCATATAATTTATTTTGGTATAACCCTTCAGAGTAATAAGATGTAGTGTAAGAGTCGCCCAAATAGAACCTATTGGAACCACCGAATCGCCACAAAAAGTTTGTACCAGGAATATTGCTGGTGGCGGAATATTCCACTAATGCAGGATTGTCGCAGTAGAATCCGTTTTCTGGTTCTACAGTGATTTCAAGCGGTTCCTCTACGTAGAATATCCTCGATTTTGTGTCGGTGCAAATTCCATTGCCCGATTTCATTGTGATAATGTACATGCCGCTTTCGGTAATTGTTTCGGTGAACGATGATTCCGTGGACGTGGCGATGACTGTTTTTTTGTTGGTGTTGGGATCTTTCTTTTCCAAGGTCCATTCCCAAGTTTGGTTGTCTTGCGACGGCGTATCGTCGGTAAATGTGATTTCTCCGATGCAGGCTTTGTTTTCGTCGGTTATGACTTTATAGTCTATGTCTTGATTTATCTGCTTGCATGGGCAGGTGCTGAGCGAATCCAGTTCAAGATATTTCCCATAATTAAGGGTGTCGAATACGACTTCGGGAAATTCGTCGGTAATAAGTATATCTGGTTTGTAATCAATAAGTTGTATCGTTTGTGCAACCGTGTTTTCACATTCCGATTTGGAAACTGCTGAAAGCATTGCGTAGTATCGTCCGTAGCCTTTGTAGAGGTGTTTCGGCGGCGTTTTCCCATCGAAAGTCTTTTCGTCGCCAAAATCCCAATGGAACGACACTACGTTGGGGTCAACAGTTTGGTTTGTGAATGTTACGTTTAATTGTTCGTCACAGGTTTTTCGCTTGTCGGCCGTAAATTGGAGGTCGGGATAGTCGTCGGTTGTTTTTACAAATATTGATTCGCGTTCACGGTTCGTACAGCCGTGAGCATCTTGTATAGAAAGAAAAATCTCAAACCTGTTTTTGTCGTAGAAAATGTGTGGCGGTGGTGTTTCCTCATAATAAATCGAACCATCCGACAATACCCACGTGTAACTTACTATCGCAGTGTCGGATTTTACATTTTTTATTGAAAATTGAAATGGTTTGTCTTGACAGGTTGAATCCTTGTTCGTTTGGATAGTTACACTCGGGTCGTTGTAAATTGTTATGTAATTTGGTTTTGTAATGGTTTCCACAAGATTTATTCCCGCTTTGTCATATACTTTCATCGTCACATCGTAAGTTCCCGATTTTAAGTATGTGTTTTGCACGCTATCGCTTTGCGTGGAGAATTTTCCTTTTTCTACGGTCCATTGGTATGAGTAGTTGTTTCGGATAGATTCGTCGGTTTTATTCAGAAAAATAACTTTTTGAGGGGCACAACCGTTTGTTTTATCGGCTTCAAAATCGAAATTTTGAGAAAAAGCGAGTGTCGTTACCATCAAAAAGGATAATAATGTGGTGGTTAATTTCATATTTTTAGTAATTTTGTGAGCAAATATAAGAAAAGTACTTAACTAAACTATATCAATGAGTGTTTATCTAACTAAAAAAGTATATCGGAAAACAATCATTGTGATTTTTTGTATAAAGACACTCTGTGTGGGCCATTTGGTTGCACAGGAAATACACTTTTCTCAATTTTACGCAAACCCGTTGACTGCTAATCCTGCTAACACAGCTTGGTACGACGGCAATCTGCGCTTAAATGGAATGTACCGTACGCAATGGAAGGCTGTCGATAACAAGCCATATCAAACGATTAGTTTGAGTGCGGAAAAACAATTTCAGTATTACGACCATTCATACGGTTTTGGCTTTCTGTTTCTTCGTGACGAATCTGGGTATTATAATTTAATAAACGACAAATTTCTTGCTTCGGGAGCATTTGCCCTCGATGTGGAGGGGCACAAACTGAGCGGTGGCGTGCAGTTTGGCTTGGTGTATAAAACCACGAAAAATATGCACTATACCTACGACGAACAGTTTGACTTAGGGGGCGAGAATGTCTTTAATCGCGCGTTTGCGAACGGTGAAACCGAGGGTGGAAAAATTTTCCACATGGTGGTGAACGCCGGTGTATTATGGCAAAAACGTCTTGCCGATAATTTTGTGGCATTGGCGGGTTTTAGTTTGTTTAATCTTAATGTACCGAATGAATCTATGTATGGAATGGAACTCGACGGTACGAAACAGTTGCTGCGAAGTGCGGTGCAATTTGGCGGAAAGTGCGAATTCGGAAATGTGTTCCTGATTCCTCGCCTGTATTTTGTTCGCCAGGAAAAGGCTACCGATTTTTTGGTGGGGACAAATGTTGAATATCAACTGAAAAAACGTGTGTTGCCGTATGCCGGCACATTGTTCCGATATGGATTTGCCGAAAATTATGACGCATCGGTGTGGGTAGTTGGTTTAAAATATAATAGATTTGATATAGGTTTTAGTTATGACATAAATGTTTCTTCTTTACGCGACGCAACAAAGAAACGCGGGGCTTTCGAGGTCTCGCTCACGTATTTGACGCCGAGTTGGAAGAGTAGTAAAGTAAAAATACCATGCGAACGAATTTAAAAACAAGTTGTGTTCTGCTCATCTTTTCTATAATGATGGGTTCTATCGTGTCGGCTCAGGATTTGTCGGGTTATTCGGCACGGAAACTTAAACGAATGGGCTATAATTCCATGTCGATTGGCGACACGTATTCGGCTATCGATTATTTCAAGGCATACTGCGACAAGAAAAAGAAACCGAAACCAAAGGTGATGTTTGATTTGGCGGAATGCTATCGCGCCACACGTAACTATATTCCTGCGGCAACGTATTATGACAAGACGTTCCGTGTGGATAAAAATAAATTGGTGGCTCTCTACCATTATGGCGAAATGCTCAAGGTGTATGGATATTACGAGGATGCAAAAAAAGCATTCGTCACGTTCAAACAATTATATAAAGGTGGCGAAGAAGTTGACTACAAACGTTTGGTGACACAACAGATTATTGCCTGCGATTCGGCACAAGGTATTATTGATTCATCTTTGTCGGTGGAAATCAAGCGATTGAATAAAACTATCAATAAACCTTCGGTGGAACTTTCTCCAATATTTTTAAACGACACTACATTATTATATGCGCAAATGCGTGTGGAATCTCCTGTTGTTTTTATTCCCGATGCTGAAAAAGCGGAACTTCCTTACCGTCATTTTTATCTTGCCACAAAGAAAAAGAACGATTGGCAATTCCTGCAGGAATGGTTGGAAGGCGATTTCAATCAAGATTATGTCCATTCGGGAAATGGCGCGCTTTCTCCCGACAAGAAAAAATTATATTTCACGAAGTGCGAAGCTGATTGGCAGTATAAAACAACGTGTAAGATTTATGTGAGCCGCCTTAACAACAAAGGTAGTTGGTCGGAACCAGAATTGCTTCCAAATACTATTAATATGAAACATACCAACAATACGCAGCCTGCAGTAGGAACCGATTCCAAACGAGGTGACGAAATATTGTATTTTGTGAGCGACCGTCCAGGTGGTAAAGGTGGATTTGATATTTGGTATAGTGTGTACCTTGCGAAGAAGGGTGAGTGGCGTGAAGCAAAGAACTGCGGTAACAAAATCAATACTGCCGCCGACGAGATTACCCCGTTCTATCAAATGCGCGACCGTACGCTCTATTTTAGTTCCAATGGTTGGGCTGGACTCGGAGAACAGGATATTTTTAGATCAACTGGCGAATTAACAAAATGGACGCCTGTGGAAAATGTCGGCTATCCTGTAAATACAGGCTTCGACGATATTTATTTCTCTGCGGATGCGGCTACAGTCAACGGATTTCTTGTGTCGAACCGACAAGAAGATAAAAATGTATCAACCTGTTGCGATGATATTTTCTCATATAAATTTGTTGATGCTATCTCTGTTGGGGTAGAGGGTACGGTGATGCTGATCCCGAATGCCACAATTGAGAAAATTGTGAAGGATAATATGGAAAAAGCAAACCAACGTACCACATCAGGCGATTCGGCTATTTATGCGGTCGGTAGTATTGTTTCGCTCTTTCTGATTGATAAAAATACTGAAGAACCGATTTTCATCGCTGCTGACACTACCGACGAAAACGGACATTATTTCTTCGATGTGACGGCGCGAAAAGATTACATGCTACAGTTCGAAAGCGACAAGAAATTACCGCCTGAAGTTCGATTTACTACCAAAGGTATCTTCAAATCCGACACTTTGCATATCGATGCAGTGGGAATTGACTATTTATCGAAAGATATTTTCCGAATAAAAAACATATATTACGATTTTGACAAGTCAAGTTTGACTTTGCAATCGAAAAAAATTCTTTCCCGTACCGTTTTGTATATTATGAAGGAATATCCGCAAATTGTGGTCGAAATTGGTAGCCACACCGACAGCAAAGGTGGCGAAAATTATAACCTGCGTTTGTCGCAAAAACGTGCGGAAAGTGTTGTTAATTATTTGGTACAGAATGGAATAGAACCTAATCGTTTGCGTGCGAAAGGGTATGGAAAAATGCATCCGATAGAGCCGAATACCAACGAAGATGGTACCGATAATCCAGAGGGTCGTGCGAAGAACCGACGGACAGAATTTCGTATAATTGGCACATTAAATCAATATTTTGAAATAATTTACGAAGAATAAAATGGAAAATATGAATTAGTTTCGTATATTTGGGGCGTTTTATGTTGAATAATGTAAATATATACTTATGAAGTACAAATACCTGATACCGTGTTTCTTATTAATCTTCGGGTTCGCTGTGAGCTCATTCGGTCAAGTTGACTTGTCGTCGTTGAGTACGGGAAAACTGAAGAAATTAGGAACCGCAGCCATGAATAGTGGTGATTATTACAGCGCTTGTAATTATTTTGAAGCGTATTGTAAAGAAAACGAGAACTACAAAATTATGTTTTCGTTGGCAGAATGCTATCGTCTTACAAGAAATTATGCGGCAGCTGAAGTTTGGTACGACAAAGCGTACAAGGCTAATCCTCAGAAAAATGTGTTGGCTTTGTATTACTATGCCACGATGTTGAAAACGTCAGAACGATATGCTGAAGCAAAAGGACATTTCAAGTCGTTCAAAAAAGAGTATGCTGGTGCAAAAGATTTCAGCTTGTATTCAGCATTAGTAAAACAACAGATGATTGCTTGTGATTCGGCTCCATCGTACATTGCTTCGCCATTGAACATGGCTGTGACTGCGTTGGATAACTCAACAAATACCGAAGGACATGAGTATATGCCTATATTCTTGGATAACAGAGCGTTTGCTTATGCAGCTGCTTCGGTTGACTCTGTTGGGGCAAATGCTTCGATTGATACTGTGATTCCTCCAAAATTCTACGAAGCTACATTTGCTGGTAATAAATGGATGACAAAAGATGATTGGAATTTGAATGTTCAGGAAACTCGAAATTTGAATGCTACTCATGGAGCATTCTCTCCTGATATGCAACGTTTCTACTTTGTTCGTTGCACGAAGGGTAAAAAGAAATTCCTTTCTTCAAAATATAAACCAGATGTATGCAAAATCTACGTAACAAAGAATACATTCGGTACATGGCAAGCTCCTGAAGAACTTCCTGAAAGCATCAACGCTAAGAATACAGCTAATATTCACGTTGCTGTTGGTAACGAATCAAAGAAAAACGATGAAATATTGTACTTCGTTTCAAACCGTGAAGGTGGACGTGGTGGATATGATATTTGGTATTCAATATTTATGTCGAAGAAAAACGAGTGGCGTGAACCGAAAAACTGTGGTAATAAGGTGAACTCTGCTGGTGACGAAATTTCACCATACTATGATGCTGTTACAAGAACAATGTATTTCTCGTCTAATGGTCTTGCATCTATGGGTGAATTTGATATCTTCAAGTCAAATGGTGAAATGAGTAAATGGACTCCTGCTGAAAATATGGGATATCCAATCAACTCACCATACGATGATTACTATTTTGCATTGAGCCCAGATGGTAAAAAAGCTTTCTTCGCTACAAACCGCGTGGGTACTATGACTGGTGGTATGGAAACTTGTTGCGATGATATCTATTATGTTGACTACGAAGATGTTAAATTCGATATTCCTGTAACTGGCCGTGTATATGAATTGGTTGACAATAAGATTTCTGATCTTGTTTCTGCTAATTTCGAAACATCGGGTGTTAAGGATTCTGTTTCTGTTGACATAGCTGATTCGGTTGCAACAACCGCTTCTGCTGAGAAAGAAAAACATTATTTGGCAGGTAGCCGTGTAGCGTTGTACATTGGTAACTCAAACGAGAAGGTGTTCATCGCAAGCACAGAAACAGATTCAACTGGCCGTTACTATTTCACTGTTGAACCAAATCATCAATATGTATTGCAGTTTGAAAATGTTCGTTCTGGTTCAGCATTCATTCCATTCTCAACACGAGGAATTACCGAACCTGATACGCTTCATTTGAAGGATTACGGAATCAATTCGATAACGAAAGATGCGTTGGTGGTTAAGAACATTTACTATGAATATGGTAAATTCCGTTTGAAAAAGGAACAAAAGGAAATTCTTGACGCATCGGTTGTGTCTCTTATGAGAGAAGCTCCTGAAATCGTGGTTGAGTTGAGTAGTCACACCGACGACCACGGTGGTGAGGCCTTCAACTTGAAATTGTCACAAAAACGTGCTGATGAAATTGTTGATTATGTTGTAAAACAAGGTATTGAAAAATCAAGAATCGTAGGTAAGGGTTATGGTTTCTCAGTTCCTATTGCACCAAACAAATTCGATGATGGTGCCGATAATCCAGACGGACGTGCGTTGAACCGTAGAACAGAGTTCAAGGTAATTGGAACCGTTTCGGAATATGATGATTTCATTGAAGATTAATAAATAACATACGTAAAAAATGAAAAGTCCCGTAGGTATTGCTTACGGGACTTTTTTTGTTAATAATAAATCCTTCTTTCTATTGTCAGTAAAGCATAAAAACGTATATTTGTCTAATGTGAAGTAAATCTTGCATGAAACGTCTTTTACTTTTGATAAGTGTTTGTGTTTTAGTACCATTCTGTGGATTTTCGCAGAAAGCGGAACGGCTTGCTCAAACGCCTCCGATGGGATGGAACAGCTGGAACACGTTCGCAACGGATATTAACGAGGACTTGGTGATGGGCGTTGTGGATTGCATGGTTTCAATGGGATTGCGCGATGCTGGCTACAATTATGTGGTAATTGATGATGGTTGGATGGCGAAGGAACGTGATGCCAATGGAAATCTGGTGCCAGACCCTGTTAAATTTCCGAATGGAATAAAACATCTTGCGGATTATGTCCATTCCAAAGGAATGAAATTCGGTATTTATAATTGTGCAGGAACTCAAACGTGCGGCGGCTATCCTGGTGGTCGTGGACACGAGTACCAGGATGCAATGTTGTATGCTTCGTGGGGTGTGGATTACTTGAAATACGATTGGTGCTATCATGGAAATCTTACGTCCGATGCGGCGTATACTACCATGCGTGATGCGTTGTATGCCACGGGACGACCAATTTTGTTCAGCATCTGCGAATGGGGTGATACCGAGCCTTGGCTGTGGGCTGGCGAAATTGGGCATTGTTGGCGGATTTCCGGTGACATTTATCCGTGTTTTGATTGTGAAGATCGTCACGATGATGGATTGCCAACCCAGTGGTCGGCGTGGGGGATTATGAAGATTTTGAATATGCGTAACAACGACACGCTTCGTAAGTATGCACATCCTGGCGCATGGAACGATTTCGATATGATGGAAGTCGGAAATGGTATGTCGTTGGCGGAAGATAGAACACATTTCGCTTTGTGGAGTATGTTAGCCTCGCCTTTGATGCTGGGAAATGATGTTCGGAAAACATCAAAACAGACCTTGGAAATTCTTACAAATAAGGAAATAATTGCTGTGAATCAAGATGAACTGGGGATTCAGGCATTTCGATATGCAAAGCAAGGAGATTTGGAAATCTGGGCGAAACCATTGCACGATGGTTCATGGGCGCTGTGTTTTCTGAATACGGGTGAGAATCCGTATAAATTAACCTTTGATTGGGGCAAACACGTTCTGAAAGATAGTTTGTTCAACAAAGAAATTGTGTTTGCGAATACGGCGTGTACGGTGCGTGATCTCTATGCAAAAAAAGATATTGGAACAACAAAAAAGAATTTACAGGCTACCATAGGCAAACACGATGTGTTGATGGTTATGGTAAAACCACTTAAGAAATAAATGTATGGCAGAAAGAACGGAAATCGACAACTTTTCAATTGACTGTGTGATATTTGGCTTCGACAAAGGTGAGTTGAAGGCCTTGTTTATAAAAAGAAATACAGAGCCTGATTTTGGACAAATGGCGTTGCCAGGTGGTTTTGTGTATTTGGATGAAGATTTGGATGCCGCTCCAATGCGTCGATTATACGATTTAACGGGTTTGACCAACATTTATATGAAACAAGTCGGTACGTTTGGTAAACTCGACCGCTATCCGACACGACGGGTTATCACAGTGGTTTACTATGCGTTGGTGCGCGTTTCCGATTATTCTATGAAAGTTGGTCCCGATGCTTCGGAATTGCATTGGATTTCTGTGAATAATGTCCCTAAATTGGCGTTCGACCACAGGGAGTTGTTCGATGCGGCGTTGGCTAAATTGCAGGAACAGGTACATATCGACCCGATTCTGTTAAAACTATTGCCGAAAGAATTTTCGTTGTCGGATTTGCAGGAGGTATATGAAGCATTGACTTTGGAATCTTTCGACAAACGTAATTTTAGAAAACGAATGTTGAATTTAGGTGTGTTCCACGATACTGGACGTAAACAAAAAAACGTGTCGCACCGTGCAGCACGTCTCTACCGTTTCGATAAAAAAGCATACAAGAAGATGCTGAAACGTGGACAAATGTTCGCAATTTAATTAGTTGAATTTTTCCATCAAGCCAAGCAATTCCTGAGAATCAGGTTTGATTTTCAATGCTCGTTGTATTAATTCTTTTGCCTCATCTTGACGGTTCAACTCGATATATATGTCGGCAAGATTGCGGAGCGAATGAAGGAATGACGGATCTAATTTCAGTGTTTTCTGATAATATTCAATCGCATTATCGTTGTCGTTCAATTGTTTATAGCACACCGCTGTGTTGTGGCACACGAATACGTTGCTTGGATTCAATTGCAGTGCTTTCAGATAATATTCAATCGCTTGTTCGTACTTTTCTTGGATACGATAGCAGTCTGCCAGGCAAAATAGAGCCTCTTCGCTTTCCGGACGAATTTTTAGCGCATTTTCGAATGCGTCGATGGCCTTGTCGATTTCGTTGATTTCCGAATAATTGACACCTAATGCGAACGAGAGTTTGAATTCTTTTCCGCTGATTTCCTGATGTTTGAGCAGGCAGGCAATAGCTTCTTCGTGCATTTTTAAGGCATGGAAAGAAACGCTCAATCCGTACAATGCTTTCTCGGAATTTGGTTTGATTTCCAATGCTTTGATAAAGTAGGAGATAGCTTTTTCGTGGTTTGCCTGCAATCCGTAGGCCGTTGCCAAATAGTGCCAAGCAATGTGCCAATCAGGATATTCAGCGACAACCTCGTTCGCCAAATCCAATAGTTTTTGGTATTCCCGCTTTTTTGCGAGTTCTATCAATAATCGTTCGTAGGTACTCTTTTCCATTATTTTACAGTAGAAGCTTTAGCACGTTTGTCTATTTTCACTTTTTTAAGCTGTCCTTTCTTATATTTCACAAAGTAGATTAATTCGCCTTGTACAGAATACGCTTTGTATTTGCCATGGCGTTCACCGTCTTTGTAATTCGATTCTTCTTTTACGGGACCTTCTTTATAGCGGATTGTCCACAATCCATCGGGACGTTCGTCCTTAAATGAAATGTCACGTTCACATACGCCAGATTCGTTGAAATATTGCCATTTTCCAGTCATTTTGCCATTATCGTATTGACCGAAAATATTTGGTTTCCCGTTCACAAAATAAGTCTTCGATGAACCGTGCAATTGACCATTAGCGTAATTTTTCTCGGATTGAACATTTCCTTTTTCGTTCCAATATGTTGCTACACCGTGATTTACACCATTCTTGTATTCAACTTTGTATTTCATTTGACTTGGATTTTCTTCGTACCAACCAGTCCATGTTCCCGTCATCAAACCTTTGTCAAAGTAGCCGATGGTCATTGTTTTTCCATTTTCGAACCATTGAGTAAACTCACCTTGTTCAAGGTTGTTCTCAAAATTTCCTTCGTGTTCTTTTTGACCGTTTTCATAATAGAATGTCCATGTTCCCGTTTTTAGGTCATCTTTGTAATCGCCTTCTTTCCATGTTGAACCGTCGGCATAGTACCACATCCAATGTCCCGTTTTTTTACCTTGTGAGAATTTGCCGGTATTTCCGATTTTACCATTATCATGGCGATAATATTTCCATTCGCCATCTGGCAAGTTGTTTACAAAAGTACCTTCAATGTCAATTTTTCCGTCAGCAAGCCACCATTGAGCCAAACCATTTTTAAGATTGTTCTTGTATGTTATTGATGACAACAAATGTTCTCCGTCTTCGGTCCAGACTTTTTGTACACCTTCAAGATTTCCTTCTTCGTAGTGATTTTCTCTAATGATTTTTCCGTTTTGGTTCCAAATTGTCCAATCACCATGTTTTTTCTCATTTCTGTAGAAGCCTTTTTGGTTGATTTTCCCGTTTTCATAGTAGCTTTCGTATGTGCCGTTGGTCATACTTATTTGTTCCTTGATTTTTCCGTTGGAATAATATTCTATCCAGTTCCCGACTTTCTCGCCTTGGTGGTACGAGCCTTTTGATTTTATTTTACTGTCTTCGAAATACGAAACCCACTCGTCTTCCTTCAAACCATTTTTGATTTGACCTTGTGTTTTAACGCTACCGTTGCCCCATGTTTCTTGATACATACCTTCGCCGTTTACCACAGTACATCCGCCACGGATGTAACAATTACTCCAAATCAGCACAGTGTCGCCTTTGTAGATATATTCTTTTTTCAAGCGGCCTTGTGGATAGTAGTATTTCCATGAAGAATCTTGTTTGTTGCGTTTGTAGTAGCCTTCCACCAATATGGTGCCGCTTTCGTTCCATTCTTTGTAAGGACCTGACAATTCATTAAGAACGTACGTTGCTTCCTGAATTTTTATGCCGTTTTTGTAGATGCAGTTTTTGCCGTTGAGACGACCTCTCAAAAATGTTGATTCCTGAACCTTGTTGCCAAGAGAATCCCAATATGTCCATAAACCTTGTTCGGTACCATCAATCCAAGAACCTTGACATTTTATTTTACCATTTTTCCAATAATATGTGGAATCTTGTGCGGAAAGTTGCAATCCACAGATAACCAAAATTGTAGCAACAAAAGCTAATTTTTTCATATTGTTTATTTTAAGTATTTGTTAATCAATTTATTATATAATAAATACACTTCTTGAAAAGCGAATACAAAATAAACAAGTTTTTCAAATTGAAAAACAGAAAAATAATGAAGTTCTTAACACGAAATGAAACGTTTATATAATTTTTGACGGGAGTGTCAGGCAAATGTATGTTATTTCAAAACGACTTCCATAGTTGTTTTTTGCACGTGCATTCCCATATTCTTGTAGAACGATAGGGCGGCATCGTTTCCTGTCCATACATTCAACGTAATGTTATGGCAACCAATTGATTGCGCATAATTGCGTACATATTCGAACAAGGCTTTTCCAACGTGCCGGCCACGTGCATTTTCATCAACGCAAATATCGTCGATGTAGAGATTTTTGGTGTTTTGTAGTAATATATCGCCCTGAACTTCAGTTATTTGACAAAAAGCATATCCCAATACGCCACCTTCATCGTACACAAATATTGGTTTGCTGTTGTCAGTGAGCAAATCTTTGAGTTCCAATTCATTATATTTTGTGGTGTTCGGTTTGAACAGGTCGGGACGAATACGGTAGTGGACCATGTCAACCTGATGCAACAGGTTGATTATCGTTTCGATGTCACTTGTGGTAGCTCTTCGAATCATTGTGAGTGATTACATAAAAAAGCCACGTTCTTCACGTGGCTTTACTTAAGAAATTATGTTATACAAATGAATAATTCTGGTCTTTTTCATCCATATAGGCATCCAACGTCTTCATCGGTTTGGTGATGATAACGCGGCCTGAACGGATAAATTCAAGAATGCCGAGCGGACGGAGTTTTTCCAATAATTCCTGCGTCTGTTCAGCCGTTCCCGTCTTTTCAATTACGAAATATTCTTGCTGCATGTCAAGGATACGGGCGTTGTTTTCGCGGATAAATCGGCCCATGTTTATCATCTTGATTGCCGACATCGGCATTTTGTAAAGTGCCAATTCTTGGGCAATAAGTTGTTCTTCTTCGTAGAAGAATGCCTTGATGACTTCCACAAGTTTATCTATCTGATTTACAACTTTTTCAACCGTTTCTCTCGTGGAATTTACCACAATGGTGAAACTGTGGATTCCTTTGATTTGCGATTCCGAAACCGTCAAACTTTCGATGTTGATTTTACGGCGAGTGAACACAATGGTGATTTTGTTCAGCAAACCGATGTGGTTTTCCGTAAATGCAGTGATTGTATATTGTTTTGTCTCCATAATCTTAATGTAATTTCATGTCAGAAACTCCGTCACCTGGCTCAACCATTGGAAGAATGCCTTCTTCTGGTTCAATTGCAACTTCGAGCACGTATGGCTTATCGTCGGCCAACATTCTGTCGATTGCGGCAGAAAGGTCTTTGCGTTCAACCACGCGTTCGCCGGCAATCTGCCAACCTTTGGCTATGGTAATGTAGTCGGGACCGGCAATGTCAACGAACGAATAGCGGTGACCGAAGAATCGTTCCTGCCATTGACGAACGTTTCCAAGATATGTGTTATTCAAAAGAACAATTTTCAATCCGATATTGTCGGCTGCCATGGTGCCTAATTCTTGTGCTGTCATTTGGAAACCGCCATCGCCAACAAATGTGATTACTCGTTTTTCAGGACGACCAACTTTTGCTCCCACGCCAGCGGGTATGCCGTAACCCATGGTTCCAAGTCCACCAGACGTAATGATTTTTGAGCCGTTTTTGAATTTGTAATAACGGCAGGTTGCCATTTGATTTTGTCCAACGTCGGTAACCACTATAGCAGTTCCCTTTGTTTTTTCCGAAATCATGTTAATAACCTCGCACATTTTTATATCACCATCTTTAGGATGAATTGCTGGTTCAATAACTTGCTCTTTTTCAATTTCGTACAAAGGTTTGAAACTTTGTATCCATTCGGTATGTTTAGCAGGTTTTACAGCTTTGGCGAGAGCCTGTAATGCCGTTTTTGCATCACAGTTTACGGCAAGAGTAGGTTTCAAAATCTTGCCGATTTCGGCACGGTCAATTTCAATGTGAATGATTTTTGCCTGTTTTGCAAATTTCGCCAAATTTCCCGTCACACGGCTGTCGAAACGAAGCCCTACACCAATAATAACATCTGCTTCATTGGCTTTAATGTTTGGCGCATAATTTCCGTGCATTCCAAGCATACCAACAAAATTGGGATGTTCATAATCAATGGTATTTAAACTCATTATTGTTGATGCAATTGGAATATCTGCTCGTTCCGATAATTCCATCAATTCTTTTTGAGCTTGTGCTATCTCAATACCGTGACCAGCAAAGATGATAGGTTTTTCTGCCTTGTCAATCAATGCGATTGCCTCGTTGATTTCCGTTTGGTTCAGTTTTGGGTACGGATAATAACCGCGAACGTATTCACATGGTTTGTATGTGAAATCGCCTACTTCGGCAACCAAGGCATCCTTCGTGATGTCAATCAACACAGGACCTGGACGACCTGTGCGGGCAAGATAGAACGCTTTTGCCACGATTTCAGGAATTTCGTCGGCAGAAGTGATTTGGTAATTCCATTTCGTGATAGGCATGGTAACACCAATAATATCAACTTCTTGGAACTCGTCGGTACCCAAAGAGCGGGAAACAACCTGTGCGGTGATGGCTACAATAGGCGTTGAGTCAATCATTGCGTCGGCAATACCCGTAACAAGATTTGTGGCTCCGGGACCCGAAGTCGCCATACAAACGCCCACTTTTCCCGTTGCACGTGCGTAACCTTGTGCCGCGTGAACGGCTCCTTGCTCGTGGCGGGTGAGTATGTGACGTAATTTGTCGGTGTAACTATATAATTTGTCGTACAAAGGCATAATCGTTCCGCCCGGATAACCGAAAACGGTGTCGATTCCTTCGTTTGTCAAACATTGTAATAGTGCGTCTGAACCAGTCATTTTGAATTAAGAGTTAAAAGTTAAGAATTAAAGGTTATAAAAATTCTTAATTATTCATTTTTAATTTTTAATTATTCAATTACTCGTACACCACCAAGGTCTGCTGAGGCAACGTTTTGAGCATACACTTTCAATGAATCGGGAACGAAACGTTCTCTGTTCGGTTTGAAAGCGTTCTTGCCTTTTGCCAATTCTTCGGCGCGACGTTTCTCCATTTCTTGGTCGGAGATGAGCAATTCCACCTTACGGTTAGGAATGTCGAATAAAATTGTATCGCCGTTGCGAACCAATCCGATTTCGCCACCGCTTGCAGCTTCAGGCGATACGTGTCCGATAGACAAACCAGAAGTTCCGCCAGAGAAACGTCCGTCGGTAATGAGCGCACACGCCTTGCCCAAATGTTTTGATTTCAGATATGAAGTCGGGTAGAGCATTTCCTGCATACCAGGACCACCTTTCGGACCTTCGTAGATGATTACTACAACATCACCTGCCTGAATCTCGTCCTTGATGATTGCGTCGCACGCATCTTCTTGAGAATGATATACTTTGGCAGTTCCTTTGAATGTGAACAATGATTCGTCAACGCCGGCAACTTTCACTATACAGCCTTCTTTTGCAATGTTTCCGAACAACACAGCCAAACCGCCGTCTTTCGTGTAGGCATTGGCAATGTCGCGGATACAACCGTTAGCACGGTCGGTATCGAATTCTTGGTACATTGTGTTTTGAGAACCCATAGCCGTTGTTCTGTCGCCTTTCGGAGCACTTTTGTAAATCTCGGTCAATTCTGCCTTTGCTGTCGGACGAAGAATGTCGTATGAATCCAACGCTTCCTTCAATGTCAGTCCGTCAACACGTTTTACAGATGTGTCGAGCAAACCGTTACGGTCAAGTACGCCAAGGATTCCCATCACGCCGCCGGCACGGTTCACGTCTTCAATGTGATATTTCTTCGTGTTAGGAGCAACTTTGCAGATGCAAGGAACCTGACGCGACAACATATCAATATCCTTCATCTTGAATTCCACGCCTGCCTCGTGAGCAACAGCCAAAAGGTGAAGCACCGTATTCGACGAGCCGCCCATTGCAATATCCATCTTCATTGAGTTCAAGAATGCCGCACGAGTGGCGATAGAACGCGGAAGAACCGAGGTGTCGCCGTCGTAGTAGTATTTCTTGGTATTTTCAACGATTTGTTTTGCTGCACGGATAAACAAATTCTCACGATTCTTATGCGTTGCCACAATGCTACCGTTGCCAGGAAGCGACAAACCAAGCGCTTCGGTCAAGCAGTTCATGGAGTTAGCCGTAAACATACCCGAGCAAGAACCACAGGTAGGACAAGCATTTTTCTCAACAGCGTCGAGAGTCGCATCGTTTACGTTCGAATCAAGAGCCATAACCATGGCGTCAATCAAATCATATTTTTCTTTGTTGATTACGCCGGCTTCCATAGGTCCACCCGAAACGAAAATTGTAGGAATGTTCAGACGCATGGCGGCAATCAGCATACCCGGAGTGATTTTGTCGCAGTTGCTGATGCAAACGAGAGCGTCAACTTTGTGTGCGTTACACATATATTCCACGCTGTCGGCAATAATTTCGCGTGAAGGAAGCGAGTAGAGCATACCCGTGTGTCCCATAGCGATTCCATCGTCGATTGCGATAGTGTTGAATTCAGCCGCAAAACAGCCCTGTGCCTCAATTGCAGCCTTTACTTTCTGTCCAATCTCGTGAAGATGAACGTGTCCGGGAACAAATTGTGTAAATGAATTCGCAATGGCAATGATAGGTTTGCCGATTTGTTCTTCTTTCATACCATTAGCACGCCAAAGGCTTCGTGCTCCTGCCATCAAACGACCTTGCGTCGATGTTTCGCTTCGTAACGGAAATCCCATTGTATTTTTATTTAATTCTTAATTTTTACTTTCTGATATTCTTTCAAAAAAAAAAGCACCAAACTCTTGAAGAATGGTGCTTTTATATCGAAATAGTCAAACACCATTCATTACTGAATGACATCCACGACTACCACAAATACTGTTTCTAAAATCATATCGTTGTTTTACGTGTGCAAATATAAAAATATTTTGAATGAAAATATTAGAATATGCAAAAAACTCCATAATTAGTAATCTTGCCCATGATTTTTCGGAAAATCGTGAAATTCAAGCCACATACCGTCCGAATCGTAATATGCCGTTTTAAGAGTATGACGATTAACAAGTCTTGAATAAATATGTTCGCTGTAGGTAATGGTCGCTATGTTGCCGTTCCACGAAATAGTGTAGTCTTCAGGATCTATATCTTCAAGAAGTCCTGCAACAAAGTCCTCTTTCTTTATAGTATGTCCATCGTCGTCACAAAAATCCGTGGTGTAGTAGATGGTTTCTACTAAACCTGTAATTTCTTCGGAGAACCTATCGTATTGTATCTCATATACATAAATAGACTCATCAATTATGATTAATCCTCTATTGTCGTCAAAGTAACTTCTCCTTGAGTAGCGATAAGGTAGTGTATTTTCGTTTTCATCGTCTCCACAACTTACCATTGTAAGACTTGAGACTATGGCTAATACTATTCCAAAAATGTGTTTTTTCATTTTCTTGTAGATATTATTCGTATTTAAATGTTCCGAATTCGCTTTTAATAATGAGTTCTTTTTTATCGGCAGCCTCAATTCTACCAACAATTTGTGCATCGATATTGAATGATTTTGAAATGTCGATAACCTGTTGCGCATGTTCCTGAGAAACATACACTTCCAATCGATGTCCCATATTGAACACTTTGTACATTTCTTTCCAATCGGTGCCGCTTTGTTCGTGGATTGTTTTGAATAGCGGTGGCACAGGGAATAGATTGTCCTTTATAACTTTCAGATTGTCAATAAAATGCAGGACTTTGGTTTGCGCTCCTCCTGAACAGTGTACCATTCCGTGGATGTGTGGACGCATTGCATCCAATAATTTTTTCACTACCGGAGCGTAGGTGCGGGTAGGAGATAGTACTAATTTTCCAGCATCGATAGGTGAGCCTTCCACCGCATCGGTAAGTTTCAGATTGCCGGAATATACCAAATCATCGGGAACAGCTGCATCGTAACTTTCAGGATATTTTTTCGCAAGATATTTAGCAAACACATCGTGTCGTGCCGAAGTGAGGCCGTTGCTGCCCATTCCACCGTTGTATTCTTTTTCGTACGAAGCTTTACCATACGAAGCAAGACCAACAATCACATCGCCTGCTGCTATATTTGCGTTGTTGATGACATCGCTGCGTTTCATACGGCAGGTAACGGTGCTGTCAACTATAATGGTACGAACCAAGTCGCCCACATCGGCGGTTTCTCCACCTGTGGCATATACGCCGACGCCCATTTCGCGCAGTTCGGCAAGCAGTTCGTCGGTACCATTGATGATAGCGGAAATTACTTCGCCAGGAATCAATAACTTGTTTCTTCCGATTGTTGACGATACCAAGATATTGTCAACCGCACCAACGCACAGAAGGTCGTCGATGTTCATAATCAGTGCATCTTGCGCAATGCCTTTCCAAACCGAAAGGTCGCCAGTTTCTTTCCAATAAAGATATGCCAACGATGATTTTGTGCCGGCTCCGTCGGCGTGCATAATGTTGCAATACTCAGGGTCGCCGCCCAAAATGTCGGGAATGATTTTGCAGAAGGCGTGTGGATATAAGCCTTTGTCAATATTTTTTATTGCATTGTGAACGTCTTCTTTGCCTGCGGAAACACCGCGCTGCATATATCTTGATTCTACTGCCATTTATTTGTTATAGTTTATTGACGTCACCTTAAACTCGGTACGACGGTTTATTTGGTGACAAATTTCTTGTTGTTCGTTCGAAAGATTTTTAATGAATTCAGGTGTTAGTTTATCGCCAACTTGCAGAAAATCATACAATTCAGCTGTTTTGTGGTCAATAACCTTTGGTTGGGTAGCGCCGTAGCCTTTTGCGGTAAGTCGTTTCGTATCAATGCCTTTTGCAATAAGGAAATTCACTACCGATTGTGCGCGTCGTTGCGAAAGTTCTTCGTTCGTCATTTTGGGGCCGACACGGTAGTCGGTGTGCGAACTCAGTTCTATTGCGATATTTGGGTTGTCAATCAATGTTTCGTAGAGTTTATTCAACGAAACAATCGATTCTGGACGTAAATTCCACAGATTCACATCGTACAATACATTTGGCACTTCTATAGGAGAGTCCAACTGCGTCATGTAGAGATTCACATCGAAATTTTTATCTTCCTTTCGCCCAAATGTTGAAAGTTTATATTTGCTATTCAGAAAACCTTCGTGCATCGCCAACAACACGTAGTTTGTCTGCGGATTGAGTTCGAAGGCGTAATGTCCATTCTCGTCGGAAATCACTTCTATTGACGTACCGTCGCTACCAATCAAGCTGACGGTTGCGTTTGGAATAGGATTCTCGTTGAATTCGTTGAGTACCTGTCCTTGAACCTTAAAGTGAAGTTTTATAATCGAAAAATAATAAATGTCGTCGTAGCCCTTGCCACCTGGACGGTTGGAACTGAAAAATCCTTCTTCGAGCGAGTCTTTGAAGGTGATACCAAAATCGTCGGATGGCGAGTTGATTGGTGCCATCAGGTTGAGAGTGTAAGGTTTACCTTTGGCATCGTAGTTCACACGGAAAATGTCGAGGCCACCCATTCCAATATGTCCGTTCGAAGAAAAATACAGAATGCTGTCGGCGGTGCGATAGTACGGAAACAATTCATCGCCGTCGGTGTTCACCACATCGCCTGCGTTTCGTGGCTTACTCCATTTGTCCTTTGTTGACGGACGGGTACAATACCAAATATCGTAGCCGCCAAACCCTCCTGGACGGTTCGATGCGAAATACAATTTTAAGCCGTCGGCGGAAATATTTGGGTGGACATAGTCGTTGGTGTCTTGCGGTATATCGCTGACAACCAAATTGATAGGCTTATCCCACGAAGAACCTATTTTTGTTGACGACATGATTTTACATTGATAATGGTTGTCGCCGTAGTTGCATTGGGTGTAGAATATCAGATTTCCGTCTTGTGTCACACTTGGGGCGCCTTCTTCGTTGGTCGTGTTTATTTGTTCCGACAATGGAAATGGTGCCGACCACGAACCTTTGGCATCTTCTTTCGATGAAAACAAATCGCAGAAATGTTGTCCGCTACCGCCATGGATTTTGTCGCCCACGGAGTTCGCCCGAGACGATGAAAAATACAATGTGTTGCCTTTCCCGTCGAAGTTGAAGAATGGGGCATAGTCCGAAAATTCGCTGTTGATATAGGCTACGTTGGTGATTTTATAATTCGTGGGGTTTTGTGCCCATTTTTTTGCCGTGCGGCACGATTCTATGCCTTTTTCTCCACGTTTGTCCGACGGAACGAGCGAAAGATATTTGTCGTAATACGAAATCGCTTTGTCAAAATTTCCGTTCATTCTCATTGCGTCAGCACAATATAAATATGCAATTGGATCTTGATATTTTAAGTCGATAGCTTTTTCCAACCACAACTGCGCATGCAGCGGACTTGAAATGTGACGGTAGCAATATCCAATCTTATACGCAATGATAGCCTTTTGTGGGTCTTCGTTCTCCGTTTGGGAAAACAAGCTTTTGAAATTGTTGATGGCAAACGTGTATTCGTTGTTGCGTAGGGCATTTTCTGCTCTTTTTTGTAGCGAACTCTGACCGAACAAGTCGGTGATTAGAAACAATAAAGAAATGTATAGTATAAAACGTTTCATATTATTTTCTATGCAGTTTCAAAACTACGCAATTTTTGTTACAAAACCAACGAATTCTGTTTTTATCTATTTAATAGCCAATAATTCCACTTCAAAAACCAGTGCCATGTGCGGTTCTATAGGTCCGCCCGGATGGGGATTTGCTCCGTATGCAAGTTCGGAAGGAATGTATAATTTCCATTTTGAGCCAACCGGCATCAATTGCAGGGCTTCCACCCAACCTTGTATTACGCCGTTTACTGGGAACGAAGCTGGTTGGTTGCGTTGAACAGAGCTGTCGAATACGGTTCCGTCGATCAATGTGCCGTGATAATGTGTTGTAACGGTGTCGGTTGCTTTAGGTTTAGGACCGTTTCCTTGTTTCAATATTTCGTATTGCAGACCACTTGGCAATGTTACAACTTCGGGACGTTTTCTGTTTTCTTCCAAGAATTTCTTACCTTCGGTAATGTTTTTCTCAAATTTCTTTGCGTTTGCCTGTGCCAAAAATGCTTGAATTGTTTCGTAAGCCTCCTGTAGCGAAAATTCGAGTTTGTTGCCTTTCATAATATCCGTCAATCCTTTTGCGAACATTTCCGCATTGATTTCAGTAACACCTTCGCCTTTGAGGCTTGTTCCAATGTTCATTCCCAAGCTGTAGCTTGCTTTGTCTAAATCTGTTTGTACCATTTTGTAAATTTTATTTCTGCAAATCTAATAAACATTTTTGTTTGTAGCAAAGAATAGTTCACTCATTAGATGTAGGTATATTTGAGGAAATTCAAATCATCCAATTGTTATTTTTCTATTTTTGTCGCATCGATGAAGCGTTTTTTAGTTGGCATATATGTGTTCATCGTCGTTCTGTTGGCGGCGGCAACCTTTGTGGAAGCACAATGGGGAACACCGTTTGTGAAGATTTTTTTCTATGAATCGCCATGGTTCTTTGCGTGTTGGACAGTGTTAGGCGTTGTGGGGTTGCTGTACGTATTCCGACGAAAATTGTGGCAGCGGCCAGCCGCCTTTTTACTTCATATTGCGTTCGGTGTTATGCTGATTGGCGCGGGAATTACGTGGACATTCGGAGAGCGGGGGATTATTCACCTCAATCAAGGTGAACAGCAGAAGTTCTTTTTGAAAAACGATACTGTTCGTGCGGAATTACCGTTTTCTCTTGAATTACAACAGTTTACTATTTCATATTACCCAGGAACAAATGCTCCTGCCGATTATGTGAGTTCGGTTTTTGTCCACGAAGAAAACGGGGAAACAATCAGCGGCGAAATCTCAATGAACAATGTGCTTTCGTACAGAGGATATCGGTTCTATCAAACTTCGTATGATGAAAATCTTTCCGGTACATGGCTTAGCATCAATCATGATCCGGTTGGCATCGGGGTTACTTATACGGGTTATTTACTGATGGCGTTGTCGATGATTTTTCTGCTGTTTTCTAAAAAATGTGGATTTAGAAAATTGTTGAATCATCCACTTTTGCAAAAAACAGCATTTTGTTTCTGTTTGATTTTCATGTCGTTAGGAACGAAACAACTTTCGGCGCAAGAAACGGTGAAAATAAAACCGATATGGGAAAAAGTATATGCCGACTCTGCATCATCCATGCAGGTGCTGTATCACGACAGAATTGTGCCGTTTAACACATTGGCGCGGGATTTTACACTGAAATTGTATGGGAAAACGAGTTATAAAGGCTTGACGGCAGAACAAGTGGTTGGCAGTTGGCTGCTGTTTCCCGATGCGTGGAAAAGCGAACCGATGATTCTTGTGAAAAACGAGGATTTACGTTCCCGTCTTGGCATAGAGGGCAACTATGCAAAATACACCGATTTCTTCGATGAAAACAATCAGTACAAACTTCGAGCGCTGTGGCAATCGTTGCAATCGAAAACAGAAAGCCGTTCTCCGTTACTGAAAGCAATCACCGAAACTGATGAAAAGGTCGCGTTGATTACAATGTTGCAACAAGGAAGTTTAGTTCGTCCATTACCTCAAGACGGCTCGATTAAACCATTGAGTAACAAAAAAATACAAGCGGAATTGTTTTACAATAAAGTGGCGTTCTGCAAAATTCTATTTATGATAAATCTCACGTTGGGATTTTTGTCACTGTTTTGGTTGCTCACCCAAATTGTTAGAAATTGTGTGCCGCGGAAATCTCTGATTGAAAATCTGCTTAAAATATTGTTGCTGTGCGCATTAGTATTCCATACTGTTGGCGTTTTTCTGCATGGTTACATAAGCGGAAGGATTCCGATGAGCAACGGGTACGAAACTATGATGTTTGTGGCATGGTGCGTAATGCTCATAGCCTTGGTGCTGCGCAATAAGTCGGCATTTATTGTCCCGTTCGGATTTCTGCTTTCGGGATTTATTTTGTTGGTTGCGTGGCTCGGACAGAAAAATCCGCAAATCACGCCGATGATGCCAGTGTTGCATTCACCAATTTTAAGTATTCACGTTTCTGTGTTGATGATGGCGTATGCGTTGTACGGATTTGTCACGCTCAATGGCATTATCGCTTTGATTTTTTATGCAAAAGATAAAGAAACCCATGCTGAAACCATAGAAACACTCACCGTTTTGAGTAAGTTGATGCTCTATCCAGCAACATTTTTAATGGGAATAGGAATATTTGTCGGGGCAATCTGGGCAAATATTTCGTGGGGAAACTATTGGTCGTGGGACCCCAAGGAAACATGGGCGCTGATTACCTTTCTGGTGTATGCCGCCGCATTTCACACAGAATCTGTTCCAAAATTCAACAAAACCGTATTTTTCCATATTTTTGTGCTGATAGCCTTTCTCACCGTTTTGATGACGTATTTCGGCGTTAATAATTTACTCGGCGGAATGCATTCATATAAGTAAAACAAAAGATTGTTTAATTCTTAATATGTTTGGGAAATCCCCATTTTTAGGGATTGTACACATTTTTTCGTTCCCATTCCTTTGCCTCAAAAAAAGAATATGAATCGAGGTATTATTCAACTTTGCATGCTCTGTTGCGTGGCTGTTTCGGCTACAGCACAGGTTGATGCGTATAGCGGGGCGACGAAGCCCGTTGCCGATACGGTGAAAAAAGCACCTGTCAAAAAAACTTCGCATAGCGATGATTATGAATCGTTCCGTTTCGGGGGTTACGGCGAAATGCTCGCAAGGCGTATGGACTATGGTATCAACCGTTTTTACGGAGGAAAGGACGGCAATTCCAAGACAACCCGAAGTGCGGTTTCCATTCCTCGTTTTGTGCTTGCGTTCGATTACAAATTCAACGAAAAATGGTCGTTGGGTTCCGAAATTGAATTTGAAGCAGGAGGAACAGGTCAAGCCATGGAATTGGAAAATTCCGAAAACGGAGAATACGAAACTGAGATAGAAAAAGGCGGCGAGGTGGCATTGGAGCAGTTCCACATTACTCGCCACATAGTGCCGGCGTTTAATGTGCGCGCAGGGCACATAATCGTTCCCGTAGGTCTGACGAATTATAGCCACGAGCCGATAAATTTCCTTGGAACGTCGCGCCCCGAAGGCGAAACAACCCTTCTCCCGTCCACGTGGCACGAAACAGGGATTGCGTTTTTTGGAGAATGTTCCTCCTTCGACTACGAGGCTATGATAGTTGCCGGATTGAACGCCAACGGTTTCGACCGAAATTCGTGGGTGGCAGGAGGAAAACAAGGACTTTTTGAAGAAGACAATTTTAATTCGCCAGCATACGTTGCCCGAATTAACTATAAAGGTGTCAACACTTTACGAATAGGTGGAAGCATTTATTATTGCAACAGCACCGGCTCCAATTCCGACAAGGAACAGACGTATTCCGCCATCGACAACACGTCGTTGCTGATTTGGAGTGCCGACGCGCAAATCAAAAACAAATTCGTGGTTGCCCGAGCCAATGTATTGATGGGCAATCTGAACGGTTCCGAGGCAATCACGGGAAAGAATGCCAAACTATCGAACAAGTCTCCCTATTCCCGAACAGGCGCTGTTGCCAAGAAAGCCGTTGCATACGGGGCTGAATGTGGAATTCACGTGAATGGATTTTTCAGCAACGAAAACGTGCCAGCCATTACGCCGTTTGCACGTTACGAATACTACAATTCCCAGGAGGAAGGCGAAGGCTCGCAGACGATGGACGCTCGCTGTCAGGTGAGCAAATGGACGTTCGGTCTAAATTGGAACGTGTTGCCGAATTTGGTTGTAAAAGTCGACTACACCACCCGCCAAATCGACACAAACAGCGTGTTCGGTGCCGGACAATACAACAGCGAAAACGAATTTGCCATTGGCTTGGCGTATGTGGATTGGTTTTATAAGAAATAATCACGTAAAGACCTTTTCATAATGACTATATTTTTTCTATTTCTTGTTCAAATTGTGCTACAGTCATTATTCTACATCCTTTTATTTGACCAAACGAAAGTAAGTCGTCATCGCCTGAAACTAAATAAATTGCGTTTGCTTGTACGGCTAATTCTAAAAGATAATCGTCTTTAGCATCACGACACCGAGAAGGAATTTCTGAATTCAATTCTACTGTTGTCATCTTGTTATGCATCCATTGAAGTAGTTTTTTCACATCTTCCTTGGAAAAATATTTAGAGAATTTTTCTCTCTGTGTTACTTCTGCAACCTCTTGAAAAAGAATATCAGTGCCAATTAATTCTAAATTTGGTTTATCTAATATTGAAAGTAGATTTCCTAATTTACGACCTATGAGTAGACTAATCCATATATTGGTGTCAACAACAACACGAATAGAAGAGTTATTTTCCATGCGTACGGTTATAAATCTCTTGACGAGCCATTTTGCATTCCTCTAAAATTGTTGCATCATCAATGTCGGGAATATTTTTAATGAGTTTTCTAAAACCTGCGGTACGTGGTTCTTTTTGCATATCACGCAACAAACGCTTTTTATCTTTGGCATTTAGTTGTTTTACCAAAGACAACACTTGTGCGTACGTGAAATTCAAATCTATTGATGCAATAGTTGCCATAACCAAATATTTTTGCAAATATACGGCAGTTTGCCAAAAATTGCAAATATGCTTGATTATTCTCATAGATTCGTATCTTTGTATTCGTAAAAAAATATCAAGTGAACCTTAAACGTGCCATATTTCTGATTTTCAGTGTTTTTGTGTTGTCCGATGCATTTTCGCAACAAATAGAATTTGGCGGAATGTATTCGTATTGCGGTTGGTATGGGGCATATCGGAACAGTTATGGCTATTCTCTTTCATACCATTGGAATAATAACAACCAAAAACGGAGAAGCGTTGTGCTTTCACATTACATGAGCAGTCAAAAATACACTTCTACTAATCATTATGACTATGACCCTATAACATATTCATATTCGATTAATACCCCCAGTCCTTTTAACCAACGATTTGCTTTTAGATATATGAAGACATGGAACGTGCTAAAAAAAGATGATAAAGCGTTGTGGCTTGGCTATACGATAGGAATGGATTTGTTTTACATGCATGAACGTGATGAAGACTTTACGTATGATTCGAAAACCGATACATTAATTTGGCACTCAAAAGGTGAATATAAAGGATTTGGAGTCGGTTACTTTGGCATAGGACCAGTTTTAGAATATGAATTCTCACCAAAGACATTAGACAATCTTTCTTTTTCATTCCGTTTCAATCCCGAAATAAATCACATGGTTGAATTTTTGTGGTGGCTTCCTATACCAGGATATTGGTTAAATTGTGTTATTTCTACAAAATACTCATTTCCTGCAAAAACTGTTCAATAATTTCCATCGGATTTTTAGACCTTCTCGATGTTTTCCCTTTCATAACTATTTTATTTTCACGAGGGTAAATATATGAAATCTTTTGAAAAATTGGAGATATAGGTAAAAAAACATTTCCCAATCTATACATCATTCCTTTTTACTCTTTCAATATAAAACTTTTCACTTGGCAAGTTTTATATCCATTTCTATTCGCATATCTGCTGACAAACACTCTGACATGGTGTTGTCTATTCCATATGCGACTGAAAGAGGAATGACATTTATTGCAATTCGTTTGGAATTTGAAGCAATACGCAGACCTGCAAAAGCATACATATCAATACCAAAATCTCTTTCATAATGCGACCTTTTACTGAACTCTCCTCCTGTACCTATCAACCCATGTGCATAATAAATTTCTCCGCCTGCACCAATGTAGAATAGTTTCAAAATAGAGGCATTCAGTCCTATTCCCGTTGAAATTACATTAAAATAAGTGTCAGGTGTATCGGTGATAAAAATCGTAGTGAATGTACCATGTTTCAAGAATGGAGAAAAAGACAGCCCGTCTCTCATTTCTCGTTGAAACCCGAACCTAGCCACCAACCCTGAACCATCTAATTTATCGCCTTCAAAACCTGCTACACCAACGCCTATTTTTATGCTGTTTTTTGAAAATTCCTGTGCGTTTGCCTTTAATGAAAAGCAAAACACTGCAACAAAAATGATTGCAAGGTTTCGAAGCATTTTAACAGTATTTGAAGCATTGCACAAATCAAGCGTAAGGAGTTTTCGCATAGTAAAAATAATTTTTAGTTCATATTCTTAGGACAAATATATAGAAAAATCTCATTACCCTCGGTTACAATCGTTCACAAAATCATTAGAAATGGCGATTTACTCGCATTCTTGCAGCCAATACTTTTGTGCCTGTAAATAATATAGAATTACTATGAGTATCAAATCAACATTTCACATTTTCATTTCGGCAATCGGCTATCTTGCCATGTTTTTGCTTGGAGCGACAAGCGGAATCATTCACCCTGCTTGTTACGCTTATATCGGTGCGATTATGCCACTCTTTTTCGCCTGTGTTTACCTTTATGTGGCGGCAAATCTGCGTTGTTTCGGAACCGCCACAATTCTTAACGGATTTCTTTTCGTTGTCGGGCTATTAACGGGCGAAGCAGACGCAACGTTTATCGTAGGAATCATTCTTTTGACGGCATTTGCCGAAATAATCAGATTCCTCTATTCGTACGACACGCTTAAAGGCGTCAGATGGAGTTTTGTGCCGTTTTCGTTCTCTTTTTTTGCATACACCGCCCATTGGTGGACCGACACCGAAGGCTCGCTTGCGGCAGCCGTTGAAGAAATGCCTGCAGGATACGACGAACTCATGAAAACCGTTATCGACAACATTCCCGTATTGATTGTCGTACTGATTCTAACAATTCCCGTTGCCATATTGGGAATGAGAATTGCCGAGAAACTGTTGAAAAAACAGGCTGCAAAATTCAAGGAATAAAATTTGTAATCAATTTATAGTCAAATACTTAAAAATGTTTTTGTTATGAAAATTAGTAAAGTTTCGTTTATGTGGTTGGTTATCATGGTTGGTTTTGCAATGCACATGTTGGCCGACATTCTGCCCGCATTTTGGGGCGCAAGCATTGCAATGCCCGATGCAACTGGCGAAGTTTCGGTCGGAATGATTGGCTTCATGATTTGCATTTCGTTCTTTATGCCTATGTGCGGCTTGTTATGTATGCAATATCGTTCGTGTAAGGCAATGCGTGTCATCAACCTTGTGTTGGCAACCGTTATGATGGTTTTCAATATTTTTCACGCAGCGGAACTCATTACGGAGTTTAATCCTGTGCAATTGCTCATTCACCCTGTAATGGTGGTTGCAGGCATTTATCTGTTCTTTTTTTCTCGTCGTGAAATGAACTGTCAATGTTGTTGTAATAAGCAATAAGAACAACTGGAAAACCTCAATTATTTGCCGTTCCTCGTTTTTGGGGGGCGGCATTTTTTTTTGAAAGAGATTAAGAAAAAAAGGAAAATTATCTCACCAACCTTGTCAAGTTGGAGTTGCTGGTGATGCGGAGGATTTATTAGTTACGCCAATTTGAGGTCTTTCTGTTTATTGAAATAAACCACTTTATTCTCATTTGCTTCTGCTATCTTTCACTTTCTGTCTACAGCGACAGAAAGTGAAACGAAAGAACGCCGTCGACCCGCATCTTCGCTAAAAATCTTCTCTCTCCACTAAACTCTCGAAATGGCTCCCACACACAAGCCGTCGCCGCCAAGCCGAGAGTTTTTAACGCTCCGTTCAAAGATTTTCTTAACGCTCATCTGCGAAGTCGAAAAATCGTTTCGTGCAGCATCATACTTCTTTGAAGATTTGTGAGTAGGCTGATTTCCGACTGAGTGGCGAGGCGTGTAGAAAATCAACGGAGTGATGCGTTAAAAGGAGTTGGTGCCTTAATACGTGGAATTTTACAAAACAAAAATATGGCACTTCAACTCCTTTAGCGAAACGAGTTGATTTTTAGCCGAGACGGTCCGTTGGTGGTTTTTCTTTGGTTCGTTTCTTTTGCCACCAAAAGAAATGAACAATAAAATTGTCTTTAAACGGAAGAATAGTGATTCAGAGTGAAGAAGACGACACTCACAAGAAATCAATTCGGAAATTGATGCAATATTGAAATAAGAAATGCCAGCATAATTGTGTGGTATGTTACAAAATAATGCAACGGCATTCCCCAAAGGTATGCCGTTTTTATTTGTCTTTATCGAGCAATGTCAAAATTGCAATCATTTCGGCAGGAGAAACAACATTTGGCGTTTGAGGAAAGTGTTTTTTGTTACCAGTAATTAAAAAGGAATCTTCTACAGCCAAAGTCACTTCGTAAAAAACGAGGTCTTTCTCATCAAAAAAATTCTCGGACGATGCTGTTCGTCCCGTCGAAATGCCATACGATTCAAAGAAATGCAACCATTCCGTTACAATTTCCGGTGAGAAATTGAATTTCTTTCGGAATAACACTTCTTTATATTCGGCAAGAATCTCGTTGTTCACTAACGGTTGCAGAATGCCTTGTGTCAGATAATCCAAAACCAGAATTGTTGCGGCGTCGGTTTTGTGGGAATAAAGTGCAGACACGATTACATTTGTGTCTATCACAACATATATTTTTGTCATTTGCCTTCTCTTGCAAGTTTTATTTCGTTATTTATATCGTCCAACGTCATATGTAGACCACTTTTTTGTGCTTCCTCGCGGAGTGCTAAAAATGCCTTACGCCCTTGTCGTAGGACTTCTTGTTCGTTGTCTAATTCTATTTCAAATGGTATTTTCCGCTTACGAATCACCATTTTTGCGAAAATGTTAATGGCTGTGGTGGTTGACATTCCAAATTCAGAACAGAGATAGTCAAAGTTTTTCTTCACTTCGCTATCCATTCTTACGGTAAAAGCTGTTTGTGCCATAATTATATTGTTTTGGTTGCAAATATATATCATATAGCACCTAAATGCAATTAATTTAACCAGAAACTTTCGTTATAAATACAATTCTTATCGCATTGTTAATCCCATTTTTTTTGCACTGCATTGGCTTTGCCATCGGTTTTGCACTGATGATGGTGCTCGATGTGGTGATGGGATAGTAATCAAATATCATAATAACACTTTCACAAATCCCCACTTTTAGGGATTGTACGCATTCTCTGCTTCCTATTTCTTTGCAAAAAAAAAAGTAAATATGAAACAGAGTAAGTTAAAAGTTCTAATCTTGGGTGCTGTGGCTGTATTGGCAACGGCATCGTGTGACAAAAAAAACGACACCAAAAAAGAAGAGGTTGTCGAAGCAGCCAACATTGAATATTCGTCGAAGAATGCGAATAGTTGGCATAATTACATGAACAATGTGGCTTCATTGCTGAAGTCCGACGCCACAACATTGTACGAATCGTGGGCAACCTCGTACAACGACGGCGATGCGTTCGCTTCAACGTTCAAAACGCACAAATCAACCTATACCAGTGCGTTGAACTGTGTGGAACAGATTCTTGAAGGTTGCCGCGACATTGCAGGCGAAGTGGGAACGGCAAAAATCGGCGACCCGTACGATTTGTATCAGTCGGGAAAGACAACCGAGGCGTTGTATGCCGTAGAATCGTGGTATAGTTGGCATTCACGCGACGACTATACCAACAACATTTATTCCGTTCGCAATTCTTACTATGGAACACGTGACGGAAAGGTTGCCGAAAATTCGCTGTACAACTTGATTTCGGGTAAAAACGCCGAATTGCACCAAAAAGTGGTTGATGCCATTTCTGGCGCAGCCGATGCCATACAGGCAATTCCGCAACCGTTCCGCAACAACATCAACAGCACCGAGAGCAGCAAGGCAATGGACGCTTGTGCCGAGTTGGACGTTGTTCTCGCTGAACTTGAATCGTATATTCAAAACGAGGCATCAATCAACACCGACGAGGTGCTCGACCCGATTGTGACGAACTATGTTGATGCGGTGGTATTGCCTACCTACAGCGACTTGCAACAAAAAGCAGCGGCTCTTCAGGCTGCAATCACAACGTTGAATGCCGACAGAACGAGCAACAATTTCAGCAAGGCGTGCGAAGCATGGATTGACGCCCGCGAGCCATGGGAAATGAGCGAGGCATTTTTGTTCGGTCCTGTTGACGATTTAGGTCTTGACCCCAATATGGATTCGTGGCCGCTTGACCAAGAAGCTATTGTGAAAATACTCGAATCGGGCAACTTCAACGAAATGAATTGGAACGACGGTGATTCCGACGAGGCAATCGAAGCGGCACAAAGTGTACGAGGTTTTCACACATTGGAATTCCTGTTGTTCAAAGATGGACTACCAAGAACAGTGGAATAGGAAATTACGCCATAATTTTATAATTCCGTGTAGAGACGCCACATTGTGACGTCTCTATTTTTTTCTTTCAAGAGAAACGTAACAGAATCATCACACGTTTTCAAAGAATTTCCCTCTGTCTTTCCCACTCACATAATTTATATCATTTATTCTGCATGTCAAGTCTCCCAAATATAGTAAAAATCTAAAGTTTTGCTAT
>JAFZOY010000144.1 GCA_017552705.1 Bacteroidales bacterium
AGGCAAAGAATAAGGTTGTTACGCAGAATATCAATATTTCGAAAAAGAAATCAGGTGCAAATAAGAAAATGCAGCTAACACCTCGTGGCCAGTTGCATTTGGAGACTGTGTATGGCAACAGTAAACGCTACGAAACAAAAGAGGAAAAAGTTAATGCAACGTTCGATGCCGAGAAAATAAAGACAGTTGCATGCAAAAAGTATCGTGAAGCGCTATTGGACAGATTGAATCAGTTCGGTGGTGATGCAAAAAAGGCTTTTACCGGAAAAAATACATTGGAGAAAAATCCTATATGGTTAAATGTGCAACACTCGGAATACGTGCCTGAAAAGGTTAAGACTGTTTGGTTTGAAGATATCTACACGATAAGAAAGGCTGTAGATAAGGATTTGAATGTAGATAAGGTTGTCGATGTTCGTGTTCGTTCTATTTTGGAAAATAGGTTAAATGAATTTGACGGTGATGCAAAGAAAGCTTTTTCTAACCTTGATGAGAATCCTATTTGGCTCAATAAGGAAAAGGGAATAGCGATAAAGCGCGTTACAATAACAGGAATCAGTAATGCTGAGGCTTTGCACGACAAGCGCGACAAGGATGGCAATTTGATTCTTGATAGTGAAGGCAGAAGACAGCCAGTCGATTTTGTGAACACTGGTAACAATCATCATGTCGCCATTTATCGAAAACCGAAGTTGGACAAGAAGGGACAAAAACAGGTAGATGAAAATGGCAATGTTGAGTACGAACTCGACGAGAAAATAGTTTCGTTCTACGAAGCTACATCGCGTGCAATGCAGCATCTTCCTATTGTCGACAAAACATACAAGCAAGAAGAAGGCTGGCAGTTCCTTTTCACAATGAAACAGAACGAGTATTTTGTATTCCCACGCTATGATGCCGATGGAAACTTTGTTTTTAATCCACTTGATTATGATGAAGATTGGTTTAAAAATCCCGATAATTATGCGGCAATAAGTCCAAATTTGTTTAGGGTGCAATCAATGTCAAAAGTTATGTATGGAAACAATGCTGTTCGTGATTATATATTCCGACATCATTTGGAAACAACGGTAACATCGAAATTAAAGGGTTTCACATATCAACAATATAAATCTTTGGCTTTTATTCCTTATATTGTAAAAGTCCGAGTAAACCATATCGGGCAGATTGTTTCGGTTGGCGAATACTAAAAAACTTTATAGGTGAAATTTCAGTTGTACGGATTCTCGTGCAACTGAAATTAAAAGCCTATTTTTTAAGAGAGCTAAAAGACTCGAAATCTGTTTATACCATGATAAAAAGAACTTTATATTTTGGAAATCCGGCATACCTTAGTCTGAAAAACAACCAGCTTGTAATCAAGATTCCGGGACTTGAAAAAAGCAATATGCACCAGAATTTCAAGGACGAATTTACAACAACCGTTCCTATTGAGGACATCGGTGTTGTTGTGCTCGACAGTATGTATCTTACAATAACATCGGGAGTTATTTCTGCCTTGCTCGATAACAACTGCGCCATTGTTACCTGCGATTCAAAGTGTATGCCCGTTGGTTTGTTGTTGCCGTTGGCTGGAAATACAATTCAGAGCGAACGCTTCAGAAAGCAACTCGACGCTTCTCTGCCTCTGAAAAAACAACTATGGCAGCAAACCATCCGTGCAAAAATCTATAATCAGGCAATGATTCTCAGCAAACACACGAAAGCCGAGACTGGCAACATGATGGTCTGGACCGAAACGGTGAGAAGTGGCGATGCCGACAATCTGGAGGGTAGGGCGGCGGCTTATTACTGGCGCAATGTCTTTCCGTCAATTCCAAAGTTTGTAAGAGGCCGCGATGAGGCTGCTCCAAACAATCTTCTCAACTACGGATATGCCATTCTGAGGGCTGTCGTGGCAAGGGCTTTGGTCGAGAGCGGCTTGTTGCCAACCTTCGGAATCCATCACCACAACCGTTACAACGCCTATTGTCTGGCAGACGACATCATGGAACCATATCGTCCTTATGTCGATGAAATCGTAATCGGGATAGTAAACGAAGGCGTTGATTATTCAACTCTTACAAGAGATTTGAAGGCTCGTTTTCTTACTCTGCCGACAACCGAGGTGATGATTGGCGGAAAACGCAGTCCGCTGATGGTTGCTGTTTCGCAGACAACATCGTCGCTCTATAAGTGTTTCAACGGAGAAATCCGTCTGATTTCTTATCCCGAAATTGTTGATTGATGGATCGTTTCAGCGAATATCGGATTATGTGGGTGTTGGTGTTTTTTGATTTGCCTACCGAGACAAAGAAAGACCGCAAGGAGGCTGCTTTGTTTCGTAAGAATCTGATGCAGGATGGTTTCACCATGTTTCAGTTCTCGATTTATGTGCGTCATTGTGCCAGTGCCGAAAATGCAGATGTTCATGTAAAGCGAGTAAAGTCTTTTATTCCCAAATACGGTCAGGTCGGGATAATGCGGATAACAGACAAGCAATTTGCAGCCATAGAGATATTTTATGGTCGCAAGCCTCAGAAGCCGAACAGTCCCGGTCAGCAACTGGAGTTGTTTTAGCATAGAAACAAGAAATCCTGCTCCGAAAAGCAGGATTTCTTGTCTTGAAATACAGTTTTTTATTTTGTGATTTTGACTGCAAAAGTGTGATATACAGTATTTTATTGATAATCTGCTGTATTTCCTTTTGCAAAGATACTAATTTGAAAGCAAATCACAACTGATTTGGTTTCTTGGTTGATTGGTACTTTGCTGTATTTCCTTTTGCAAAGATACTAATTTGAAAGCAAATCACAACTTAATTGGTACACTTATCAGCAAGTCTTGAGCTGTATTTCCTTTTGCAAAGATACTAATTTGAAAGCAAATCACAACTTTCTACGATAATATAAAGGCAAATCGACGCTGTATTTCCTTTTGCAAAGATACTAATTTGAAAGCAAATCACAACCCCTATATGTGCGCA
>JAFZOY010000145.1 GCA_017552705.1 Bacteroidales bacterium
CTTTAAAAACGGATTCATTCAATAACTTCAAAACAACTTCTTCCTGCTCCTTTGTCAGTTTGAGCGGTGCAATATGACGAGGTTCTTCGTCCTTCCATTTGCCTTTTTTCCGTTGTTTCAAACGTTCTATTTCATTCAATATAACTATACACAACATATAGAATCGTTTTTCATTAGTTTCAGTTATTTCTGTTTTCCGCTCAAACCAAAAAGTTCTATACGTTGCTGTAACAAGTTTATACGCATTTAAATTTGCATCACTTATCATTTCGTATTCATTGAGGAAGAAAACCCGTTTTTCTTTCCATTTCGAACTATCGTATAGTATTTCTCCGTTGTGGGATAAGCAAACATGTACCCAACCGATATTGATTTTATCATAAAACCCCTTTAATGAGGTAATTTGTGCATCAATATCACTCATATTATTTAACGTATTAGCAATGCCTTTTTGGATATCACACAACGAATCTTTTTTCTCCATAATGAAAATTCAAATTTATTTGCATTCAAATTTAGAATATTTTCTTACATTTATCAATAAAATCGTAATATGAATTGGAAAGCTTTTTTTGTCGGCCGGATTAAAGGGATTATTTATAACATAATCGTCTATGTTGGCATAATATGTTTGGTCTTTTTTATTGCGGATCTATTCTTTGGATTATTTATCGAAGTTAGGAGCAATAGTGTAGAGGATATAAACGATTCCACTTATATGGAGATACGGACAAAAAAACACGTGAATTGTATAGGCGATACGATGCGAGTGCAAATTGACACGATATACCATCATGGTCGCCGAGGCATCGTTCTTTCTGACATTCCAGCGTTGGAAATCAGAGAGAAAAAAGAAGTATTTGGCGACACCACAAGATTTACCATAGATAGTATTCAAACAAACTATGGCGAAATGCTACTGATTACGATGTGTCAGATGCTTATGGAAATCCCAAGCGATAGTATTCGAGTCTGGAGAAACGATAGTATCCATAATAGTGAGCTTCTGGAATTGATTCAAACAGTAGAAGACTGTTCCAAAGAAACAACTAATCCCATTGCTGATAGTGCATTACGTCATCTTCAAGGATTGGATTGAATTACTGTAAAAACCAAATATTCAGGTTCCACACATATTAAAAGACTGCAAAATTAGCCGAATATCACTTCAATATTTCTTCAAGAAACCGAACCATATTCCGCATTAGATATATGCGTGAACGATGTCCCGACAAATTATGATTGTCGTCGGGGAAAACAAACGTGCGTATATCTTTTTCATTATCAATGCAATTCCTGATTATCAACATGGAATTTTGATTACGGACATTATCGTCGGCGGTACCGTACGCTAAAAATATGCTTGCCTCGATATTGGGTAAATATTTCAAGACACTCGAATTGTCGTATCCTTCCGAATTATGTATGGGATTCCCCATATATCTTTCGGAATAAATATTGTCGTACAACCGCCAGTCGGCAACGGGCGCAATGGAAATCACCGCCTTGTAGTCGTCGGGATATTTCGAGGCGGTGAGCAACGAAAGGTATCCGCCAAAACTCCAACCTTCAATCGCCATTCGCGAGCCGTCAACATACGACTGTTTTTTCAGATATTCGGCAACGGCATGCATATCGTAACTTTCCGCTTCGCCCAACTTGCCATAAATATCTTTGCAAAGCCCTAACCCGTCAGAACTGCGAGTATCGGCCACCACAACCACATAGCCTTGTTGCACAAGATATTGATACCAGAATGTTTCGTAATTGTATGCATCAACAACCAACTGGCCTGTCGGACCACCGTACGTAGTAACATATACAGGATATTTCTTCTTTTTCTTTGATTGCGGCTTAAGTATATATGCATTTAAAGAATCTTTTTCTGTAGGAATTTTAATCCACTCGATTGGGGCAAGTTTCAAATCGGAATAAGAAACTCCACCAATGGTATAATTTTCAATTTTCGTCCATTGATGAATAAGCTTTCCGTTTTCAATCTTGAGCGACTGGGTGTATTCCGACATTGGTTTCACATTTATTTCGCTATGATGCAGCAACATATACGTTCCGTCGTCAGAAAATTTCGCCTCGTTCCAACCAGTATCTTCCGATAATTTAAACACCTGTTCTGTATAGATATTCTTTGCAAGGACTTGTCGGTCGTGAGGTGTTTTCCCAAATTTCTGATAACGGACAGTGGAATCAGACGGAAAATAGCCGTAACATTCTGTTACAAAATCATCAAAATAAACAGTTGCTTCAGGAGCATCGTCGCAGTATATCAGAACAGAGTCTGATTTAGGACAACCATTGTCAAAATTTGGGCGAAACATTACTAACATCCGCCTTCCATCATACTCCCACAAGGCAATCAAATTATTGGAAGAATCGGGAATGGAAAATAATTTCGACGCATTTACAAAACTATCAAAAGTGTGTTGAATAGTATATGGCTTGCCACTTTTGTATCCTGAGAGAGCTATACCAATTATAAATTCCACATCTTGTGCCGTATTGATTTCTGAAATAGCCAACTCGTTGTCATTCAGCCATGTAACAAATGGAATATAATAGTTGCCATGATTTCCTTCCTCAAAAGGCGGCCCAAAAATAATTTCCTTACCAAGTGATGTCAAATCATCTGTTTCGAAATTGTACACCCAACAATTCAGGGTACAATTTTTCTGCCCTGCAAAACTATATCGCTGTTCTACGGAATATCCCGACGCTTTTTCACCTGCATAGAGCACTATAGTATCAATTACATCAGTTAAAGTAGTGTCAGCGTATAATATCCCTTCAGCCACATTCCACTTGGCAGAATGTGTGGGAATGCTGTCGTAACGTATTATTGGCTGATTTTCAATATCTCTCTCGTCAAACTCCAAAAAACAAATTTTTTTGGAGTCGGGCGACCACCAATATGCCGCTGTCATATCAAACTCTTCCTCATAGACCAAATTTGGAGAACCGTTCCTATATCCCTCTTCTCCGTCTTCGGTTATGCGTGTGTACGTTCCGTCAAACGTAGTGAAACACAAGTCGTTATTATACACAAAACAAAGTTTTTCACCATCGGGAGAAAACACGGGATTGAGAATTTGAATGTTTTCACCGTCAAACAACGGTTTGGGCTGCACGGAATCGCCTTTTTCGCAGTACATATACGAGCCTATGCTGGAATTGCGGCGAAACGATTTTTTATCCTCGCTATACAAAATCTTCGTTCCTTGCGAATTTGCAAGAATATCGCTGTTTTGGGGCACATTGGGAATCGCTTTCAGTTGAGAAACGGGGAATCTCCCGTCAGCCGACTCAAACGGAATCACATATTCGCCACAATAGATTGTTTTCCCATAAATTTGGCACGCATCGAAAAACGGCGTATGATAATACGTGTAGTTCTTGTAAATGTCGTCCAACGTGAGTTTCTGGGCAGTTGCAGAAACAGCCGTAAGAACCAAGAAAACCGCTATCTGAATAAATTGTTTCATATTAGAAAACAAATATACTATTTTTTCAGAATCACAATTTTATGGAGGTTTCAAAAACAGTTTTTACAAGATAAACAAACCCCATTATAGCGTCGAAATATTATCGTTTATTAAATGTACCTTTCACTGCCGAAAGTGAGTACCACGAATGGATTTCACCCTATAGCCGACGGAAATTATCACATCTAAACAATAGTATTTTGTCTTATATAATTTTCCATCTAAGGCAGTTGTCAAGGAATCCTTGACAACTGATTTTGCGTCTAATTCTTTCTCTTTGAATATGTTATTGATATGCAAACTTACATTTTGCTTAGTTGTGGAAAACAACTCTGCCATTTGTGCCTGCGTCAGCCAAACAGTTTCATCTTCCATTCTCACCTCCAACGACACCGTATCGTTGGGTTGATACAAAATTATTTCGCTCTTTGGGCTTGAATCCATTTCGTTTTTCATAGTTCACAACTTTTAAAATTGGTTGTCCAAAGGTAGTATTTATTCTGAATACCGCAAGATTATTTATTGCTTAAAAAGTAGTCAAATTCTGTTTGTCGGTCAAACAAAATGATGTTTTTCTACAATGTAGCAACAATTTATTTGAAAAATCTAAACAGCATCTGAATGTTCTTGTATCTTTGCCGTGATTTAATGGAGTATGGAAGATTTTCTACACGACACTGTGTTGCAAAAAATATCGGAAATTGCTGATTCCGAAGGCATTCAGGCTTTCGTAATCGGTGGTTTTGTGCGTGATATTTTTCTTCGCCGTCCAAACAACGACATCGATATTGTGACTCTTGGCAACGGCATTGATTTGGCAGAAAAAACGGCACACGCCATATCTCCAAAACTCACAGTGTCAGTGTTCAAGAATTTCGGAACGGCTATGTTCCGCTACAATAATATTGAATACGAATTTGTGGGCGCACGGAAAGAATCGTACTCTCACGACTCGCGCAAACCGCATGTGGAAGCTGGCACATTGCAGGAAGACCAAAACCGACGGGATTTCACGATAAATGCGCTTGCGCTGTCGCTGAACAAGGACAATTTCGCCGAACTGCTCGACCCGTTCAACGGTCTGCAGGATATGAACGACAAAATTATCCGTACACCTCTCGATCCCGACATAACATTTTCCGATGATCCGCTCCGAATGATGCGCGCCGTTCGTTTTGCATCGCAGCTGAACTTCACAATTGAAGAACGTACGTTCGAAGGAATTGTGCGGATGCGGGAACGCATTTCCATTGTCTCCATGGAACGGATTATGGACGAGTTCAATAAAATTATGCTGACAGAAACGCCCTCAAGAGGCATTTTGCTTCTTGACAAAGCTGGCTTGCTGGAGTTGATTTTCCCTGAAATCACAAGACTCAAAGGCGTTGACAGCATAAATGGTATCACGCACAAAGACAATTTTCTCCACACGTTGGAAGTTCTCGACAATATTTCACGCCACACCGACAATCTATGGCTCCGCTGGGCGGCATTGCTGCACGACATAGGAAAACCTCGCACGAAAAAGTTCGTTGAAGGCATTGGATGGACATTCTACGGTCACGATATTGTGGGCGGAAGAATGGTGGTTGATATGTTTCGGAAACTGAAACTTCCGATGAACGAGAAATTGAAATATGTGCAAAAACTTGTTTCGCTGCATCTACGTCCAATTGCTCTGGTTGACGATATTGTGAGTGATTCGGCTGTCCGCCGCTTGCTGTTCGATGCAGGCGACGATATCGACGATTTGATGCTGTTGTGCGAAGCCGACATAACTTCAAAAAACGAATACAAAGTCAAACGTTTCCTTGACAATTTCCAACTGGTCCGCGAAAAACTCAAACAAGTGGAAGAAAAAGACGCATTGCGGAATTGGCAGCCGCCAATCACCGGCGAGGAAATTATAGAAACATTCCATATACAGCCATCCAAAGAGGTGGGAATCATTAAGTTGGCAATCCGCGAAGCAATTCTCGACGGCATAATCGGCAACAACCACGCAGAAGCATTTGCCTTTATGTTGCAAAAAGGCAAAGAGTTAGGACTAACTACCGACGGAAGAGAATAACCATCGTTTCCAAAGAATACTTGGCTTGATATTTGCATACAGTTTCTTGGGAGAAAAATCAGTTTTTATATGCTCCCCTCAAAAAAATTCGTTAGTTTTGAAAATCGAAATTCGTATGAAAAAGATTGTATATGTATTTCTGCTATTGGTGATTCCGTTTATCGGACACTCTCAAAGTATGTTTGAGCTTTCTGGCTTTGGGAAAGCGGGATTCGACATCCGCACCCAACCGATGTACACTGCCGGAGCTCATTTTGAATGGCAGCCAAAATCCGGCAACATTGGGTTGAACTACAGTTTACGCTTTGGGCGCGACAAAGATGCCAATTTTCTGTTTCAATGCCCAATCAGCGCGCTCACCAGCCTATTGGCCGTTGCATTCCTTGCCGACTGCGACAGCGACCTTCCAGGAATTGGGTTACTGCTCTGCCTCATCCCCGAAGGGCTTTCCTATAATATTTGGATGAACGAGGACTTTGCTATCACTCCGTATGTCAATCCGCTACTTCTCGAAGTATCGAACGAACACATAGCCCCTGTTGTTGAAGCCGGGGCGAAAATGAAGATATTCTGCGGCGAACACATTTTTGGCTGTGCCGAATTAGGTCTGCAAATGCCCTACACAACACAAATGATTAGCTCGTGGACTGGATTATCGCTTGGCGTACGTTTTTAAACTTTTATAATTATGAGAATTAAAATTATCTGTTTCAGTTTGTTGGCGTTGCTGTTCCACTCATGTGCACAACAGGAAAAAACGCAAAATCCCCAAGACTATAAATCAACAAATCAAGCAAATATGGAAGAAGTATATGACTTCATTAAATCGTGCAATTATTATTTTATTGCCACAACCGAAGGTAACCAACCACGTGTACGTCCATTTGGTACAGTCAACATTTTCGAAGGGAAACTGTATATACAAACAGGACACAGCAAACGTATTGCTTCACAATTAGCGTCAAATCCAAAAGTTGAGATTTGTGCATACAATGGCACAACCCAATGGGTTCGCGTGGAAGCTACATTAGCTGAAGATTCCAGAATCGAGGCTAAAAAGTCAATGCTCGATGCATATCCGTCACTGCAAAAAATGTACAGTGCCGAAGATGAGAACACAGCTGTTTATTATCTAACAAACGCTACAGCTTGGTTCAGCTCGTTCACCGACTCAACCCGAACAGTCACATTCTAATTTAGAGTGTGGCTTTCGCTGCTATTTTGTAGATATTTTCGATATCCTTTGCCTTTAGATGGACAAAACCACCAGTTTCGCCATCGCCAATGCCAAAGGTTGCCACTAATTTTGGAATATCGGATTCCTTTGCACCAAGTTGTTCAAAGTTGATTGGCATGCCAATACTTACCAAGAACTGACGGAATCGTTTGATACCTTCCATAGCTGTAACCTCAGGATTTGCAAAATTCATCTGGCAGCCCCACACTCTTGTTGCCACTTGGGCGAAACGCATCACATTGTGGTTCATAACATATTCCATCCACGATGGCATAATCACAGCCAGCCCTGCTCCATGGGCGCAGTCATACAATGCCGACAATTCATGTTCTATGCCGTGGCTGTTCCAATCCTGTTCACGACCAACACCTACAATATTATTATGAGCAACCATACCTGCCCACATAATATTTGCACGGGCCTCGTAATTGTTCGGATCGGCAATCACACGGGGCGTTTCGTAAACCATTGTGAGCAATAAAGCCTCGCAAAGTCTATCGGTAACCTCAACTTCTTGTGTATTAGTAAAATAACGTTCAAAAATATGAGCCATTATGTCGGTTGCACCACATGCCGTTTGATAGGCAGGTAACGTACACGTCAGTTGTGGATTGAGTATCGAGAATTTTGGACGAAGACAATCGCCACCAGCCCCACGCTTCAGCATACCATCTTCCTTAGTTATCACCGAATCGCCAGAACCTTCACTACCAGCCGCCGCTATTGTCAGCACAGTACCAATCGGAAGAGCCGATTTCGGGGATTTTCCACTATAAAAATCCCAAAAATCACCATCATAGCACACACCAATAGCAATTGCTTTTGCTGAATCGATTACCGAACCGCCACCAACAGCAAGAATAAAATCAACTTTCTCGCGGCGACAAAGTTCTATTCCCTTATACACCAACGAATCGTGTGGATTCGGTTGCACACCGCCCAATTCCACAAACGAAACCTGAGCCTGCTTCAACGAAGCAATAACCCTATCGAGCAAACCCGATTTCTTCGCCGACGAAGAACCATAATGAATTAAAACCTTGGAACCGCCATATTTTTTTACATACGTTCCACACTCTGTTTCCCTACCTGTACCGAATACAAATTCAGTTGGGCTATAAAAATTAAAGTTTTGCATAATCGAATCTTTTTACAAAGATACGAAAAAAACATTTTGAGAAATGATTTTTGGGTTTTACATGAATAATTACTTTTCATTTTCGTGGTGTTTATTTCCACGAAAATTTACCAACGGAGAATCGGAAATATGTATCAATCTGTTGAATAAAAACAATACAAAAACTGAAATCGCAGTACCTATACATGCTCCCGCATACACATCAACAAAGAAATGCTGCAACAAATAAATCCGGGAAAATGCCGCAAACAATGCTACGAAAAAGAAACAGACACACCAAACCTTTCTATGTGAAAACGACGAGAACAACGCCATAAGCGAGAATGCCAACGTGGAATGTCCCGACGGGAACGAATACTGTTTTTCGTAAATTGACACATCTTCCAAAATATGCGAGAATGAATCCAAGGGCAAAAACTTTGTCGGTCGGGGCATATTGCCAATTATCACATCTTTAAGCAACATTGTGATTCCACAGCACAACAAACCTGCCACCACAAACATCAGCAACTTCCTTTTAGACACAAACACCAACGCTATCGCAATAACAACCACGCACCAACCTTCGAACACTTGGGAATAGCGAATAAAAAACGGATCAAGGAAATAATTCGCAATATGCTCATTCACAAGCAGATTGATATCTTGTTTCGGCATCAGCAACAACGGCAGCAATCCCAACAAAATAAACGCATACAAACAAAACGAAAAATAATTTTTCGTAAGGAATTCCTTCACCGACTGATTGCCGTTATCCATCAATACGTTTTTATAATGTTGTACACCGTATCGCGTTCCGTTGGTACTTTATTGCTTTCCTTTATGAGAGTAATCATTTCAGCCTGCGTAAGGCACGGTCTTGTTTCAACCGATCCTGCCATAGAATATATCTTTGTGGAATCGTTGATGGTACCATCGAAATCGTCAACTCCATAATCCAGCGTGATTTGCGAGAAATCTTTTCCCAACATTGGCCAATACACCTTGAGATGCGGAATGTTATCCAAAAACAACCGTGTTATCGAAAAGTTCCGTAAATCCTCAGTCCACGGCAATTCACGTTCTATACCAAGCACGTTGTTTTCCTTCTTATATTTCAATGGGATAAACGCATTGAATCCATGGGTTTCGTCTTGCAGCACACGCAACCGATTCATGTGGTCAATCCGTTGTGCAAACGATTCCTTATGACCATACAAAATCGTGGCATTGGTCTCTATACCAAGGCTGTGCGCCTGTTTATGAATAGCAAGCCAATCAGCACTTTTTGTCTTCGACGGACAAATCTGCGCACGCAAATCTTCGTCAAAAATTTCGGCACCGCCACCAGGCATTGCATCCAAGCCACTCTCCTTCAGTTTTGTAAGAACATCAAGTATCGACAAGCCATTCAGTTTCGCCATATACTCGATTTCCACCGCAGTAAATGCCTTCACGTACACATGCGGCAAAATCCGTTTCACTAAACGAAGCAAATCGCAGTAATAATCGATTTTTCGTGTCGGATGACAACCGCCAACAATATGGACTTCGGTAAGCGCATCGTGTGGCACCTTCCGCAATTGGAACTCAATTTCCTCCAAAGAATATTCCCAACTGCCAGAAGCATTTTGTTCACGATAATACGAACAAAACTTACATTTATGCACACAAACATTCGATGGTTCGACGTGGATATTCTTATTGAAGAACACTGCATTGCCGAACTTTTTGGTTTTGACATAGTTAGCCAGAATGCCGACAAAATTCAAATCTGCCTTTTCGTACAATGTCAGTGCATCGTCGCATGAAATCCGTTCGTCGTGCAACACTTTTTCCGCAATATTCTGTAAATCAGAATCAATTGCTGTCTTTCCAAGTATATCTTGAATTTCCAACGAATTCATTGTCAATCAATTAAAAATCTCGACGACGGCCTTTTTTATTTCCTCTGTCACGGTCGAAACGACGTTCACCGCCACGTTTGCTTCGCCCAAAGTCACGACCGCCACGGAATTCACGGCGAGAGCCGCCAAAATCGTCACGTTTCTTTGATTTTTCGGCATATTCAGGCTGTTTGGGTGCTTGCGCAACTTGCACAGAAACGGGCATGCCTTCGTATTTCGCATTTTCCAGACTACGCAAAATCTTGTCGGTATATTGCGATTCTACTTCAAAGAATGTGAACGAACGCATGATGTCGATTGCGCCATAATGAATATCACGGTCGTTTGCGTGTTCATTCAGCAAGCGCAGCAACTTACTTTGGTCGAGTTGTTCCTTTTTTCCGATATTCATAAAGAAACGGGTATAGTTTCTACCCTCTTCACGTCCGCGTTCACGGCTTCGACGTTCGTTGCGGCTTGGTCGTTCATCGCGGTTGCGTTTTTCTCCACGGTCACGACCTTCGCGTTCCCGACGACGACGTTCACCACGTTCGCGGTTTCTATTTTCCAATTCACGACGACGTTCGTTTTCTTTCTCAAAGTCAAGATTTATATCTGGTGCATTTTCATAATATTCCAAAATACGATTCACCTCGAACGACACAAAATGTTTCAGAATATCTTCACTGCTCATACCTTCGAACTGATGGATAATCGGAGTAAGCAACGTGTTGAGTTTGTCTTCGTTAACCTCAACAGAAAGAACTTTTTGTATCAAGTCCTTCATCTGCACGGCACAGATTTCCTCTCCGCCCGGAACTTTCTTTATCTCGATTTTCTTTTTAATGATTTGTTCGATGCGTTTCAGTTTACCTTTTTCACGCAGATTTGCAATCAAGATAGAGATACCTTCCTTGCCAGCACGTCCTGTACGACCACTTCGGTGGGTATATGTCTCCAAATCGTCGGGAATAGAATAATTGATGACATGTGTCAAATCGTGGACATCGAGACCACGGGCAGCCACGTCGGTCGCCACCAACATATTCAAATTCTTGTTACGGAATTTCTTCATCACATAGTCGCGCTGCGCCTGCGACAAATCGCCATGAAGAGCATCGGCGCTATAACCGTCGCTCATCAACTTGTCAGCCACATCCTTTGTTTCCTCACGGGTTCGGCAAAATACGATTCCATAAATGTCGGGATAGAAATCGGCGATGCGTTTCAGGGCAATGTAGCGATTTTTCGAACTTACGATATATGCCTGATGCGAAACAGTCACCGCTCCGGAGTTTTTAGTTCCAATCGTTATTTCATACGGATCGTTCATATAATTTGAAGCGATTCGACGAACCTCTGTCGGCATGGTTGCCGAGAACAACAACGTGCGTTTCTCCTTTGGAGTTTGTTCAAGAATGGCATCCAAATCTTCCTGGAAGCCCATATCAAGCATTTCGTCCGCCTCATCGAGCACAAGATTACGGACTTGCGACAAATCAACCTTTTTACGGCTGATAATATCCACCAATCGTCCCGGCGTTGCCACCACAATATGCACACCGCCTTGGATTTTCTTAATCTGACGGACAATATCGGCACCGCCATACACAGCAACAGTCTGCAATGGAAGATATTTTCCATAGTTCGTTAAATCACGTTCGATTTGCAGACAAAGTTCACGTGTAGGACAAATCACCAATGCCTGAGGCAGATTCTTCGAAAAATCAAGTTGGGAAATCAATGGCAGACCAAATGCCGCTGTTTTTCCTGTACCTGTTTGCGCCAATCCAATTAAATCGCGAGTTTCGCTCAATAAAAACGGGATTGCCTGACTCTGAATGTCGGTAGGTTTTTCAAAACCCAATTCTTTTATGGCCTGCAATATTTCTGTTGAAAGCAAGCCACCTTCTTCGTATAATTCCATTATATAACTATTTGTCGGATAGAACCGTCTATCCATTACGGAAAGGAATTACACGAAAAGCTTCACGAAACAGCCCGATGGTAATACCTTTCAAAAAACTAATTTATGCCTTTTTACCTTTTCTCTCGGTAGATTCTGCCATCGCAACACGAATCTTGTCCTCTATTTCCTGTCGTAACTCGTCATTGTCGCGCAACAAGACTTTCACTGCATCACGTCCCTGAGCCAATTTAGTTTCACCATAACTGAACCAAGAACCGCTTTTCTTTATCACATCGAGGTCAACACCCATGTCAACAATTTCGCCTACTTTTGAAACACCCTCGCCAAACATTATATCGAATTCAGTTTGACAGAATGGAGGCGCCACCTTGTTTTTCACAACCTTTACACGGGTTCTGTTACCCACAACAGTGTCGCCATCTTTGATTTGTCCAATTCTGCGGACATCCAAGCGAACCGATGCATAGTATTTCAACGCATTACCACCAGTTGTTGTTTCAGGATTTCCGAACATTACGCCCAACTTTTCGCGCAATTGGTTGATGAAAATCACCGTGGTGCTTGTTTTATCAATAACACTTGTAAGTTTACGCAACGCCTGCGACATCAAACGGGCATGAAGTCCCATTTTTGAATCGCCCATATCGCCTTCGATTTCAGCTTTTGGCGTCAAAGCGGCAACCGAGTCAATCACTATAATGTCGATTGCGCCGGAACGTATCAATTGATCTGCGATTTCCAATGCCTGTTCCCCATTGTCGGGTTGCGAAATATAAAGATTGTCAACATCAACGCCGAGATTTTCAGCATAAAAACGGTCGAATGCGTGTTCCGCATCAATAAATGCTGCAAGACCGCCTTTTTTCTGAGCCTCCGCAATCGCATGAATCGCCAACGTAGTCTTACCAGACGATTCAGGGCCATAAATTTCTATCACCCTGCCCCGAGGATAACCGCCAATGCCCAACGCAATGTCAAGACCAAGCGAACCTGATGAAATACAAGGAAGATTTTCTACAATATGATCGCCAAGTTTCATAATGGCACCTTTACCATACGACTTGTCAATCTTGTCAAGCGTCAACTGCAATGCTTTCAGTTTTTCCGCCTGCTCTGCTTTTGTGTTTTGTGCTTCTGCCATGAGTTATAATTTTTGTGCAAAGATAGCAAATTATTATTTCTACTTGACGAAAGTCGAAAAATTATTGGATTTTTCGCATTTTTTAGAAATACCAATAATCATCCAGCTATATCAACATAACATCTATAAAGATTTATAACAATCCTTTCAGTTTTGAAACAGTTTCCTTCGGATTTGCCGACGAGAATACCGATGCGCCGGCAACGATTGCGTCGGCACCAGCAGCCTCTACATCCGCAAAATTCTGCAATCCGATACCGCCATCCACTTCAATAATTGCATTCAATCCTCTTGCATTCAGCATTTTACGCAGTTCCTGAATTTTAGCAATTGATTCAGGAATAAATTTCTGGCCGCCGAAGCCTGGATGAACCGACATAACCAACACTAAATCGACGAACGGCAGAATTTCCTCCAACACGTTCACTGGTGTCTCTGGATTGATGGAAACCCCAGCCTTCATACCCGTTGCATGGATTTGGTCGATGGTGCGCTTCAAGTCGCTGCACGCCTCATAATGCACCGTAAGAATTTCGGCACCTGCGGCATGAAAGCGTTCCACATATTTTTCGGGATGCACAATCATCAAATGCACATCGAGCGGTTTTCGCACGATAGGTTGAATTGCTTTCAACACTGGAAATCCAAACGAGATATTCGGGACAAACACACCATCCATAACATCTATATGGAACCAATCGGCCGCACTATCGTTAACCATTTGAATATCAGCCTGTAAATTCGCAAAATTTGCCGAGAGTATCGATGGTGAAAGTATCATATCTGTTTTGAATTATCGTTAGAATTAGTATCTATATCATCAAGGTCGAGTTCCCCGTTTTCGTACTGTTTGAAACGTACCGACAACGCAGCCAACAAATTGGAGAATGTTTTCATGGCATTCTGGGTGTCTTCGGAGATTTCTTTTTTCTGCAAGCGAAGCAACATCATTCCGTACAAACCAGTAAAACAGGCATCAATTTCATTTCGCACAAAATCATCGGAATGATTGATAATTTCCGTTATGTGTGGCATTGCCGCCGTGAAAAGTTCTTTATATTTCGTTTCCTTTGGATTTTGCAACAATTTGATATTCAGCGTAGAAAGGTCTTGCACCAATTCCTTCAGCTGCATTAAATGACCTTTTTTATGAATACCTTCTGCTTTCATTGCATCCGCCATGTCGCGGTACCATTGCTTAACTTTCGGAAGTTCCAGCGGCGACAATGTAAATCCTTGCGTCATAGCATCAATGTCGAAATTGTAGGCACGAATCAAATCCTCGAGCTGCCACATATACAGCACATATTCAGCTATATTTTCCTGTCGCTTCTGTTTTGCAATAATCATACGGCAAATGTATTATAAATAACCAAAATCCTCAAGGGCGCGTCTATCTTTTTTCGTCGGCCGTCCCGTACCTTTGTCGCGGTACACAGTGAACACCATTTTCACATCCTCAAGTTTTTGCAGTTCCGACTGCAGCGTAACATCTTTCACAAAATCAACCACAACCTTCGCAGATTCACGTTGAGCCAACAAACCAAGAACTTCGTAGGAACGGACAATGGGCGGTCGCTTCACATTCACCACATCTCCTATTTTCACTATATGCGATGGTTTCACATATACGCCAGCCACCGAAACTTGATTGTTTTTGCAAGCCGTTGCCGCCAAACTTCTCGTTTTATACAGCCTCACAGCCCACAGCCATTTGTCTATCCGAAGATTTTCTTCCGTTTTTGGCATCTTACAAATCAATGAAATTTTTCAGAATCTGAGCGCCGACCGTTCCACTTTTTTCAGGATGGAACTGGAACGCGAAGAAATTATCCTTTTCGATACCTGCGCTAAAATCAAGCACATAATTGCACGTTGCCGTTGAATGCGGATTCATTTCGGCATAATAGCTATGGACAAAATACACATAACTTTCGGGGTTGACATTCTTCAGCAATGTTCCCTGCAAATTCTGTATTGTGTTCCATCCCATGTGAGGAATTTTCTCGGTTCCCGACGGAAAACGTTTCACATCCACATCGAATATTCCCAGACAATCCACATCGCCTTCCTCGGAATGCTTGCACATCAGCTGCATTCCAAAACAAATTCCCAGAAACGGTTGTTTCAAGGAAACGAGAATCTTGTCGAGTCCACGTTCGCGCAGATACGGCATAGCGGTGCCGGCATCACCCACACCTGGGAAAATAATTTTGTCGGCCTTATATAATTCATCGGGGTCGTTTGTCACAATAGGCTGAATACCAAGACGATTCAACGCATAACTCACCGACTGGATATTTCCTGCATTATATTTTACAATTGCTACCTGCATCACTTTATGTTTGTGGCAAAAGTAGCAAAACAAATGTATATTTTTATAAAACCACAAGATTAGATTACCAAAAAATCACGAAAAAGATATTGCTTGTTGAATGACCGATAGAAAAATCAAAAATAAAATTTGTTCCGTGTAAAATACTTTCGTTATTTTGCAGTTAATGCAATGAATAGGTCATTCTATTCGTTTCAAAACATAAAATTGACAGTTTGAAAAAATTATTATATAGTTCGTGCCTTGTGGCCGGTATTTTAGTGTTGGTTTGTTGTTCCACCAAAAAGAACACATTCCGAACACGTGCGTACCACAATGTGACATCGCGATACAATATATATTTCAACGGTCGGGAAGCCTACAAAACAGGGGTTAAGACATTAGAAGCCAACTACAAAGAACCTTTCAACGACATTCTGCCAGTGTTCTACTACAAAGACAAAAGTCTGTATGGCGGAATTTCGGCAAATATGGACAAAGCCTACGAAAAAGCGGGAAAAGTCATAAAGGAACATTCCATCACGGCGAAACCTGTTTCCAAGCGCCCAGCTTCAACACCACGGCAAAAAGCATTTTATTCGCAACGTGAGTTCAACAAATGGGTTGACGATTCTTATTTGTTGATGGGAAAATCGCATTTCTATAAAGGGAATTTGTTTGAGGCACAAAAGAATTTCATGTACGTGCTGAACGAATACAAAGGTCAAGACATTTGCAACGAGACAAATCTATGGCTTGCACGCACCAAAGTGGAAATGGAACAATACGACGAAGCCCGCGAAATTCTCGATAAATTGATGGACGAGGAAAACGATGTGCCAAAAAAAATAAAAAAACAGTGCTACCCAATCTATGCCGATATATACATCCAACAACGGATGTACGAGGATGCGCTCCAACAGTTGCAACTTTCGTGCGACAATACACGCAAGAAAAAACTACGCATCCGATACAAATATATTATGGCGCAACTTTATCAAGAACTTGGCGACAACCCCAATGCGCTGAAATATTACGACGAGGTAATAAAAATGAACCCGAAATACGATATCGCCTTCAACGCAAAAATCAATAAGGCAACGGCTTTCGATGGAAGTTCCTCAAGCAAGGAAGTGCTGAATTCCC
>JAFZOY010000146.1 GCA_017552705.1 Bacteroidales bacterium
GGGAAAACGTAAGATACACACTGGACAAGGAAACCGGACAAATCATCGAAGAAGTGTTAGGCACATTCACCGCCTATCCAATCAAACTGGCGTGGGCAGTTACCGTACACAAAAGCCAAGGTCTCACATTTCAACGCGCAATTATCGATGTGTCGGAAGCATTTGCCCCGGGACAGGTTTACGTGGCACTTTCGCGGCTTGAGTCGCTCAACGGCTTGGTTCTTTCGGAACCGATTGTTGACGATTATCCTGAGCAGGACAAACGAGTGATTGATTTCACAAACGACAAAAAAGATGCTTCGGAATTGGAACAGATTTATTCCACGGAACAGCAAAAATACATTGAGCAAATGGTTTTGTCGTCATTCGACTTTTCACCGCTCATCAACGATTTCCACGACCATCTCTCCGACTACGATGTTGCCGAAGACGACCGTTCCGTAAAACACATTTTCAAACCCGACATTGAAAAGTTAGAGCCAAAAATCCTCAATATTGTCGATGTGGCAGGAAAATTCTCGGTGCAGTTGCAAAATCTCATCAACCACCACGACAACCAAATGCTCCAACAACGGATTTCCGCTGCGATAAACTATTTTTCGCCACTGTTCGAAGAAATTTCCATGGGCATCTACGAAGTTGTGGCAAAAGCCGAGGCAAAACGGAAAGCAAAACAGTATGTGGTTGATTTACAAAACCTTGAATTGCTGTTTTTCAATCAAGAACAAAAAATCAAAAAATGTCTCAGAATGATAGAAACTATCATTTCGGGAAAACTGCTGACAAAAGAAAATCTCGACGTTCCAATCAACCTTGAGGAACGGAAGAAACTATTTATGACCAAAGCCGAAGAACAAAACAAAGAAAAGAAAACACGTATCAAAAATAAATATAAAGAAACAAAACTCAACACTAAAGAAATTTCGTACCTGATGTTCAGCGAAGGACTTTCCATTTCTGAAATCGCTGAAGAACGTAGTTTAACAGAACGGACAATCTGTCAACATCTTGAGTACTATATAGCTGAAGGAGAAATAGATGTAACCGAATTAGTGCCTGACGACGTGATTACCTCTGTAAAAGAAACTGCTAAATTTTGGAACACGAAATCCGTCAGCGAATTAAAGACACACCTGCCCGATTTTGATTATCAACAAATTAGATTTGTTTTGGCGGCAATGGAAAGTTCGTTTTTTTGAAAAAAATTTACTATTTTTGAAAAAATAAAGATATGAAACATTTATTTGTATTAACCCTATTGCTATTTCCAATTTGGGCATTCTCACAAAAAAGCATCAGTTCATCAGAAGCAGCTCAATTGATACATGACACTAATGAACTTCTGATTATTGACGTTCGGACTCCTATTGAATATGACTCCACAGCAATTCAAAATGCTATGAACATTGACGTGAAGAGCAACAATTTTCAAGAAAACATTCAAAAAATCGACAAAACCAAACCCATATTGGTGTACTGCCGTTCAGGCAGAAGAAGCCTGATGGCCATGAACACAATGCAACAGCTTGGATTCGCAGAAGTTTATAATCTGCTTGGTGGCATCATTGCATTCAAAAAAGAATTTCCTGACCTCGTGATTTCAAAAAAATAAATAAACAACTAACACTCAAATCTTTATAAAGATAAAAAATATATCGTTTTTTTATTTAGAAACATCTTTGACTGAATTTGTCACTTTTATAAAAAAATGCCCAACGTTTTCGGAATAAAATTTTACATTTGCTAAAATTTTAAAAGATATAGTTTATGAAAAAAATAATATTCACAGTTCTCTTATCAGGTATCTGCGCATTCACAATGGCACAAGTTACCGATAACGAAAAAGCACTGCGCACAAACAGCGTAAGTGACGAAGATTCTACCGGAGGATGGAAATTTGGTGGATTAACTAATCTAACATTCACAAACACAAAACTTTACAATTGGGCTGCCGGTGGCGAAAATTCAGTGGCGTTCAATGGCGTGGCAAGTTTATTCGCAAACTACAAAAAGGGCAAAAGCGCATGGGACAACTCATTGGACTTTGGCTATGGCATTATGCGCCAAGGTGGTAAATACTTTACCGATTCAAAAGGTACAGATTGGGATCGTCCATTCACAAAAACCGACGACAAAGTGGAATTTGTGTCGAAATATGGTCGATTGGCTTTCAAAAACTGGTATTATGCCGCATTGGTTGACTTCAAAACCCAGATGACTGACGGAAAAACGTACACCTTCAATGATTCCATCGGTTACGAATCAACAATTATTTCAAAAGCAATGGCTCCTGGCTATTTAAGCGGTGGTATCGGTATGGACTACAAGCCAAACAACTACTTCAGCGCATATATTTCGCCAATCACGGCACGATTCATTTTTGTGACCGACCAAGATTTGGCCGATGCAGGAGCATTCGGTGTTGAAGCAGCCACATACATGCAAAATGCAGCAGGCGACGCTGATTCCCTTGACGCAAGCGGCAACAAATACAAAAAGTTAACTGCAGGCGAAAACATAAAAAAGGAATTTGGTGGCTACGTAAGAATCCAATACATTCGCACGGAATGGAACGCAGAATGGATGAAAAACATTGGTTTCACCACGAAGTTGAACTTATTCTCAAACTACTTGGAAAACCCACAAAACGTGGATGTTGATTGGGAAACATTGATAACATGGAAATTGTTGAAATTTTTCACAATCAATTTCAACACACAACTATTGTACGACGATGACACAAAAACTATAGAAATTGACAACAACGGAAACCAAATTCAACGTGGTCCAAAGGTACAATTCAAGGAAATCCTAGGAGTTGGATTTAATTATTCATTCTAAGAGGCAAATTATCAACAACTTACAGATTTTCATAAATTCATTTGGAAATTTGTAGGCGATTTTACAAGTCTTTTTTATCTTTGTAGAGATTTAACGTATAGGAAATGACACAAAACGTAAACGACACGATTAAAGAATTAAAATCAAAAGTATCGGTTTTAATGTCGATGTTTTCTGTACAGAAATCGCAGAACGAACAATTAAAAAAGGAAAACGAAGAATTAAAAAAAACAATAGAACAACAACAACTTTCAATAAAAGGATTAGAGCAAAAAGTTAATACATTACAATTAGCCAAAGCTGTATCTGATTCGTCGGGTGAAAAGAACGACAATTCCGCCCGAAAATATATTGAAGGAATTATACGGGAGATTGATTCTTGTATTGCATTATTAAATAAATGAGTGAAAATTTAAACATACATCTATCTATTCTTGGCAAAGAACTTTCGTTGTCGATACCACGCGAAGAGGAAGAGAAGATTCGCGAAGCTGGTAGTCGCATCAACGAGATGGTTGCGAAATTCCGCCAGAAATACGTCAGTGCCGATGCGCAATCGCTGCTGACAATGGCGATTCTGCAATTTGCCAGAAAATTAATTGATGCTGAGCAAAATCTCCAAAGCGACACAATTGGAGACGAACTTGAAAGAGTATGTGAAGAAATTGATGATTTTATAAAAATAAATCAATAGAAGGACATATATATCAACGATATACTCGTATTGTTTCTTAAACTGCGGAAAACTCGACATTTATTTCGCATTAAAAGAGATCAGTTACAGCCGCCGATGATAGGCCTCACTTCTTCGGAAGTCCTTTCGGACAGTGGAAATCAGAATCGGCTTACTCTCTAACCCTGTTGATTTTGGGGTTTTCTGGATTAGAAACAATATGAGTTTTTTATTTATATATACTGAATTATTATGTATTCTACTTTAATTATCACAGCAGTTATTACATTCTTTGCAGGAGCAGCTCTTGCGTTTGTAATACAAAAAATATTTCTGAAAGCAAAAACCAATGCAATTCTCGCCGATGCGGAAAAGGCGGCGGAGGCAAACTCGAAAGAGCGTCTGCTCCAAGCCAAGGAGAAATTCCTTCAAATGAAATCGGAAAACGAGAAAATCATCAACGAACGCAACAATAAAGTTGCACAGGCCGAAAACCGAATCAAACAAAAGGAAGCCTCGTTGCAATCGAAATACGATGAAATCCAGCACAAACAGCAGGAATTGGCAAGCCAAAAGGAAATTCTAACAAACCAAATCCAAATCAACCAACGCAAAGCCGAAGATTTGGAGAAAATCCACCGTCAACAAGTTGAACAACTTGAGACAATCTCAGGACTTTCAGCCAACGACGCAAAGGAACAATTGATTGATTCGCTGAAAGCGGAAGCAAAAACCGAGGCAATGTCGCTCATCAACGAAATTATGGATGAGGCAAAAATGACTGCCAACAAAGAAGCAAAGAAAATTGTTATCCAAACTATACAACGTACTGCTACTGAACACGTTGCCGAAAATTCCGTTTCGGTTTTCAATATTGAAAGCGACGAAGTGAAAGGACGTATCATCGGTAGAGAAGGACGAAATATCAGAGCATTGGAAGCTGCTACCGGTATTGAAATCATTGTTGACGACACTCCTGATGCCATCATTCTTTCAGGTTTCGACCCTGTACGCCGCGAAATCGCCCGTCTATCGCTTCACCAACTGGTAACCGACGGTAGAATCCACCCTGCCCGTATCGAGGAAGTTGTGGAAAAAACCCGACGCCAAGTAGAAGAAGAGATTATCGAAACTGGTAAACGTGTTGCCATCGATTTGGGAATACATGGTTTGCACCCAGATTTGATTCGTCACATTGGTAGAATGAAATATCGTTCATCATACGGTCAGAATTTGCTCCAGCACTCAAAAGAAACAGCCAAACTTTGCGGTATAATGGCTGCGGAACTTGGACTGAATTCAAAAGCGGCAAAACGTGCAGGTTTGCTACACGATATTGGTAAAGTAATTGAGGAAGACGATGAGAAACCACACGCATTGTCGGGTATGGATTTGGCTGAAAAATGCAAAGAACGTCCAGAAATCTGCAACGCAATTGGTGCGCACCACGAAGAAATCGAGATGGAATCTCTTATCGCTCCTATCGTACAAATCTGCGATGCTATTTCAGGTGCCCGTCCAGGCGCACGCCGCGAAATTGTTGAATCGTATATCAAACGTTTGAAAGATCTTGAAAATATAGCTCTCTCCTATCCAGGCGTTCTTAAGACCTATGCAATTCAAGCAGGCCGTGAACTTCGTGTGATTGTTGGTGCGGAGAAAGTAAGCGACTCCGATGCTGAAATCCTGTCGATGAATATTGCAAAACGTATTCAAGAGGAAATGACGTATCCTGGACAAATCAAGATTACCGTGATTCGCGAGACACGAGCAATCAACTACGCAAAATAGGCATAACACACACCAAATCAACGGCTTATCAATAAATTTGGTAAGCCGTTATTTTTTTATAGACAAACGAATTATAATTTTACACTTGAAATATCCACAAGTCCGTTGACTATGGCGTAAATTGTGAGCCCTGACGGCGAATGGATTTGCAGTTTACGGGCAATATTCCGCCTATGGGTAATGACGGTGTTTACCGAAATACACAATTTGTCGGCAATTTCCTTGTTCTGCAAGCCTTGTACCACACCGATAATCACATCTTTTTCGCGTTCGGAAATCGGTTCAGCCTGCTCGGTGTCGGATTTACGAATCATTGTGGTAAGGTTATTCGTAACGTCGTTCTGCTTGTGCCGGCGTTCCATTCGGCGAATGGCGGGCGTAAATATAAAGTCTTCCACATCGGCATGATGACGGAGCCATTCCTCGTTGTTGTAAATATCGTAAAGCGTGGCTGTAAGCAAATTGTTTCGTTTTGCGTTGGTTGGTAAATATTTGATTATCATCAACTTCAACTCACGCAATTTTTTGTCGGTCTGCTCGTGATGTTTCGAAAACGTTTCAACGGTGTAATTGCTCGCCGGACTACCTTCGATGAGCGACTGAACGTAGGGAAACAACGTTTTTTCTTCGTATTTCATGTGGCGCTGCACTTCGTGTGCGTAGTCATCATAAAATTTAAGTATGAGTTGCCCCATCGTGTCGTTTTCGTCTATGCTTTCCGCAAGTTCGCGACGAATAAAAGGTAACTGAAAATCAAGATAATAAGTATGGCTTGCCTTCAAATAACGCAACAACGTGGGAACGCTGATTTTTTCATCGTCTTCGAAATTACCCACATTATTCAGTTGAAGATTGACAACGGCCAAAAATGTGTAGGTATCAACACCGTTCATTTCACACGTTTCGTTTACGGTCTTGTCGCCAAAGCCAAGATTGATGCCGAACGAGCCCAACGCCTGCAACACGCTGTAGTTGTCTTTTATGAGCGTTATCATTTTATCGTCGGGTTCGTACATCTTGAGATTCTTCATCGCTCCACGCTATACATATGTTTTTACACTGCGAAAGTACATATTTTCGTTTTCCGCCACAATAATCATTTTTAGGTATTGTGCAGCCTTACCACATAATTATCCCATCACCACATCGAGCACCATCATCAGTGCAAAACCGATGGCAAAGCCAATTGTGCTGAGATTGGAATGTTCGCCCTGCGAGGCTTCGGGAATCAGTTCTTCTATTACCACGTAGAGCATTGCTCCTGCGGCAAACGGAAGCAGATAAGGCATTGTTGCCGTCGCCACCGATGCAAGCAGCAGTACCAGTGCACCGCCAATCGGTTCGACTATGCCGCTCAGCGTACCTATTACAAATGATTTGAAACGGCTGTTGCCCGCACTTCTGAGTGGCATTGAAATAATCGCCCCTTCGGGTACATTTTGGATGGCTATACCCAACGATAACGCCAAAGCCCCAGCCATGCTGAAATCTGCCGTTGTGGCACCTGCAATAGAGACACCCACAGCCATTCCTTCGGGAAAATTGTGGATTGTCACCGCCAATGCCAGCATTGTGGTCCGCGACAGTTTGCTCGCCGGACCTTCAGGGCCACCTTTGGGGTGAATATGTGGCGTTATATAGTCAATAAGAAGCAAAAAAGCGAATCCTCCCAGCAATCCGATTGTAACAGCAACAATGTCGCCCATGTCGATGGCGGGAATTATCAGCGACCACACAGAGGCAGCCACCATCACACCAGAAGCGAAGCCCAGCAACGTTTTCTGGAACAATTCAGGTATTTCATTTTTCATAAAAAACACGAAGGCGGAACCCAAGGCGGTGCCCAGAAACGGGATTATCAACGCGATAAGAATTGTATTCATACTGTTATCATTTTATACGTCAAAAGTATAACAGAATTCTTGCAACTGAGTCGCAAATTGTAGTGAAATTTTCGGACAAAATATATCGTTCTATCTCGCAGATACCGAAACACTTTTGTCAAGAGCTTGGCGAATGAACGCATTTATGGTTATTCCAGCCTCACGAGCCATTGCCGCTATGCGCGTGTGCGTTTCGGGAGAAATGCGAACATTGAGCGTGCCTGTATAACTTTTGCGTGGTTGAATGCCATTTGCCTCACACATGGCAATGTAATCGTCCACTGCACCGACAAAATCTTTTTTGAGGCCTGCAACAGTTTCGCCTTCATACGTAATTTCTGTATCGTTGGGAAGGTCAAGAACCTTACCATACAAGCAATTGTCCTCTTCGCTGATTTCAATGCTACCTATATATCCTTTGTAGTGCAATGTCTTCATATCAAATTGTTTTTTTTCCTGCTTCTCTTGTTCCCATTATGTTACTTTTTCAACGGCAAATGTAACTATAATTTAGTTACAAATTAATTTTTTGCAAAAAAAGAGAACGCAAACGGAATAAAGCTCACACGAACACCTTTCAACGTGTTGTATCCATAAATCAATCTGATTATTTCGGAGAATGCGGTTGTAATAATTATCCCTAAAATAAAGGAAAAACCCGCCTCGCCCGTTATCAGTCCCACCACAAGCATAAAACCGTTTAAGACCGTAGCCGCCCCGAAATTACGGATTTCCATCGTCGTATGGAGATAGATGAATGCGAACAAAAACGGCAAAATTGCGCCAATGTAGGCGTAACACATAGGATGAATCAAACCACTTGCCGAACCAAGTATATATACGGCAAGATAGGCAATTCCCAAGAGAAGAATTTTTTGAAATCGTTGATTTTTTGCTATCTTTACGAAA
>JAFZOY010000147.1 GCA_017552705.1 Bacteroidales bacterium
CGAGCTTGTGCGTTCAAATTGATTGCAAACCGTTGCAATGCGTTGTAGGTATCCTCGGCAGACTGAGAAGTCACTTTGCTACCCTTTCGCAATTCCTGAATGGCGGCAATCAAATTCTTTTCGGTCACGCCGTTATCCTTCAATAACTGCGAAACTTGGTCGCCACATTTAAAGATACCAATTAAGATATGTTCCACCGAAACATATTGGTCGCCAAACGACTTGAGCAGGTTTTCCGCTTCGCGAATCACTTTGTTGGCATTCGACGACAGATACGGCTCGCCGCCCGAAACCTTCGGGTAAGACGCAATAATTTTATCAAGGACAGTTTTCACGGCGTTTTCATTCACATCAAGTTTCTTGAAAACAAATGACGTGATGCTATCAGCTTTTTCAAACAAAGCTTTTAGCAAATGCCCCGTTTCAACTGCTTGCTGGTTATTCGCTTCGGCAATACGGACCGCTTGCTGCATAACCTCTTGTGCTTTGATTGTTAATTGATTGAAGTCCATAGTCGTAAAATTTTTCGATATCCCTATCAAAATGGTTGCCAACGCAAAAACAAGGACAATTTGTCACAAAAAACGCGAAAACTGCTGTCTATTTGACAGACAAGAAGCCATTACAAAATAGCATACCCCCAAAAAACAAAAACCCGGAGAATGCACATCTCCGGGCAAAAAAGTATGTTTTTTATAACGGGAGGAACTAATCCACGTTATGATTTAAATACTTGTTTTCACCAAGTATTAAGCCTTTTGAATCCTTATCCAACGAAAACTGTGACGGTGCGGAACCTTGGATTCTGTTCGCCACATCTTCGGAAATTTCTTGGGCACGAGTTTGTTTCATCGGCTGAGGGATAGGATTTCCACCTTGCTGCTGACGCATAAATGCAGGTTGTTCTTCCAAAACCGATATATCCTCCATTTCACGAACTTTCCCATAATCGAAAGTTGTTTTGTTGAGTGTAATATCAACATTGTCGGATATTTGTCCGCCCTGATTTGCTGAGAATTGTTCAGGGGCAGGAGTCGAAGGAGCCGCTGGTTCCTGTCCAGGACCTCGGAACACATGAACGACAGGAGCCTCTGTTTTTTTCAAATCAGGGATGTCATTCATATCGAAACCTGTGGCAATCATTGTGATGCCAATTTCCTCTCCCGAATCAGGAGCGCCTTCCATATAACCCCATGTAATATTCACGTCGGTTTCCGCTTTTTGACGGATATACTCCATAATAATGCCAAGTTCATCGCTTGTAAGCTCATTTTCAGCCGTAGAAGTAATGTTCAGCAATATTTTTTTCGCACCGCGAATGTCGGCTTTGTTAAGCAACGGGCTATTCAATGTACGTTCAACAGCCTCGAACGCACGATTTTCGCCCGATGCGGAGCCAGCCGCCATTATCGAAACACCGCTATCCTTCAACACTGCCTCAACATCACGGAAATCAACATTCACAAATCCCGTTTTTTGCATAATATCGGAAATTGACTTTGCGGCAGTAGCAAGCGTTTCGTCAGCCTTCGCCCACGTTTCACGCAATTTCATAGCGCCGTAGAGTTCACGCAATGTTTCGTTGTTAATCACCAAAATAGAATCAACATTCTGCGACAGCGCCTCAACGCCGCGAACCGCACTATTCATTCTATCGGGACCTTCGAATTTATATGGCAACGTAACAATTGCCACCGTTAAAATCCCCATTTCCTTAGCGATTTCGGCAATCACAGGAGCAGCACCAGTTCCTGTGCCACCGCCCATTCCAGCGGCAATGAAAAGCATCTGCGTACCTTCCAACTTTTCGTGGATTTCAGCCGATTTTTCCTTTGCATACTGTTCGCCCAATTCGGAATCACTACCACAGCCATAACCTTCGCCAAGATGGATTTTCGTTGGAACCGGACTTTTTTCCAGCAAATCCTGTCGGTCGGAGTTACATACAATATAATTCACGAATTGGATGCCTTCGTTGTACATTCGGTTCACGGCATTGCCGCCACCGCCACCAACGCCTATCACTGTGATTGACGCAGCCTGAGTAGGTGCGCCAAAATCTATCAATTCTTCATCTGCCATAATTTTACGTTTTTATGATTAGTACTCCGTGTCAACTTCAAATAAACCGCCTACAGCATGTTTCACTTTATGCTTAAGCGAATCCCAAACATGATGTTTCTCTTCAGTATTTTCACTTTCCACAGTTACCTCATTTTGGTTTTCAGTTACATTTTCTGTAGTTACTTCGGCAGCTTCCATTGCAGCAGCTTTTGCTGCTTCTTGTTCCATAAGCTTTTGGTATTCAACCGTATGAATTGCAGCAGCTTTCATAAGCAAGCCGACCGAAGTTGAATACATTGGGTCTTGGAATCGTAAGTTGTCGTTGTACGACACGCTACGAATCGGCGAGCTGATTTTCGAAGCCATACCGATCTTAAACGAAAGCAATTGCGACATATTTTTCAGTTTTGAACCGCCACCAGTCACCACAACACCAGCGCCAAGATTTCTGATGAATCCAGCCTGTCCGATTTCAAACATTGCCGAATCAATAATTTCCTCAACACGCGATTGGATAATTCCAGACAAATTTCCTACTGAAATCTGTTTTGCCGGTTGTCCGGGAACACCTTCGATAGAAATAATCGCATTCGAAGCATATGCTTTTATCGCCTCGCCATATTGTTTCTTGATTTCCTCTGCATCAGACTCAAGAATATCGCAGCCTTTTTTAATATCCAATGTAACCAAATTACCACCGAACGGAATCACCGCCGTAGCTTTCAGCACATTGTCCTTAAAGATTGCGATATCGGTTGTTCCCCCACCAATATCAATCAAAGCGACACCGAGATTTTTCTCCTCTTTAGTAAGTACAGCATCGGCGGAAGCCAATGGTTCCAAATACAAACCATCTTCAACAAGTTCCAAACCTGCCATCTTCACACTTTGCCGTAACTGCATCAATGCTTGGATTTTACCAACCACTACCTGAAAATTCGCATCAATGTGCTTACACGACATGCCAATCGGGTCAACAAACTCGGAACCATCAAGAACATAGTTCTGTGGCACCACGTTGATAATCTCTTCGTCGAAGCCGATAGCAACATTCCGTGCATCTTTTTTCAGTTGTTCCAACTCTTCCTGCGTAATTTCAGCCGCAGCATCTTCTCTTGTTTTCGGGACACTAAAGCGAATTGCGTGCACATGGCGACCAGCAACACCAACAACGACTTTTCCTGGGAAGAATCCAGCCTCTTTCGAAGCCTCATCAACCGCAGCGCGTATTGATTTTGCAGCGTTCGACACCTGAGCGACTTCACCGCTCCAAATTCCCGACGAAGGAATGTTGCTCATGCCACACACTACAATCTCGTTGTTTTCGTTTTTGTAGCCGACCAATGCAACAATCTTCGTTGTTCCTACATCAATTGCAGCAAACATTTTTGCCGCATCAACCACTGGTTGTTTTACATTCTGTTCCATACTTTTTTTATTTTATTTTTTTGTGCATACTATTTGATTCTTAAACTTGAGCGACAACGATTTATACTGTTGCCAATTTTCCCGAACTTTTTCGGCGTTGAAAAAAGCCTTCAAATGCTTCAGCTTTTCATCACAGCCATCGATAGTTCCAAATTCGATTCGTGCGGGACCGACTTTACTCCCCAATATAAATTCTTGGTTTTTAGTAACATAAATCTGTTCCACTATTGGCAGAAACATTTCATCGTTACGAATTTTATTTGTGAGAGTAAAAATATCCTGCAACAATTTTGAGCCGTCGTCCGAAAGTATGTTGAAATTCGGCTGATAGTCATCAGCGATTTCGCCCGAAGCGACCAACACACGTGCCGAAGCCCGTTCCGACAACGGCATTTCCACTCCATTTTCGTCGATGTAAAATTCCGAATTCTGCGCTACCACCCGAATAACAGGTGTACGTTGCCGTACCTTAATATTCAATTCACCTTTAATCGTAAAATATGTTTCGCAATCGAGCGTAATAGGATTGTCTTCTATCAACGATTCGATTTCGGCTATATCGAAATCAGTTATTTCACGACCAATCAGCATGTTACGATTTGAACCTATCATTTCGTACACATCATCCTCAGTCACAAAATCGGAATGTGCCGCATTTTTTTCGATGGAAACCACGACATCAGTGCAACGCAACGTAGCCCGCTCCACCTCGGCAAACGAGAGGCTTGCGATTGCAACAATTGCCAAAAGCATCAACGGGAGATATGTCGTAATTTTCTTTGCCATCCTATCTTTCCTTCAATAATTCAGTTATTGGTTGAACAAGTCTGTCGATATTGCCAGCACCGACGGTAATCAACACCTCCAGATTTTTCTTTTTCAATACCTCCAGCAAATCCTCCTTTGCGCACATTGATTTTTCCTTGCACGTAACTTGGTCAAAAATCACCTTCGATGTGATTCCAGGAATTGGCAGTTCACGTGCCGGATATATATCAAGCAGAATCAATTCATCGAGCAACGACAAACTTTGTGCGAATTCCGACGCAAAATCACGGGTTCTTGTGTAAAGATGCGGTTGGAACACGCCAGTGAGTTTTTTTCCTGCATACATTTCCCGAATCGATTCAATGCAAGCCTTTAATTCCGCAGGATGATGAGCATAGTCGTCAATCTACACCACCTTCGGTGTGGAAACTTGAAGATCGAAACGACGGACAACCCCTTTCAGCGACGCAATACCAGATTTCAGTTCTTCGAATGAAATTCCATTCAACAACGACGCTGCCGATGCTGCCACAAGATTTTCCACATTCGTTTTACCCGGCAATGAGAAATGAATATCGGAAATATCGCCAAACGGCGTATGCAAAGCCAATACAAACGCATTGTTGCGGATTTCAATCGACTTCATATAGAAATCGGCAGAAGAATCCTGCAACGAATACGTGTAAACCTTCACATTATGTTTCCGCAAATCATCGGAAATCGGAGCAAAATTCAATCCCAACTTGTGAATCAGCGTGCCATTCTGCTGGATTTGCCGTGCGAATTGATAGAAAGATTCTATCACCGCCTCGTGCGTGCCATAAATGTCCAAATGGTCGGCATCCATAGCTGTTATCACCGCTGTGGAAGGATACAAATTATGGAACGAACGATCGAACTCGTCGGCTTCAACAGCGATTATATCAGAAGAGGCATCGAATACGAAATTTGAATTGAAATTTTTGGAAATACCGCCCAAGAACGCACTTGCTCCACAATGCGATTCGTGCAACAAATACGAAGTAAATGTGGTTGTTGACGTTTTTCCGTGCGTTCCCGCAATGGCAACCGTTTTCTTTTCACGGCAGATTTGGCCTAACACCTGCGCACGTTTCAGGATAGTGAAACCATTGTCAACGAAGAACTTATACTCAAGATTATCTTTTGGAATAGCCGGCGTAACAACCACGATGGTCTCGTTTTTCGCCGATTTAACCGAAACAGGAATTTCGTCAACCGAGTCGGTGTAATGCACGTTCATTCCCTCCGACTCCAATGCCCGAGTCAAATCGGATGGCGTACGATCGTAGCCATAGACAGTGGCGCCCTGCAAGTTAAAATAACGAGCAAGAGCACTCATTCCTATACCACCGATACCCAAAAAATAATACATACGTTCCATTACTTCGTTTTAATCAGTTTTACAACCTCGTCAGCTATTCGGTTGGCAGAATCACGTTGTGCCAACGTCAATATATTTTTCGACAAATCATTTAGTTTTGCTTCGTCGCCAATCAATTCCAACGCAGTTTTCACCATATCTTGTTCAGCATCAACATCTTTCACAAGGATTGCCGCATTTTTGTTCACCAACGCCATAGCATTATGCGTTTGATGGTCTTCGGCAACATTAGGCGAAGGCACCAAAATCGCAGGTTTTCCGAGCAGACACAGTTCCGAAATGGAGCTTGCTCCAGCACGCGAAATAACCAAGTCAGCCATTGCGTACGCCAAGTCCATACGTGCCACAAAATCAGTTACCACCAAGCGCTCCGACATAAACGGTTCGGCTGCCTTGCGAGCAGCTTCGATGTAGCCTTTCCCCGTTTGCCAAAGTACCTGTATCCCACTTTCAGTGATTTCCTTCAAATGAGCTATCACACTGTTATTGATAGTACGAGCACCAAGACTTCCGCCAATGATTAACAAGATTTTCTTATCGGCAGAAAAGCCAAACTCTTTCAAAGCATCTTCCTTGTTGCCACCAACAAGATTCTGACGAACAGGATTACCTGTAAGAATCAACTTTTCGGCAGGGAAGAATTTCTCCATACCTTCGTAAGCGACGCAAATCTTACTTGCATCGTCTTTCAACAATTTATTGGTAACGCCCGCGAAACCATTTTGTTCCTGCAACAAAACCGGCACACCAAGTTTTGCAGCGACCTTCATTGCCGCGCCACTTGCATAACCACCAACACCAACGGCAACATCAGGCTGGAATTCACGGACAATCTTTTTCGCTTTGCGCATACTTTTCGCCAAATCAATCAATACCGAAATATTTTTCAGCAAATGGCTTCGGTCGAAGCCTCGGATTGGAAGTCCGACGATTTTGTAGCCGGCAGCGGGAACCCGTTCCATTTCCATACGAGTTTCAGCACCCACAAAAAGGATTTCACAATCAGGATATTTTTCCCGTAATGCATTTGCTATGCTCACCGCAGGGAAAATATGTCCGCCTGTACCACCGCCACTAATTAACACTTTCATTTTCAATCGTTTTTATATTATCTGTCGAACTTGTTTGTTTTTTATTTTCATCGTCGTCGGATTTACTGCTTGCATACTGCGACATGCCGAGAATGATTCCGAATTCAATACACGTGATGAACAGCGACGAACCGCCCGAACTGATTACCGGCAACGTCTGTCCAGTAGCCGGCAGAAGATTCACCACAACCGCCATATGCAGAAATGCTTGAGTAGTGAGCACAAAAGCCAATCCAAGCACCACAAGCGTGTCGAATAAATGCTGGAATCCCTTCACGAGCCGAAGCGACTGCAACATAAACCAGATGTAGAGCAAAATCACCAAAATGGCACCAATCCAACCAGTTTCCTCAATTATGATAGCATAAATAAAATCGCAATATGCCTGCGACAAGCGATAGCGCTGTTCGCTGTTGCCTGGACCTTTGCCGAGGATTCCACCAGTCGCAATAGCTATTTTTGCCTGATTTACCTGATGGTTGTCGATTGGAGCGAAATCCCGCTTAGCATCGTAACCACTAGCGTGTGGGGCAAGCACAGGAGCAAAACTCACGATACGTTTCTGCCACGTTTCGCCACGAGGAAACAACTGAGGCTCTTTCAGGATAATAAATCCCATAATGAGAGCAAAGCCACATCCGACCCCCAAAATCGCCATGAACTGTTTCAACGGAAGTCCACCCAGATAGAGCAAGAAAAACATTATCAACATAATGAACATTGCCGTCGAAAAATTGGAAACTAACACAATACCAGCAACAATTCCTGTTGTTACAAGTATTTTATATAGAACCTTTTTCGGATTCGACACATCATCCTGATTTTCTGAGAAAATGCGTGCGATGTACACTACAAGCGCCAATTTTGCAAATTCGCTCGGCTGGATGGAAAATCCAAAAATGTTTATCCATCGGTTTGCGCCGTTGATTTCCTCGGAAAACGCACTTGTGAACGTAAGCAATAAAAGAATAACCGACACCACGTACCAGAAAAACGCATGTTTCCGCAACAAGGCAGGTTTCATTCTATATACATATTGCGAAACTGCAATCGTAATGCACAGCCCTACGAGCAACAATAGCAACTGTTTAAGGAACACGCCGCCTGAATGGTTGCCGCCGCCTTTGAAAATCACCATGCTGGAAGACGAGAACACCGCAATCAAAGAAATGCTTGCCAAAAAAGCCAATATCACCCAGATGACCTTATTCCCTATGAATAAGTCACGCACAGATGTTATTCCAATTTTGGAAAACAAATCTTTAATATCTGTTCTAAACGAATCTTCCATTATAAATTCCTCACTTCTTCCTTAAATTGTTTTCCTCTATCGACATAGCTTTTGAACAAATCGAAACTCGCGCATGCAGGCGAAAGCAATACCACATCGCCGGGACTTGCAAGTTTATATGATGTTTCAACAGCATCTTTCATACTTCGAGTTTCCACAATCGTCTTGATTTTATCGCCAAACGATTTTTTCAATTTTTCGTTATCGACACCAAGACAAACAAGAGCCTTAACTTTCTGAACAGCAAGCTCATACAATTCAGAATAATCATTTCCCTTATCAGTTCCACCCGCTATCCAAATCACATTTTTCGACTTCATACTATCAAGAGCGTACCAAACCGAATTTACATTTGTAGCCTTGGAGTCGTTGATGAATTCCACCCCATTGACTTGGAACGGAACCTTTTCAAGACGATGTTCCACATTTTCGAATGATTTGAGACTCTCGCGGATATTTTCGTTTTTAATATTTATGGCTTTTGCAGCAAGCATTGCCGCCATTGAATTGCCATAATTATGCTTTCCTTGCAGTTGCATCTCGCCTACCGAGAACGAAAAAGAATCTTTATCGCGCAAGTTCACATAAATTGTATCGTCTTTCAAAAATGCTTGTTTTGAATCATCGTCGGTTACAGTGAACGCCCACGTATCGGCTGAGATGCTTCGTTTACCGATTTCATCAATCAGCACTTGGTCGTCGCTGCAATAAATAAATGTATCGTCGGATTCCATATTCTGCAAGATGCGGAACTTTGAATTGATATAATTCTGGAACTTGTATTCATATCGATCCAGATGGTCGGGAGTGATATTCAACAAGATAGCGATATCCGCCTTGAAATCGTACATGTGGTCAAGTTGGAAATTACTGATTTCCAACACATAATAATCGTAATTATTATGAGCGACCTGCAATGCGAAGCTTTTTCCCACATTTCCAGCCAAACCGACATTCAAGCCAGCTTGTTTCAAAATGTGGTATGTAAGCAACGTTGTTGTAGTTTTACCATTACTTCCTGTAATACAAATCAACTTCGCATTTGTGTAGCGTGCGGCAAACTCCAAGTCGGAAATCACAGGAATTCCACGATTCATCAAAGTCACAATCAGAGGAGCATCGGAGCGGATGCCCGGACTTTTAATAACTTCCGAAGCCTGAAGAATTTTTTCTTCGGTATGATGACCTTCCTCGAATACAATTCCATTTTCCATGAGCATAGACTTGTATTGTTCCTTGATGTTGCCATTGTCGGAAACAAACACGTCGAAACCCTTTTCCTTAGCCAAAATTGCGGCACCTACGCCACTTTCAGCTGCTCCGAGAATAACTATCAGTTTACTGTTTTCCATTGTATGTTAGCGAAGTTTTAATGTTACCAATGTAAGAGCGGCCAACATCAATGCGACCAACCAGAACCGGGCCACAATTTTCGATTCGGGAAGTCCTTTTTTCTGATAATGATGATGCAGCGGAGCCATCAAAAAGAACCGTTTGCCTTCACCATATTTCTTTTTCGTATTTTTGAAATACGTTACCTGAATAATCACGGAAACACTTTCTGCCAAGAATATTCCGCACAAAATCGGGAGAAGCAATTCCTTACGAATCAAAATTGCAAACACACCGATGATACCTCCAAGCATCAAACTTCCCGTATCGCCCATAAACACTTGTGCCGGGAATGAATTATACCACAAGAAACCGATTGTGGCACCCAAAAATGCACTTGCATATACAACGAGTTCGCCGGAATATGGTATATACATGATATTCAAATAATTAGAATAAATCACATTACCCGACAAGTATGCCAATATACCCAGCACTGCTCCCACAATTGCCGTGGTTCCCGTGGCGAGTCCGTCCAGCCCATCGGTAAGATTCACACCATTGGAAACCGCCGTGGTAATGAAAATCACTACGAGCACAAACAAAATCCAACCCAACCATTCAGCATTTTCGCCCATAAAACGAACTATCGAATGATAGTTCAGTTCATGGTTTTTGAAAAATGGAATAGTTGTCTTAGTTGTTTTTTCGCCATACAATTCAACACGGGTGTGCTCTATCTGTTCCTGACTATATTGTTGTTGCATATTCGGAATCACATCGGATTTCTGCACAACCACCACATCGTCGTTGAAATACATAGTAAGAGCGACCACGAAACCGCACACCACTTGTCCAACGATTTTGTATCGTCCGGGCATTCCTTCCTTGTTTTTCTTGAACACTTTGATATAATCGTCCATAAAACCAAGCAGGCAGAACCACAAGGTTGTGAACAACATAAGCAATATGTACACATTTGTTAAATTGGCGAACAGCAACGTTGCCACCATAATCGACAAGAAAATAAGAATACCACCCATTGTTGGCGTTCCTTTTTTCTGCAACTGACCTTCGAGACCAAGATTACGGATAATCTCACCAATTTGTTTCTTCTGAAGAAACTCTATCAATCGTTTACCAAACAAAATTGAAATCAACAATGCGGTAATAAACGCAAAGCCAGCCCTGAACGACAAGTACTGGAACACTCCCGCACCGGGGAAATTGAATTGGTCTAAATAAGCGAATAAATGGTACAACATATTATTTCAGATTAAAAATTTCCTTAACTATTTCTCTATCATCAAAATGGTGTTTCACACCTTGAATTTCCTGATACGTTTCGTGACCCTTGCCGGCAATCAAAATCACATCGCCACTTTCGGCAAGCATCACAGCAGTTCGAATTGCTTGTTTGCGGTCGAGAATCGTCAACACATTTTCAGCATATTTCGGTTCAATGCCCGCCATCATTTGATTGGCAATATCAGCGGCATCCTCGTTCCGAGGATTGTCGGATGTGAGGACAACACGATTGCTCAATCGAGCGCAAATACTTCCCATTATCGGGCGTTTACCTTTGTCGCGATTACCACCAGCGCCAACAACGGTTATAATTTTCTTATCCTTTGGACACAACGCGCGCAACGTTCCAAGAATATTTTCCAACGCATCGGGAGTATGGGCATAATCAACAACAGCAACCACGCCATTGGCATTCTTAAAGAATTCGATTCTTCCCGCAACCGGAGTCAATGTGCTTAAAACTTCGAGCACCTGTTGTTTTTCCTGTCCCAACAATATTGCTGCCGAATACACAGCAAGCAAGTTATAGGCGTTAAAATATCCAATAAAGCGTGCAGCGACCTCAACGCCGTCAATTTTAAGCAACATACCATCGAAATGTTGTTCAAGGACGCGGCATTTGAAATCACTCATACTCTTCAACGAATATGAATATTTGTGCGCACGAGTGTTTTGCAGCATAATCTGTCCGTTACGGTCGTCGTCGTTGGTCAATGCGAACGAGGTTGATGGCAAATCATCGAAGAATGATTTTTTCACACGGACATATTCCGCAAATGTTTTATGGTAATCAAGATGATCCTGCGTGATATTTGTAAATATGCCACCAGCAAATTCCACTCCTGCCGTACGATGCTGATGAATTGCGTGCGAGCTTACTTCCATAAAACAATATTTACAGCCAGCATTCTGCATTTTTTCGAACAATTCATATAATTGAATCATATCGGGAGTTGTGTGCGTTGAAGCGAATTCCTCAGCACCCACATAATTCACCACTGTTGAAAGCAAACCAGACGTATATCCAAGTTGCGTAAACATACGATACAGCAATGTTGCCGTTGTAGTTTTTCCATTGGTGCCCGTAACGCCAACAACCTTCAAGGCTTTGAAGTCGATATTGTAGAACGCCCGAAGCATTGTGCCACAAGCGATTATGGAATTTTCAACCACAATATACGTCACCGCAGGATTCACAACTTCGGGTAACTGTTCGCACACAACTGCTGTAGCCCCTTGTTGTTCTGCCGTGGTAATGAACGTATGTCCATCAACAGCAACGCCACGAACGGCAACAAACACCATATTTTCGCCAATTCTGCGTGAATCCGTGTTTATGGCAGATATTGTTTTATTAGTATCGCCAACCACTTTGATAGTGGCAACCTGCTCAAGAATGCTATGTAAACTATTATTCCTCATCATTCTAAATTCAAAACAATTACATCTCCGTTACTATATGGTGAGCCAGCCCGAACCGACTGACGTGTGATTCGTCCCACTCCGACACACTTCACTTTCATATCGAGACTATCTGCCAAAAACAATGCATCGCGCATTCCCATTCGTTCAAAACTCGGAACGGTACCTTTGGTGAAATGCATCGGAATCTCCTTAACTTTTAGGCTGTCAGGAACCGTTTTCACCCATACCGACGATTGGTGTCCATCTGTTTCGATAGATAATTTCTTATAAATCGACTCAAAATCGCTGGTGTAACCATTTGTCATCGGCGGAAGATTCATTGCCATTGCCGTATCGGATGCCATCTGGTTCCGCAAATCATAATCCATAAAATAAATTCTGTCGGCAATATTCTTGAACACCCCAACAGCACTGTAATCGCCTGCCTCTTTTGCTTGAATCACCACTATGCACGAATATTTTGGATTATCGGCAGGGAAATAGCCACAGAACGAGCCACGCCATTTACTCTTATTATAATGTCCCCGTTCAAATGTTTGCGCCGTACCGGTTTTTCCGGCTATTTTATAGTATGTGCTTGCATACTTTTTAGCAGTTCCCCGCTCAACAACCGACTCCAGTATAGCATGTGCTTTGTCCAACGTTTCCTTTTTGCAAATAGAGCCCTTAACCGATTGCGGTTTGAACTTCTTGATTGTCTTTGCGTCGCTACGGATTTCCTTCATGAGATGCGGACGCATTATCCGTCCGTTGTTTGCCACAGCATTATAGAACGTGAGCATCTGCAACGGAGTGAGTTCAATTTCGTAGCCATACGACATTTGCAGCAAGGTACTACCCGACCATCTGTCGGCACCGTCTTTCATACTTGGATCCTTAACTTTCGGATGAGGCTCACCAACCAAGTCGATGCCCGATGGCTGATCCAGATTCATAGATTTCAATCTATCAATATAATCCCACTCACGACGTTCGCGGACATAGTATTTATCAATGATTTTGCTCACTCCTACATTCGAAGAATTAGCAAAAACATCGCACACCGACAATTTATGGAAACCGCCATGTGTTTTATGATTCCAGTCGGTAACGCCAAGCTGTGCCTTTTCATAATAATAATAGCCATTGCCTGTGTCAATAGTGTCGTCCAAATCAACATATTTGTCCTCGAACGCAATCATCATCGACGGAAGTTTGATGGTTGAGCCTGGGTCGCACACATTGGAAACGGCATAATTCCAATTCTCGTAGAAGTTGGAATCCAGAGGATTGTCGTTGTGTGAAAGATTCGTAATCGAAAGGACATCGCCTGTTTTCACATCCATAACAACCGCACATCCCCATTCCGCATCGTATGCCCGCAATGTTTTCGCAAGTTCCTCGTGTGTAATTGTTTGAATATCAGCATCAATAGTCGTCACCAAATCATAGCCGTCAATATTTCCTTCGCCTTCTTCATTTTCAACAACATCCATATTCAAAACGCCGAACAATTCCTTGTCGAACGATTTTTCGAGCCCAGTTCTGCCGTGAAATTCACCTTTGGGCAAAAAGCCAATCGTACGTGTTGCCATACCGCCATACGGATACACACGGTTGTTTTCCACTTCAACGTTCAATCCACCTTTGTAGGCGCCATCGCGAAGCAGCGGCAGCTTTTTAATCTTTTGCAACTGATTGTAATCAATCGGATGTTTGTGCAAACGGACAAGTTTGTGTTCACGTTCCGCAGTTTTTATCAGATTGTAATAATATTGACGGTCGCGGTTGTCGTCCACAAAAATACGGGCAAGACCGTCGGCTATGGAATCAATATTGTCTGAAATCAAATTCGGATTTTTCTTGAAATGCGCGATTCGTGCATCGAACGAAACTGTGTATTCGGGAACAGAGCATGCGAGCACCTTGCCATTTCGGTCGAGAATATCGCCACGACGGGGCTGCACGATTTTCTGCGTATATGTCACCGACACTTCCTCGTTCATCTGTATATCGAAAATTTTATACAGCACGGCAATGGCAGCCACAAAAATGACTATCGGCACCACGATGAAGCGGTTTCTAACTTTTTCAATATTTTTATTTTTTACATTTGCCATCTGCCGAAATCGTATAAGCTGGTTTCTGCAATGCTTTCAAACCAAGCTGCCGTTCTTTTATCTGTTCCTGTATATTGATATACTTCATATTATTGATATACTGCCGCTGCGTAGCCACAAACTCCGCCCTGATTTCCTTTATTTCGCGGTTCAGCCGTTCGTTTTGCTGCTCTATATAATGCACGTGGTAGCCATTTGCAATGTATGCGACCGCAATCACCAAAAGGAGAATAAAGACCAAGGTATGACGTTTGAAGAAATCCGTTCCGAGGATTTCCCCATACATCACGCCTTTCAGCGTCAACTTTTCATTTGTTTCCTTCTCAGCCATGCTTTTCTACTATTCTCAATTTTGCACTACGCGCACGATTATTTTCCTTTATTTCTTCATCGGACGGGACTATCACTTTTTTGGAAATCGCGACAAACGGAGTTTGCACATTTCCATAAAAATCCTGCGACAGTTCTCCTTCCACATTGCCAGTCTTAAAAAAATTCTTCACCAGCCTGTCTTCCAACGAATGATATGTTATCACAACAAACCGTCCTCCCGGCTTTAGAATTTGCAGTCCGCCAACCAAGAAATCCTTTAACGCCTGCATTTCGTTGTTCACCTCAATCCGAAGCGCCTGGAATATCTGCGACAAATACTTGCTTTCCGTCTGCGGATTACAAAATCGCTGTCCAATCCGTTTCAAGTCGTCGGTTGTGAGAATTGGCGATTCCGAACGGCGTGCGACAATTTCCTGTGCGAGCCGACGGGCATTCGCAATCTCGCCATAAGTCTTGAACACGCGCGTCAGGTTTTGTTCATCGTATTCGTTCACGACATCGGCAGCCGACTTTTTCACCGAACGATCCATACGCATATCGAGCGGAGCATTGAAACGGAACGAAAAACCGCGCTGCGCATCGTCGAAATGATGCGACGAAACACCCAAATCAGCCAAAATGCCGTCAACCGCTTCTACCTCGAAATACTGCATAAAGTTCTTTACATACGCAAAATTGTGATGGACAAACGTGAACCATTCCGACTCCAACGCATTCTGTTTCGCATCGGAATCCTGATCGAACGAAAACAAATGCCCACCGTTTAGTTTACTGAGTATTGCCGCCGAATGTCCCCCTCCGCCGAATGTGGCGTCAACATATATTCCTTTCGGATGTATGTTCAGTCCTTCAACCGATTCGTTCAAAAGGACGGGGACATGATATTTCATATAGCTCTACTCATTCAAATTAAAATCATCAGTAAATATTTCTCCTGCCAACCGTTCAAAATCCTCCTGCGACATCTGACCAGCATCGAACTTGGCTTTATCCCAAATTTCGATGACGCCCTCAACGCCAAGGAAAACCACATCTTTCGACAAACCCACCAGTTCCGACAAACTTTTCGGAATCAACAAACGATTCATCGAATCAAGCGTCAATTCCGTAGTTCCACGGCTGAATTCCGTCATAAACAAGTTGTGCTTCTTGTTCAAAACAGGATTCATTTTCTTTAGCAACTGCTGCATCATAGATTGCCATGACTCCATAGGATGGAGTTCCAAACAACCCTTATAGATACTTTTCTTCAACACAAACCGAGCGCCACTACCCGACTCTCCCATTTGTCGAAACAGCTGGGAAGGCAGTGGGACGCGCCCTTTCGCGTCGATTTTAGCAGTATGTTCTCCTACAAACGTCAGCATAAAATTCCAAAATGAATTCGATGGTAAAAATACGCACATTTTTGACACTTTTTCACACTCGCACCCACTTTTTCCCACTTTGTTAATAACTTTTTTGGCAAAAAACCGCAAATGCACGTAACAATCGGACTTTCAGGCAATTTTGATTACCTAGTGTACATTGTGAATTGTGTATTATTTCCTATCTTTGCCGCACTATGGAAGAAGAAAAAGCAACACCGTACCCACTACGGACGGAGGATATTTGTGATGTCGTTTGTGAGCCCACAGCTGACTATGGGAAACATATTGTATATCAAGGAACTACGATTACTAATGCCCTAAAGGATTATTACACGTTTTCAACGAACCGAGAAAAGGTTGATGTTTTGAAATGGATTGTGGCACAGCCTGAATTTACAGAACTGCAACGATTTTCTACAGCAGAAAACAAAATTTACACCTTATACACAAACCAATATGACGAGATTCTAAAAGGCGAAACACCTAATAATCTGCAAATTGCACAGAAGTTTGTGGCAAATGGATATGACGTATTTCTGTTGGCAAATCCTCACAATACTAAAAGTGCGGATTTCATAATTCGGAAAAAAGACAAACTCTTCTATGTTGAAGGCAAAACATCAAGCGGCGGTAGTGCATTGTCAGTAAGAGTAAGCGAAGGAGTAAAACAAGCTGATAGAATTGTGGTGAATTTTAGGCCTATTGGTCAAAATGAGACCTGAAAGAGACAAGAAAATTGTCTAATGGTCAAAATGAGACCTGGATTTTTGTTTGTTGTAAAAATATTGGTCAATAAATTTCATACGATTGCGTTTTGATA
>JAFZOY010000148.1 GCA_017552705.1 Bacteroidales bacterium
TGGCACCTTGTAACCCTTTCTTGATTACATTTTTCCCTCCACAATGAAAGCAGATTTTTACTCATTTTCTTAAAAATGCTGTAAATATATAAATTTCAATTTATTACAAGGATTTCAGGTCTCATTTTGACCATTAAGCCCAAAATCATAGATTTTATTTCGTGCAATTACGAACGAAATATTTCTTGTCTTCTATTCAGCACAGTGTGCCCGATGGCACAACGTGTACATTTCCCTTCTGTACAATAATTATTGTATAGCTGTAATAATCCTTGGGTTTCGTATGCGTTTGAAGGATGTAATCCGTGTTGTTCCCAAAGTGATATGGTTTTGTTGTGTTCATGTGGTAGTGCCATAAGAATGTCGTAGGCTTTGGTGCGGAATGAATCAACGCAACGCACTTTTCCGTAGGCAAAAAGAAATGGAACTACCGTGTTGATTATAATAGTGTCGATGGCTTGTTTTCCTATGCTGGTCTCGTGTTTTGGCGATTCCGTTCCGAATGAATAGTGCGTGTGCCAAAATGAGCTTGCGTCACATGAAAAGAACGTTTTGATTGTATCTAAGTCGGATTCCAAGATTTTTGACGCTAGGTGTGGAATTTTCGACGCTAATTGTGCGAATTGCGCTATACGAAATGTAGGAAAATTATTGGGACGCATTCGTGCAAATTTCCACCACGTTGGACTAATGGGTGTGAGTTGATATTTTTTTTGCAGAAATCTATATTCCTTTTGTAACGACAGTTCGTATTCTCCTGCGTGTCCGCTCCAAATGTTCGCTTGTCCGAATAATAAAGCCTCTATTTGAAAAGAATTGTCTTGATGTTTTGAAAGCAATTGGAGCGGTATTGATTTCGCAAGTAATTCAAAGGCGTCGTTATTTGTTTTGAAGCCAAAATTTCTTGCAAGTTGTTGGTACAGTGTTTCTTCCCAATTATTTGTATTTGCATGGTATGAGAGAATAATCTGCTCTGATTTTTGTTCAAACCTCTCTGCAACAAGTCGTTCCAAAAACATTGTGATTCGCAGAGAATCAATTTCTTGGAGTTGTTTGCTGCATCGAATGCCGGCAGGTAAATCTTTGAGTTGCATGTAGTTATTGGTTACGTGCGGTAAAATAGGCATAACTAACGTTGAAATAGCATGTCCATTTTCGGTAAAAACTTCTTTGTCGAATGTAGCGACAACGTGCAGTATTACGCTGTTATATAGTTTGTTGCTGTTATGTTGGTGGACATTCCAATCGCTTGATTTTTTGTGTATCTCCACATCGCCAGCCCAAATTGTTTCTCCAATTTTGATTTTTGCATTCAGAAAATCCGGTCCTGCATTTGTGTTGAAAACACCAATTTTTATAACCTGTATTGGCTCGTTGTTGGTAGTGTATAGTTTGTCAAGGCATATCAATTGATGTTGCCAGACATATTGTAAAAATGCTTCTGTCATTTATAGAAGTTTTTTCGGTGTGGTCGCCTGAAATTCTTTTAAATAAAATGGTTCGAAGTATGCAACGTCGGAAAATTCCTTTTTCTCGAATAATTCGCTGGCACTGTCACCAATGGTTTTTGCGGTAGCTGTAATGTTTGGAACAAATGTAATGTTCTGACTTTCAAGAGTTTCTTTACATTTTTCGCTTCCATCGCCACAAAGGAAATAGTGTTTCGTAGGTTCAAACGATGCTTTTGCTTCGTAGGTTACCACTAAAGCGTTGGTATCCTGTATGTTTTGCATTTTCCAATCCCATTGCGAAGTGTAAACTTCCATCCGGCGGGCATCAATCATTGGCATATAAATGTTATCTTCAGAATCGTTGTTCACCGCGTTTTTGCAGGAAAGGGCAAGCGCTTGAAGTGTATCTACAGTGATAAGAGGCAACGAACACGCATAGCAAAGTCCTTTCGCAACTGATGTTCCGATGCGTAAGCCTGTGTAGGAACCTGGACCTTTTGAGAGTGCTATTGCATCGCAGTCGTCAACGTGTAGATTTCGTTCAGCCAAGATGCTTTCGATTAACACTGTAAGTTTTTCGGAATGTGCGTTAGGTTCTTGTATTTCTTTGAGAGCCACGCATATACCGTTTTCGTGGATGGCAACGGAGCATACGCTTGTTGCTGTTTCTATACTAATAATTCGTTTCATGGTATGAATGGATTTCCGTGTTTTTCTTCTGCTATAGTTGTTGGGTAACCATGTCCAGTATATACTGTAACATCGTCAGGTAGTGTCATCAATTTGGTGCGAATGGAGTCAAGAAGCATTTGGCCGTTTCCACCGAATAAATCGGATCTGCCTATACTTCCCGCAAAAAGTGTGTCGCCGCTGAAAAGTGTTTTTTCGTTTTTGCAAAAATAGCACACGCCGCCAGCACTGTGACCAGGTGTTTCAATAACGGTAAATGAATTATCTCCGATTGCAATCGTTTCTCCTTCAAATACATAGTGCGAAATCGATGGCGGTTTTTGGAGTGAAACTCCAAATAAACGGCCTTGTTCTTCCGCATTATTGATATTAGCTTGTTCTTTTTCGTGTGCGTAGAATTTCAGCGACGGAAATTCACCCGCCAGAAAATTTGCACCAAACGCATGGTCGAGGTGGCAATGTGTGTAAAGTACCTTTGATGGAATTAAATGATTGTTTGTTAGAAATTGAATCAGCGTTCTTTCTTCTTCTGGAAAATAACATCCAGGGTCGATTATTGCGCAATCAGTTCCCCCTTCATCGTACACTACGTACGTGTTTTCTTGAAAAAAATTGAATGTGAATCGTTTAATAATCATTTCTAATTTATTCCAAACAATCGTCCAAATCTTTGGTAATCTGTTCTTTATCCATTTTCTGACCGATAAAGACAATTTTTTCCATGCGGTCGCCGTATGTTTCGTCCCAATCGCGGAGAATTCCCGGTTCTTGTTCTACCAATTTCTCGAATTCTTCTTTAGGCGCGGTTGCAAACCACAAACCAGCTTCTGTCAATTTTTTCTGAACGCCGGCTTGTTCAAACAAATACGACATGTCTTTGTTATCGTTAAAATAGCAAACTCCCTTTGCACGAATAACCGATTTCGGCCAATGCTGTGTAACGTATGCCTCGAATTTCTTGGTATCGAACGCTTTACGACGATAATACACAAATGTTCCAATACCATATTCCTCTACTTCGCCACCTTCGTGATGATGGTGGTGATGGTGACAATGTGGATCGTGACAGTCTTCGGCGCTATGGTCGCAATGTTCATGGTCATGGTGATGATGATGTTCGTGTTCATCCTCATCGTGGTCGTGGTGGTGTTCCTCATCGTGATGGTGGTGATGATGGTCGGCTTTTGCCTCTCGTTCTTCCTCTTCGGTCGCCTGACGCTCAATTTCTTTTATCCACCCAGCGGAAACGGCTATTTGATTATAGCTGAACAAGTCGGTATGTATGATTTTTTCTAAATCAACATTGGCGTAATTTGATTCTATAATTTCTGCTGTTGGTTGTAAAGCCTTGATAATCTGTTTGATTCTCGTCAGTTCAGATGGTGTTACTTCATCTACTTTATTAAGAAGTACGATGTTGCAGAACTCAATTTGTTGAATCAGAAGGTTCTCAATATCTTCATCGTCAATATGTTTTTTAGTCAGATTTTCGCCACACGAAAACTCACTTTGCATACGGAGAGCATCAACCACTGTTACAATGCAGTCAAGCCGTGCCACACCATATTGCGTGTATTCGCCTCCCATCTGCGGAATCGAGCAAATGGTTCGGGCAATCGGTTCAGGCTCGCAGATTCCGCTTGCTTCAATCACAATGTAGTCGAAGCGGTTCAAACGCAGAATGTCGTTCAACTGTTCCACTAAATCCATTTTGAGTGTGCAGCAGATACAGCCGTTTTGCAAAGCGACAAGACTTTCATCTTTTTTCCCGACAACGCCGCCTTTCTGAATCAAGCTGGCATCGATGTTCACCGCGCCAATGTCGTTTACAATCACTGCAAATTTAATTCCTTGCTTGTTCGACAAAATATGATTCACCAACGTTGTTTTTCCGCTTCCCAAATATCCTGTAAGAAGTACTACCGGTGTGATGTGATGTTTATTCTCCATAGTGTGTTTTATTTTTTACAAGAAATGCTTCGTAGAAACTCCACGAAGCATTTTCTTTTTTTATTCCGAAACGGAAATTAATATGCGAACAACGGATATTGCGCCATCATTTCGTTCACTTGTTTGCGAACCGATGCAATATTGTTTTCGTCAGTTGGTTTTTCCAATACTTTGTCGATTAAGTCAACAATTGTACGGATTTCGTTTTCTTTCACGCCACGAGTTGTGATTGCTGGCGTTCCGAAACGCAAACCAGAAGTTTGGAATGCGCTACGAGTATCGAATGGAACAAGGTTTTTGTTAGTCGTGATGTCAGCAGCAACCAATGCTTCTTCAGCGATTTTACCTGTAAGTTCCGCATTTTTCGGACGTAGGTCAACCAACATTGAGTGGTTGTCGGTACCGTCAGAAATGATTTTGTAACCTTTTGCCATGAAAGATTCTGCCATTACAGCGGCATTTTTCTTAACTTGTTCTTGATAAGTCTTAAATTCTGGAGCAAGAGCTTCGCCGAATGCAACAGCCTTGGCTGCGATTACGTGTTCAAGCGGTCCACCTTGCATTCCAGGGAAAACGGCTGAATTTATCAACTGACCCATAGTTTTTACAACGCCTTTCGGTGTTTTCTTTCCCCATGGATTTTCGAAATCCTTGCCAATCAATATAATACCACCACGAGGACCACGCAAAGTTTTGTGAGTAGTTGAAGTTACAATGTGTGCATATTTTACAGGGTTTTTCAATAAACCAGCTGCAATCAAACCTGCAGGGTGAGCCATATCGACCATGAAAATTGCGCCAACTTTGTCAGCGATTGCACGCATTCTTTCGTAATCCCATTCACGGCTGTAAGCAGAACCACCACCGATAATCAATTTTGGTTTTTCAGCCAATGCGATTTTTTCCATTTCATCGTAGTCAACACGACCAGTTTCCTTGTTCAAGAAATATGGCACTGGATGATAGATAAGTCCCGATGTGTTTACCGGAGAACCGTGAGACAAGTGACCGCCATGGTTCAAATCCAATCCCATGAATTTGTCGCCTGGATTCAAGATTGAAAGCAGAACGGCACCGTTTGCTTGAGCACCAGAGTGAGGTTGTACATTGACAAACTCAGCATCGTACAATTTTTTCAAACGTTCGATTGCCAATGTTTCAATTTCGTCAACAACTTCGCAACCGCCATAATGACGTTTGCCAGGATAACCTTCAGCATATTTGTTCGTGCAGTACGAACCCATTGCCTGCATAACTTGGTCACTCACAAAGTTTTCCGAAGCAATCAGTTCTATGCCCCGCATCTGTCTTTGATGTTCCTTTTCGATTAAATCAAAGATTGTATTGTCTCTATTCATCCGTGTAATTTTTTATTTTGACGACACAAAATTATTAAAAATGAAATACAAAATGTATTTGTGTCGGGTAAGATATTAACAATTTTGTGTTGGGATTTTTGTGGCACATTTGTATGAAGTTTTATTTTTTTTACGAACTTTGCTGGCGAATTGGTAAACGCATGAAGATTAGATATGTATTAGCACTGAGTTTTATTTTATTGATAGGCTATCTTGGCTTCACAATTCAAACTCAAAAAGGTGCGTATGTTTATGATTACCAATATGTTGCTCCTCAAACTGACAATGTTGACCATAGTGCGGAGGTCGCTGATTTTGTAAAAACATATTCCGATTTTTTTGAAAGTAAATTTGATTCTTTGAACACTGTTGGCGGTGCAATGACGATAGTTTATAAGGGACAGGTTGTTTTTTGCAAACCGTATGGCGTTAAAAAATTAGGAACGAAAGATTCTGTCGATATACATACGCGTTTCCGTCTTGCTTCGGTTTCAAAAGGATTTGCGGGGGTTTTGGCTGCAAAAATGGATGAACGGGAGGCTATCAATCTTGATACACCGGTAATTACGTATCTGCCGTCGTTGCATTTGTCGAAAATCGAAAATCAGGAACAAATAACGTTGCGTAACGTGTTGAGTCACACAACAGGGTTGCTTGGTTATTCGTTCGATCCGTACGTGGAAAGCGGAATGTCGTATAACCAGATGTACGAGAAATTATATCTTGCAAAAATAGATGCTGCACCAGGGGAACGATATGCGTATCAGAATGTTATATTCAGTTTGTTGGATACGGTATTGCAGTTACGGACAAAAATGTCGTATGGCGATTTGTTGACTGAACATGTGTTCCAACCGCTCGGAATGAAGGATGCGTCTGTTGGTTTCAATGGCTTTGTGGCGGCACGAAACTATGCCTATCCGCATAAAATGATTTCTGCAAAGTCGCTTACGTATAAAGTATGCGACTTGAATGCCCGATATTATACAACGGCTCCCGCGGCTGGTGTGAATGCCAGTATTTCTGATTTGGGAAAATGGCTGAAAGCTATGATGGGCGCGAATCCTCAAGTGGTTTCTCCAAATGTTTTGAAAGAAGTTGGAACGCCGTATATCCATATTGCTCAGTCAAATACAAAATTCTGGGGATGCAATTTGGAATCAAAGGATTACGGACTTGGATGGCGGGTTTTCCGTTTTAAGGGTGAAACGTTGTTGTATCATGGTGGATTTGTGCAGGGCTATCGCGCTGAAATCGTCGTGTGGCCTGAAAGACAAATCGGTATGGCCATGTTGATGAATTCTCCTAATGTGTTGGCTCAAAAGGCGGTACCGTTTTTCGTAAATCTGTATTCGTATTATTCGAATGGCAACAGGGTGGAAGGCGATGTTTCTTATGACGGCTTGTTTTAACAGAGCGTTTGTCAAAATCGGCGATTGAAATCCAGTAAAGCAAATTTAATTTGTATATTAGCACAAATTTTTACGAAATGAATAAAAAACGTCCCGTAATACTGGTGTCGAACGACGATGGAATTACTGCCCAGGGAATACAGTTTCTTGCTCAACTTATGAGTGAATTTGGCGAGGTGTATGTCGTTGGTCCTCAAGAACATCAGTCGGGAATGGCCCATGCGCTCACTTTTCAGGTTCCTTTGCGGGCAAGGTGTATTTCGGAATCAAAGGATGTACACATGTATTCGTTGAATGGCACCCCGGTGGATTGTGTGAAGTTCGGTCTCGACCAGTTGATACCGAATCATACTGCCGATTTGATTGTGTCGGGAATCAATCATGGTTCTAATAGCGCCAACAGTTCAATATATTCGGGAACAGCCGCTTGCGCGCGCGAAGGAGCTATCAACCGTATTCCGTCTATTGCATTTTCAAGTCTTGATTTTTCGTCGCAGATACAATTTGAACCATACGTTCCATACATTCGGAAAATTGTGCAAACGGTTTTGAATCAAGGACTTGAAGAACATGTTTTTTTGAATGTGAATTTTCCGAAACCGGACAGGGTAATTCGTGGAATGCGTGTGTGCCATCTAACCAAAGGTCTATGGATAGAACGTTTTGAGGCGGAACTAGATCCTCGAAACAACACGTGCTATTGGCTTACAGGGGAATATCATAATGAGGAACCCGACAATGAGGATAGCGATGAATGGTGTTTGGCACACGATTTTGTCGCGATTGTTCCAATCAAAATTGAGCATACCGATGAGAACGCAAAACAAGCATTGTCAATCTTAAATTGTTAAATATGAGTGCGATACAAGAAAAAATAGATAATTTCTGGTTTGGACTTGTTCTTGGAACAGTCATTCCGCCAATAGCATTGTTTGGTGTATATAAATGGGTAAACCGCACCAATTCATTTATGGAATTTATTGACAAATTAAGCGCATGGGGCGTGCAGACAAGCGTTTTCCTGTGGTGCATTTTGCCCATTGCCTTTGTATTTGCGTTGTTTTATTTTTTGCATTACGACAATGCGGCGAAAGGCGTGGTTTTCCCAACCATGATTTATACTATTGTATTACTGATAATTGACTTATAGCGGTGAAATATTATATAATAGCAGGCGAGGCTTCGGGCGATTTGCATGGCTCGAATCTTATCACAGAATTGAAAAAATGTGATTCTCAGGCGGAATTTAGAATTTGGGGCGGTGATTTGATGGCACAGGCCGCAGGGTGTGATTTGGTAAAGCATTATCGCACATACGATTACATGGGCATTATGGAAGTTGTGAAACACGCCCGACTGATTCTCAACAATATTGCTTTTTGTAAAAACGACATAGCAGCCCATAAACCAGATGCCATTGTGTTTGTTGATTTCCCGGGGTTTAATTTGAAAATTGCGCCATTTGCAAAACAACTTGGCATTCCAACATTTTTCTATATTTCACCAACGGTATGGGCGTGGAAAGAAAACCGTGTGAAAAAAATCAAGGCTACCATCGATCACATGTTTGTGGAGTTGCCGTTTGTGAAAAAATTCTATGAAACTCGGCATAACTATTATGTTGATTTTGTGGGACATCCATTGCTTGACTCCATTGCTCAATTTAAGGAACAGCATACGTTGGAATCGTTTAAGGCGGCGAACAATTTGCCCGATAAAAAATTGATAGCGGTGCTTCCTGGTAGTCGGGAATACGAGATTCGTGAGAATCTTAAAACAATGCAGTCGATTTCCGAAAAATATACTGATTGTCAGTTTGTTGTGGCAGGCATGTCACGTTTCCCACTTGATTTCTATCAAAAATATATTACGGCAAGCAATCTTTCGGTGGTTTTCGACCAAACCTATGAATTATTGAAAAAATCGGATGCCGCGATAGTTGTTTCTGGCTCGGCTACGTTGGAAACAGCGATTTTGAATGTGCCTGAAATAATTGTATATCAAACAAGTCCAATAACCTTCTATTTGGGAAAATTATTCGTGAAACTTCAGTTCCTCGGACTGCCAAATTTGATTATGGAACATCAGATTGTGCCTGAGTTGCTGCAAAGTGATATGACTCCCCAAAAACTGTCGGAAGCATTGGATTCCATTTTGTATGACGAAACCTTCCGCAACAATATTCTTGAAAGTTATGCCCAGTTGTGGAATAAATTAGGAAACGAAGGCGCAGCCAGACGGGTTGCTGAATTGATGCAAAAATATTTGCACGCATAGCAAATTATTCTGAACGCTCAACAAATGGACGCGGAGATGTGTGCTATGATTTTCTCCGTTTCATACGGCGAGAACCACGTGTAATCGTTCGTTCGTTTTATCCACGTAATTTGTTTCTTTGCGTATTTGCGAGTGTTCTGTTTGATTTTCTCAATTGCATCTTCCTTGGTGCATTTCCCATTGAAATAATCAAAGAATTCCCTATAACCCACGGTTTTGAGCGCCATACATTCTTGAAAATCTTCAAGTTGGCGAACTTCTGCCTCCAATCCTTGTGCAACCATTTGGTCAACACGGGAGTTAATTTTTTCGTATAGTTCTTCACGGGGAAGGTTGAGTGCGATTTTTATGCAGTTGAATGGTCGTTGTTTTTTCTGGGACTTCCGTAGCTCCGAATACGGTTTTCCTGCTTGCAGACAGATTTCAATAGCTCGCTTGAGGCGAACAGGGTTTGATAAATCTACAATCTCATAATATTCAGGATCAAGCCTTTGGAGTGTTTTACGAAGGCTGAGTATTCCGTTATTTTCAAATTCAGCATTGATAGTTGCACGAAGTTCAGGGTCAATGTCGGGGATTTCGTCGATGCCGTTGCACACAGCGTCGATGTATAAACCGGAACCGCCTACAAGAACTGCAACGTTGTGTGTGCGAAATATTGATTGTATGGTTTCTAATGCTTCCTGCTCGTAAATCCACGCATTGTAATTGTCGGTAACGTGTTTTGTACCAATTAGATAGTGCTTAACTTGACTCAATTCCTCATCGGAGGGAACAGCTGTTCCAATGTGTGGCTCTATAAAGATTTGCCGAGAGTCTGCCGAAATAATTTCAGTTTTGAAGTGTTTTGCTACTTCAATTGCAGTTTTGGTTTTTCCAACAGCCGTTGGACCGGCAATAACAATCAGGTTGTTCATCAATAATCGTAGTCGTTTCCGCCTCCGTAGCCTCCGCCGAAATCATCGTATTCTCCGCCAAATTCGTCGCCGAAACCTAGTTCGTCCTTGTCTTCATTGCTGAATAGATCATCGTCTTCGTCTATGCCGGTTTCGTCGAACAACTCGTCAAAATTTTCACCGTTGTCGTCCATTGTTTGGAGAGGCGGATTTCCAGTGGAGTGGGAGCAAACAGGATATTTTTTCTTTGCATCCTTTTTTATAATGTCGGTCAGCGTGCAGAACAATGCCCTGTCGCTAAAAAAGTCGAATTGGTATATGACTTTGCTTTCCTTATCGGTAAGAAAATCGCTCAATTTTGCTTTCTGCATTGGAATAGTCCCTGTGTCGTCTTCACCCATGTCGAACAATGTGAGCTCCTGTCCTTTGTCCCAATCATCGTTCGAAATGAAAAACGAAGCCATTTCCGAATCCTTGAAGTCGCATGCTTTCAGAATCGCTTTGTGGAAACTCAAAAACGTATCGTCTTCTGAAATTTCTATTGTTCTGCTGAACAATTCGTTTTCGTCGCTGATAAGTCTAAATTTGTAAATCATAGTGTTCTCAATTTAGTTATGAATGTTAATGTTTCGTTATATTCTTCTATGTTTGTTTGTTGTGTTTTGCCAAAAGGAATACTTTCTTTACAAAATGTATGTAGATTACTTACTATATATTGTATGTTTTCTTTCTGGTTTTCCACATTTTTTTGCACTTGTGAAATGTCGGAATATTTTTCGTAAAAAACAACAGCTAACGGAGATTTTAATTTCGCATCTTCTTTGAGTATTAAAAATCCGTTGTCCAGATGCTTTTGTTGGGCTACTAAATATATTGATTTGTTATATTCGTAGTTATTCATGTATTTGTAGTGCATTGTCACGCCGTTATATGGCTCGAGGGCATCGAGGATTCGTTTTTCGTCGAATGAATCAGGCATAAAAATTTTTGTGACGTTTCGTTTGCTTTGTCCAAAATAGGTGAAAATATCGCTGCCCAATGCCTGAAGTTCATCTTCAGTTTCGTTGCCGTCGAGAACTGCGATAGACGTTTGTTCCTCGCGGATTATGTGCGGATATTTTTTGAGATATTGCTCAAAACTATTGTTTGTTTTTGGGGTAATTATCGCATCGAAATTTGTTAAAAGCCCTTTATGTATCTCGATGAAATCGGTGAATTTTGGTTCTATACCAATGAGTTCCAGTAAGATGTACGATATTAAAATGGAATCGTTGTCAGACGGTTTGATGGCGAGAATATTTCCCGAAATCAGCACGCACAGAATGTCGGGAAAGCAATCGAACGGCGTTTTTCCCTCGGTGATTACCGCAATGCGTTTTCCGCTTTGTTCTGGAATTTGAAAATTTGAAAGCCAATGACGAAGAGAATTTTCGTCTAATAGTTGAATGATTTCGTTGACTGCCAACCGAATGTTTGGGGCAGAATACCATGGATTTTTATATTCGGCGCGTGAAAGTGTTTTCGCAAAATCGGCATTCTCTTCGTTTGTTTGCATGGCATTTTGTAACGAATGCCCCAACGAAATGAATGCCGATATGCGTTGTTCCAGAGTCATTGTGCTTATCGTTCGTCAATAACTTTTACGCCTGGATTTTTCGCTTTGTCGAATGTGAACGAAGCATCAGGAATTTGTTCGTTTACCTTGAATGTATTGACGGTTATTGTGTATTTGTTACCATCTTTTGCGAAATATTCTGCTTTCCAAAGTTGTGATTTGTCCTTGTCGATAGACAAGCGGACTTTTGAATATTCGCTATTTGCAACATCCTCTGGATACAAGTCGATTACATATATCGCACGGCTTGCCTCGAAACGGTCTTGTATGAATTTATACTTGAAACCTTTTTCGTACATTGTCAGGACTTTTGCAGGATTCAGCATATCCGAATCGTCTTTGCCTACGGTGGAAACCACAACTTCTTTTTCTTCAATCATGTGGGTCCAGAGAGTTTTTCCATCGCAATACAACATATTGTCAAGAATGGAAATCTGGTATTTATTTCCCTTCATAAGCAACGTGCCATTGGTTTTGTCATTCGCGCCATCGGGTGAAGTATGAACCATCGAGTAGGTAATATTCACCGTGCTATAACTTTTCGTTTTTTGCGAAACTTTGTCAAGGATTTCTTTCGCATTTTTTGTGTTTTGTCCGAAAACTGCCACTGAGCAGATTGCAAGGACTGAGATAAGTGAAATAATTTTTTTCATACCTATATTTTTTATATTGTGTGATGTTCTAAACAATAATTGTTCCATTTTTTCAAACTCCCTTTAGAATTCCGTTTGCACGCATTTCATTTAAGATTTGCTCTAATCCTAATTCATCGGTAAGGACTTCGCGGGCCTTGCTACCATTGTAGGCACCAACCACGCGATAGCGTTCCAGCTGATCCATGATTCTACCGGCACGGTTATATCCGACTTGGAATTTCCGTTGTATGGCTGATGTTGAACCTGTTCCAGCACCGACAATAAGTCGTGCCGCATCTTCAAACAATGAGTCGAGTTCGCCGCCACCCTTGTCGCTGTCGCCACCGCCCGTATAGCCATTGTCTTGGTTTTTATCTTTGACTTCGGGCAATTGCATTGGTTGACCATAACCTCGCTGATTTGCAATAAAATCAACTATCCGTTCAACTTCTGGTGTATCAACAAAGGCACATTGCACACGTTCAAGGGCATTTCCTGCATACGAAACAAGCAAATCGCCTCGACCCACCAAACCTTCAGCACCTGGCGTACCCAATATAATCATACTGTCGGTGTTCGATGCCGTACGGAACGCAATTCGACCAGGTATGTTCGCCTTTATCACGCTCGTCACGATTTTCACGCTTGGCTGCTGCGTTGCAAGAATCAAGTGCATACCAACGGCACGGGCTTTTTGTGCGATACGGGCAATTGGTGTTTCAATTTCTTTTCCTGCCTGCATCATAAAATCGCCATACTCGTCAATAATAATAACAATGTATGGCAAATATTTGTGACCTTGCGTAGGCAATAAATGACGATGAATAAATTTATCGTTGTATTCGATAATGTTTCGGCAGCGGGCGTTCATCAACAAGCGGTATCGTTCCTCCATTTCCTCAACAAGGGAATTCAACGTTGTGATAACCTTCAGGCAGTCGGTCAAAATAATGTTTTCCTCGCCTGGATATTGTGCCATATAATGTTTTTCCAATCCCCCGTAGATGCTGAATTCCACCATCTTAGGATCGACCATCACAAATTTGAGCTGTGACGGATGTTTTTTATACAGCAACGACGTGATGATTGCGTTCAAGCCGACCGATTTACCTTGTCCAGTGGAACCAGCTACCAACAAGTGAGGCATTTTTGCAAGGTCGAACATATATACATCATTGGTGATGGTTTTTCCCAATGCCACAGGCAATTCCATTTTCGATTCCTTGAATGGCTTTGAATTGATAACCGAATACATCGACACCGTTTGACGGTTTTTATTCGGCACTTCAATACCGACCGTTCCTTTACCTGGAATAGGAGCAATGATGCGGATTCCAAGTGCGGAAAGGCTCATCATGATATCTTTTTCGAGCGACTGGATACGGGAAATTTTTGTGCCTGCCTTTGGTACGATTTCATACAACGTAATGGTTGGTCCAACAGTTGCTTTAATCGTTTCTATTTCAATGCCAAAATCAGAAAGCGTTTTTTCAATGAGATTCTGGTTTCGTTCTTGTTCGTCGTAGTCAACTTCAACTGCTTGCTCATCGTTTGGATAAATTTTCAGCAAATCGATAGTTGGCTGTTTGAAATGCGACAAATCGGCTTTGGGGTCGTAGTCTTGCATTTCCATTTCTATATGACTGGTATCGGCAACGGCGGTGTTCGTGTTGGTAATCTGCATTTTACCTTCGGTTGGAGGTGGCACCGGTGGTGTTGGAATAGGTTGGGGAACAACTGGTTCTTCCAGGATTTCCTCTTCTGGAGTTTCTGTTTCTTCCTCAGTTTCGTCTTGGTCGTTCGGATCCAACACTACATCATCTGAATCGTTTTCTGATTCTGTTTCTTCTTGCTCAATCTCTTGTTCGTTTTCCTGTTCTGTTGCGTCATCTGTTTGCTCAACAGGAGTTTCTTCTTCAACTTGCTCTACCTCGGTAGGTTCCTCGTTGTTTGCAATAGGCTCTTCTTGCGGAATAGGTTCCTCCTGCGGAATTTCAACTGGAGGATTTTCCATAACAGGCTCTATAATAGGAACTTCAGGTGTTTCTTCTTGGATTTCCTCTTGTTGTGCTGGTTCATTTTCCGTTGGAATTGATTCCGTTTCGTCTTGTGGAGCAGCCTCGGGCTCTGCTTTTCGTTGCCGGAAATCTGCAATCTTTTGTTGGATGAACGGCAAAACCTTTTTGAACGTGAAAATAATGTAGAGCATGTCAATTACAAGAATCAACAATCCTGTAATGAATGTACCAAAGATACTTCTAAGTAGTTGGTAACTAAAATAATAGCCAAGACAACCGCCAATATTCCCATCAAAAATATCGTTGCAGAAAAATCCAAATGTAATGGACAAAATCAGCATCATCGACAATGATACAAACACATACCGTCTTGTTTTAAAATTCTTTACAAATCCGAAATCATAAAAACGGAGCATAAAGAAAAAGCACAGGAACACAACAGCAAATGAGCCGATGCCGAACCAATCATGGATGAATTTCTTCGAAAGAAGCGCTCCTATGCGGCCGCCTTTGTTCTGAATAACAAGCGGTTGGGCGCTTTCAATGGCGGGATCGTTCGTGTCGGTTTGGGAGAAGAGGAATTCTCCGGCGCTTTTGTTCAGCAGTTCACTTTGGTCGTTTGCCCATGTGAAGAAAAATGAGAAAAACGACACTGCCAGAATCACACCAACAATAAGAAAACAACTGCCAATGGCAATCCGTTTTGTTTTATTTGTTTGTATGGTATTGTCGTTTTGTTCCGCCATTAGAATTCCATTTTTAGGTATTCATCGAAAATAGCATTCATTGAATCCACGTCAACTTTTACGAAATCCTTGGGTACCAAGAATTTTGCGCTATCAACGGGAGAATCTGAAATTTCGTTGAGGCTTATGTGCATAGAGATGTCCTTCAATGCGATTCGGTAGTCAAGCAGCACGCCGTCGATTTCCTTGTAGGGCGTGTGCCAATTCGGTTCGTGTACCTTTATGTCCTTGGTGTACCAAATATCGTATTCTTCTTTGGTCTTGTCGGCAAACGAAACGTGGACTTTGTGGGCGGTGAGCCCCATGATTTCTTTTTCTTCCTTTGTCGGCGTTAGAATAATTCCTGGCATTGGGTCGAAGCCAATCATACGTTCTCCGAATTTTGCCCCGCAGGTGTATTTTTTCGGCATAAAGTAGAAAAGCACGCTGTTGGTTTTTGTGTGGAAATTCGACACGTATGCGGTTCTGAACATACCGAAGGCGCTGATTTCCATAGCGGAATTCTTTCCCTGATAGTAGTATTTCATCGTCTCGGGGAGCAGACCAATAATGCTTCGTTCCGCTTTTTCCTGTTCGTTGAATTCGATTTTATACGTCAATGTGCCTTCGTTGTTACCTTTTCTACACGAAAAGCTAAGCAACGCAATAGCTGCGATAACAACGAGTTTCAGTATATGTAACGAAATGTTCCTCAAGACAAATTTAGAATTCGTGCAAAGGTATAAAAAACAATGTTAACTTTCTACTTCAAAGAATACTTTGTAAAAACTTTTTCCTTTATTTTCGTCGTAGCCCCGTTCCAAGAACTCTGGACGGGAGTGTACGTAGATATGAAAATTCTTGTCGAGTTTAATCACGCTGCGAAGATATTTCTTTGATTTTTTTACCGCAACTTCGTCAATGTCAAACGAAGACGGAGCCTCCACGTCGAATTGGTTGCGGTAGCGTTGCTTGAAGTTATCGAATTTTTCAATAACTTGTTCATTACCAATAATTTCTTTATTGAATTGATTTTCGTCGAACGTTGGGTTTGTTTGGAAGTAATTCAATGAATTTTGCAAGAATCTGATTCTGTCCTCGTTGCGGACATTCTCGTCTTGCATAAGAACATTGTCGTTGAATTCCTTGCAGATTTTTAAGAACGACTCCGTGTTAAAATATTCATTCTCAATTACTTTTGCGTCGAGAAATGTATCAATCCAATATACATTGTCGCTTTTGCTGGCATCGTGTGCTTTCAGCAGGTAGCCATATTCTTCGTCAACATTAAAAATAATGCAGCCTTTGTCCAATTTTTTCAGGCTGATACCGCAGTCCGCCTGAAAATTCACCTCATTTTCGTTTTGAAGAATTTTCAGAAACGTTTCCTTGTGTTCCGATTTGAAGATGCCGATTGCGTCAACAGTTTGGTCGTCAACTTGGCAGTTTGAAAAATAAACCACGTAAAATTCACTGCGTGTTTCGTCGTTTTCGTCAAGAATATTGTAGAGTGCATCGGCAAGTCGAACCGACGAATCGTAGAACTTGCTTTTGTCCTTGAAAATCTGCGAAACCTCGTTTGCAACCACTGAGCGATTGTCCTTGAATCGGTATAAATCGGGAGATTTGAGGGCAAGCGAAAAATATGAATTCAGAATAATCTGCGTTTGTTCGTCGATAAACTGAATTTCGTGTTTCGAATAGAAGTTTTCCCGCATTGGGTCGCCTTCCTGAGCCGCCTTCATACCGATTTTATGAATGACGATAGAATCGATTGTTGATTGTTCAAATTGTATCATTGCCTTGAAAATATGCAACAAATGTAGTATTTCGAGATTTTTTTTACAAATAAAGATATTAACCAAATTTCAAAAGCTAAATTTATTCGATGAAACAAAAAGAACTCTAAACAATGTAGTTGTTCAGTGAAAAAAACGGGCATTTCAACGTGAATTTTCAGAATAATTGATACCTTTGTGAACTTTTTAATAACAAGTAAAACAAAATTTTATCTATGCAGTACGGATATTTTGATGACGAAAGGAAAGAGTACGTTGTGACTCGTCCCGACACTCCTCGTTCGTGGAGTAACTATTTAGGAGACGTAACCTATGGTGCGTTGATTACAAACAATGCAGGTGGATACAGTTTCTACAAATCGGCAGCTCAAGGTCGTTTTATGCGTTTCCGTCCAAACACAATCCCTATGGACCAACCTGGACGTTACGTGTATGTGCGCGACAACGACAGCAAGGATTACTGGAGCACCGCTTGGCAACCTGTAAGCAAGTCGCTGAAAGAATACAAGACGACATGCCGTCATGGTAGCGCATATTCCATCATCGAGTCAGAATATTCCGACATTCTTATGAAATCAACGTATTTCGTGCCACTTGGCAAACAATACGAATGTTGGATGGTGAAACTTACCAACAAGAGCAAAAAAACTCGCAAGTTGAGTCTGTTCACCTACGTTGAATACGCAAGCCACTGGCAATTGTGGATGGACCTTATCAATCTTCAATATACACAATATATTATGAAGATGACTTATAAGGACGGTATCATCAACCATTGCATCAACCCTCACTTGGAAATCGAAGAAAAAATCGATGCTGGTCAGAAAAATACATTTATTACAATGGTTGGAACCGAAGTGACTGGTTTCGACACTGACCGTGAAAAATTCATCGGCCCTTACCGTTCATACAACAATCCGCTTGTTGTAGAACAAGGAAAATGCAATGGCTCGTTGGCCGAAGGCGACAACGGTTGTGGTACGTTGCAGACTGACATTACCCTTAAGGCAGGCGAATCGAAAGAATTTGTCGTAATTATGGGTATTGGTCAAGGTTCTAAACAAGGCAAGAAAGCTCAGAAAGAAATTTCTTCGTATGCAGTTGCAGAAAAAGAATTCAACAAATTGGTTGACTACTGGCACAATCGTATCCAAGGTATGACGGTGAACACTCCTGACGCTGAATTCAACAGCCAAATCAATATGTGGAGTCCGTTCAACTGTTTGATGACATATTCGTGGAGTCGTGCCGCAAGTCTTGTATATAGCGGTGAACGCGACGGTCTTGGCTATCGTGATACGGTACAAGATATGCTTGGCGTGCTTCCTGTAATCAACGGTGAAGTGAAACAACGTCTTGAATTGATGATTACCGGTCAGGAATCAAATGGTGGTGCTATGCCGGTTGTAAAACCATTCGACCACACTCCGGGCGCAATGCCTAAGACAGCCGACGAAGATTATCGTTCCGACGACTGTATGTGGTTGTTCAACACAATTCCTGCATATATCAAGGAAACTGGCGATTTGAAGTTCTATGACAAAGTGCTTCCATATTCTGATAAAGGCGAGGCAACTGTGCTTGGTCACTTACGTCGTGCAATTGAGTTCAACCTTGAACGCGAAGGTGCTCACGGACTTCCTTGCGGTTTGAAAGCCGACTGGAACGACTGCTTGGTACTTGGTCAAAAAGGTGAAACTACATTCGTGGCATTCCAGTTACGTTATGCGTTGAAGACATACGCTGAAATCTGCGAAATGAAGAAATTGCCAAAAGAAGTAGAATGGGCAAATAAAGAGTTGAAGAAACTTGATGTCACGATTCAAAAACATGCTTGGGACGGCAAATGGTTCGTTCGTGCTTACAACGAAGCCGGCGAAGTTTATGGTTCACACACAAGCAAGGAAGGTCAGATTTGGTTGAATCCACAATCTTGGTCGGTATATAGTGGTTTCGCAACAGGCAAAATGGCTGATACCGTTTTGAATTCTGTTGAAAAGAATCTTGCTACCGAACATGGCGTTATGTTGGTGACAAAACCATACATCAAGACAGACCTTTCTGCTATCAAAGCTCCATTGTTCTTGCCAGGTATGAAGGAAAACGGCGCTATTTTCCAACATCCACAAGGTTGGATTGTAATTGCCGAAACATTGCGTGGCAATGGTGAAAACGCTTACAAATATTTCCGTGCATACATGCCTGCAGCATACAACACGAAGGCTGAAATCCGTGAAATTGAACCATATGTTTACGCTCAGTCAACGAACAGTAAGTTCAACACCCGTTTCGGTGCTTCCCGTCTTCCTTGGTTGACTGGTGCTGCAACGTGGTCATATTATGCTGCTACAAACCACATTATGGGTGTTCAACCAGACTATGACGGTTTGGTAATCGATCCTTGTGTGCCAAAAGCATGGAAGAAATTCGGTATGACACGTCGTTTCCGTGGCAAAATGCTTGACATTCAAGTTAAAAACCCGAAAGGCGTACAACGTGGCGTGAAATCAATCACTATCAACGGTGTTGCAATCAAAGGAAACAAAATTCCATTGAGCAAAATCAAAGCACAAAATACTGTTGAAGTTGTGATGGGATAATTTTTAGAATCTCGTATAAAAAAGTCCGTCGGAA
>JAFZOY010000149.1 GCA_017552705.1 Bacteroidales bacterium
GCATAGATAGGTTGAGCAGCTGGATAGTAAACCTTATAAGGCAAAGATTTACGAATTTCACCGTCTTTTTCGAATTCACGCAATGCTGTAATCCACATAATACGAGGATCCATTACAGAACGTTGTTTGTCGAATACCCATTCTTCTTTCAAAATCAAGAATTTGATTGAGCTTGGTTGCATTTGGTTCTCGATAACACGAGCTGATTCAGTACCATCTTCATTTTCGATGTAGATAGTATCAATCGTAGCACCCAATTTAGTTCTCAAATCACCTTGTGTAATAGGCACAGCGCCATCACTCATCGGGTCATAAGCGAACAAATAACCCTTTTCGAAAGCATCGATTGTTAATGCAGTCAAACTGAAACGAGTCCCTATTTTTCCAGTTTCATTGTTTGGAAAATACAAAGGATGATTCATTTTTTCACGAAGAGGCAATGTGCGCTCAATTTGTTTCGACCACATAACATCGGCATAGCGAATATTTTGCATAACCGCAGGCTTTCTGTCGTTCATATGAGGTTTGTCATACGGACTATCAGGATATTCACTTGCTTGAGCGAATAATGCTGATGAGAAAGCAATTCCGATAATAAATAAACCAATTTTTTTCATAACTATATAATTTTAGGTTTTTCTACTTAACAACGAATTTCAATACACCCAAACTTCTTGGTTTACCATCAGGACCAACGGCTTTAATATCTTCGAAATAAACCTTTGAACCTTTAGTAACCTTATTGAATATATTTTGTTTAACTTGAGGATTAATTCTATTGCTCTTTACTGTTTCCGACAAGAAGTATGCGCCTACTTGTGCACTGACAGTGAATGATGTAACCTTGAATGACAAGTCGAAGTCGAAATCCTTCATCTTAGCATCAACAGTCATCGCTGCCTGCAATCTTGCCTTGTCAATATCACCACCACTCATACCTAACACTTCTGGAACTGGGTCAGGAACACGTTTGATACGGAATTCCACGCTACCCATATTTTGTTTCTTTCCATTAATATCAGCAACAACAGAAACATTACATTTACCAGCTTGTTTTACACGTACAATGTAACCGCCACCAGCATTCTTTGTAATTGTTCCCTTATCACCAGGTGTCAATGAAGCGGAAATCTTATCACCTGGCACACCTGGCACAGAAATATCAACTGGGTTATCAGGGCCAATGTAGAATACATTCATCTTCGTTGGAGAAACAACCAAACTTGGTTTTGCCACTTGATATTCTCCAGAAACTGTATAACTTAACGTATCTGTAGAGTTTGGTTTCGGCAACTTAATTATAGCATTATACTTTTGAGCGCCAATACCACCACCATTAATCTTATAAATTGGAAGACCACTTGCAGGATCAATTGGCAACTTTCTACCATTTACATACACATCCAATGCTTGAGTAGTATCGAATGCAGCCAAGAAAATTTGAGCTGAATATTCATTACCTTGCATAATGTACGTACTTGGAGCCAAGATCACAGGAGAAAGTTTATTGAACTTGAATGATGTAGCATCCAACTGACCATACATAAGGTTCAACAAATCACCTTCCACATTTCTCACTGCAGATTGCCATTGTGTAAGCACTGTGATAACACCCATCAAAGGCAAGTGTTCGAATTGTGAACTTGCCCAAGGAATAATACCAGCTTCGTGTCCACCACCGACAACGTCATCAGTATTAAGGGCAACCTTCACGTTGCTTGCCATAACCGAAGTAGAGTCAGATCCGTTCAAAGCGGCAATTTCCAAAACCCAACTACGGAAACTATTGATAGACGACTTTAATTTTGCACCGCCACAATTTTCGCTTTGACCTTGATCATTACCAACCATGATTTGAGCAGCGATATCCAAGTTATCCTTTGACTGACATTGTTCCTCCAAAGAAAGAGTATCACCTTCGTCAGTAGCGATATACAAACGAGTACTTCCAGTTTCTGGACGCATAAAGCAAGTACTTCTATCAATTTTATCAGCGTAAAATATAATAGTATCCTTATAATACTGCATTTCTGCAACCAAACTATCAGCTTTTTGTTTCAAGACCAATGACAAATCATGTACTTTCTGTACCTTTTGAGGATTAGCCATATAAGCCTTTTCGATTGCATCGTATGCAATTTGGTTTTTGCTGATAAAGTTTTCGTTTGTAACATTCAAAGAGTTATTGATTTTTATGAATGAATCAAGAACGTCTTTGGAAACATTCAACGCCATCAACGCGGTATAGAACAGGTACATCATACCTATCATCTTCTGTCTCGGCGTTTCTTTTCCGTGTCCCATTATCTAATCGTTTTAAATAAACTATTATTCAAATACCTTTTTACTATCTTAAACTCATAGCATTCAACATATTGCCATAAACAGTATTCAATGCAGACAAGTTCTGGCTTAATTTAGAAATTTCTGCCTTGTACTGTGCAACATCGTTTGCTGTTGACTGCAAATCAGCCATAATTGCATTGATACCAGATGTAATTTCATCTGTAGCATTCAAGTTTTTGCTTGAATTTTGCAATTGCAATTCATATACAGCATTCAATGCAGAAAGATTCTTTGTCAATGCTTCTTGTTGTTCTGCCTGAGCTTTCGAGCTATTACCAATAGTAGAGAAGTTTGCATTCAAGTTCTCCAACATTTGTTGATAGCTTTGACCCGATGTAGAAATGATTCCTGCTGTTTGTTCTGCAGAAGAAGCGATCAATTGAGAAGATTTGCTTCCAGATTCTGCGATAGAATTTGCTGCTTGTTGAGCAGAAGTTGCGATGCTATCAACAGAATGCGACAATTTTTCAGCAGAAGCATTAAATGCACCAGACAAAGAAGATACTGAGCCAGAAGCATTATTGATATTTTCCACATACGAATTAGTAGCAACAGCTGCATTTGAAATATCGTTCATATTTGTAACATTGGTATTCAATGCTTCCAAATTAGAACCTAATCTTTCGAACAATTCTGGACCTAATTTTCCTTGTTCCAACAATTCATCGAATTTCTCAAGAGCAGTTCCGCCTTGTTTGCCAGGACCACCGCCAACACCGCCTTCGATTTTACCAGACAATTTATCTTTCAAGAATGTTGTCAACGGAGTTGTATCTTGAATACCTTCGATTTCTTCACCTTCTGGTGTTGGAATCAACTCAGGATATACCAATGTCCAGTCTATTTCAGCATGAACCGGTTCAAAAGCTGAGAAGAAGAAGATGACAGCCTCGGTCAACAAACCAACAACCAACATAGGACCTGCACCCGGATAGTGTTGGATTTTAAACAACGCACCAACCATTACGACAGAAGCTCCCCAACCATAGACTTTCGCCATAAATTTTTTCCAGCCATCGGTTTCTACTAATTCAGAAATACTCATCATAACCTTTAAAGAATTTAAATTTTAATGTTTGAATTTATTATTAATGTGTAATTTTTTAATATACCTGTGAATCTTGTGAATCAACTCCGAACTAACGACCCAAATATGTTTGTACGCAACGGAAACCAATATAACTCTTTGCAGAATCTTGGTATTCATACGTTCTTGAGCTACATTGCATATAGTATGCTATATCTTTCCAAGAACCACCACGAACAACTTTTCTCTTCAATACGATTGGGTCATCGTCCAATGCGCTATAGTAATTGTCAGTGTTCATATCGCCTGTGAAGCTGTATGCACTTTCGTCGAATGCAGTTTGAGTCCATTCAGCAACGTTTCCTGCCATATCGTACAAGCCCCATTCGTTTGGTTCATAGTGAGCAACGATCACAGTTTGAATACCACCATCATCGGTATAGTTACCACGAAGTGGTTTAAAGTTTGCGATAAAGCAACCTAAGTAGTTTCTCGTGTAGTTACCACCCCAAGGATATGGAGATGATTCCAAACCACCTCTTGCAGCATATTCCCATTCAGTTTCAGATGGCAAACGATAGTCGTTTACAATCACTTTCTTCATACTTCTCAAGAAACCGTTTTTCAATTGAGTTCTCCAGATGCTGAATGCAACAGCCTGTTTCCAAGACACACCAACTACTGGATAGTGGTCATATGCTGGATGCCAGAAATACATTGCAGACATTGGGTCGTTGTATGAATACGTGTAATCGCTCACCCAACACAATGTATCTGGATACACATTGATTTCTTCTTTTATAATATATGAAGATCTGTCTTTAATTGCTTGTCTTGTTCCGTCAGCACGAAGAACTTCACCTTCGTACTTACCCGTTTTATAATTGTACGCACGATTTTCTTTACCATTTACTTTATGTTTTTCAGCAGCTTGCTTGAAATCCATCCAATAATATGTAAAGTTCATACGACGAGCGTCCAACTCATGTTTTTTGTAGAATCGTTCATCACCTTGCAAGAAGAACGACAACAAAGCTTCACGGTTTTCTGCTTCGTTCCAATCTATAGGCTTTGACCAGTCTATATATTGCTCGTCATCATCCAAATCTTCACCAAATTCGTTAACTGTAACGAACAAATCTTCCTTACCAGCATCTTCTTTCAATGTTACATAAGCAAGAGAGTCGCGAACCCAATCCACGAACTGACGATACTCATTGTTGGTGATTTCCGTTTCGTCCATCCAGAATGACTGAACAGAAACGTTTCGGTTTTGAGCGGTGTTCGCCCAAGCCACATCTTGGTCACTTGGACCAACGTTTAAACTTCCTTGTGGAATAAACAACATTCCGAATGGAACTTCATTATTCCAAACTGGTCTTGTTTGCGTACCAGACAACTCGCCACTTTGATAACTCGATGAGCAACTTACCATCAAGGCGACAACTGAACTAAAGAACAATAACTTTTTCATATGCATTCATATTAAAATAATTCGCAAGTTAATAGTTTTTTCTTAAATTCCTACAAAAATCTTACACTTTTATACGTTTTATTTTCTTTCTCCACAAATAAATTAAAGTCATACGACACCATAACTTCAAGATTACCAGCACTTTCGCCCCCTAATTTTGAGGTTACAATATCATAAGAAAAAATTGTTCGCAAACCATCGAATTTTGAGCCATCTTTGAATTGAACACCCACATTTAACGAAATATCATGGCTACTTGTATATGACAAACCACCTATAATAAAGTTATCATATACTGCCCGACAATCAAAACTTGCTTGAACGTCGGAGAACGTTGTTTTTATAGTCATAGCCGGATATAACGTCAATTTTGGGCTGGTTGTTTGATATTCATAGCCACATGATAGCCAATAATGCCGTTTCAAATAGTCAACTTTACCTGCATCGGGCTTGAGAGCTGGTTCATTTAATTCGGTGATAGCGGCAGCGGCATACAAGCCACCTCTATGATAGAACAATCCAAAGCCAAGCAACAAGTTCGAAAATCGTTCTTGTGAAGCTATTGTTGTTTCTATAAAATTATCTGACGAACCATCAGGATACACAGCATCGCTCAAATCCCAACCTACGGAATTCAATCCTGCGCTCAACCCTAATCCCAATGTTCCGACACCTAATTCTAATTGGTATGCATAGTTTAATTTTGCCGACACTCGCTTCTCGAAGCCTTCTTTTGTTTGTGTTACCGACAAGCCTGCACCGCTTTTCAAACTTTTTATAGGCATTGACACATCGAACCATGTGGATGCAGGTCCCGATTTATCCTCGAATCCCATATATTGCTTTCGCATAACCAAACTTGCCGAACCAAAATCATACGCACCACAAATCGCTGGATTATACGACGATTGGTGGAAGGCATACAATGTGCTTCTGGGGTTCAGTTGCGCAAATGCACCTATGTAGAACAAACAACCTACACAGACACTCACAAAGAATTTTCGTATCAATGAAACTGTTCTTTCCATTAGTCGGAAACCTTTTCCTTGTAATTTGTGCGTAAAGAAAACATATTTTTTTTACGAATGCAAGACTTTTGCAAAAATCCTTTACTTGTCATACATTATAATAATGTATAAAACGTGAATTTTATGCCAATATTTTCTTCACTACGTCGGAAATTGATTTTCCATCAGCAGTACCCGCAAGTTTTTTGCTGGCAATGCCCATAACTTTACCCATATCTTTCATTGATGTTGCCTGAACTTCATCAACAATTGCACGAATGGCAGTTTCCAACTCTTCTGGAGTTAATTGTTTCGGCAAATACATTGACAACACATCAGCTTCGCCATTTTCCTTGTCAGCCAAGTCCTGACGGTTATTTGCAGAATATTCCGCAGCCGAATCCCGACGTTGCTTAATCAATTTTTGAACGATCTTCAGTTCGTCTTCATCGGAGATTTCTGCAGCTCCAGTTTCTGATTTTGCAAGAATGAACGCTGTTTTCAATGCACGCAGGGCATCGAGCTTTCCTTTGTCTTGATTTTTCATTGCTGCCATTAAATCCACAGCAACCTGTTTTGTTAATTTCATATCGTTTAATTATTTAATTTTTTTTTTTGTCGTTTTGCAAGTAATTTCGATGAAATCTCGTGTAGAAACGGTTTCAGCGACGGCAAAGATTTATCTTTTATAGCCAAGTGCGTCAGATAAACGCCAATTATCAATATTACAACTATAGGATACCACATACCAACCCACGAGCTTACAGTAGCGGCCTTCACGCTTTTCTCCCCAATCATCGACAATACATAATATAACAGGTAAAAAATAAAGGAGAAAATTACCGGGACACCGAATCCGCCTTTTTTCACCAATGCGCCAAACGGAGCCCCCACGAAAAACATTATCAAACAGGCAAAACCAAGCACAAACTTTTTATGCCACTCTATCCGCAATTTATTAATTGATTTTGCCTGATCAACCTTATTATCAACCGCCGCGAGCACAAACGACTGCGATGAGCGGGCAACATTCAGCGCCTTCAGCACAATTGACGATTTTTCCACTGGAGACAATTTTGACATAACCGTATCCATGGAAATGCGTTCGCCTTTATTCTTTTCCGCCCGTGATTTACATACATTATTAACAAAGAACTGCTTGAAAATCCGTTCATTGTGATCCTTATAATTGAGAGTCAAAGAATCTATCATATAATCAAGTTGCAGCACATTCTGCATTTGCGAGTTGTGCTTAAACAAATCAACATTTGTACGGCTAAACGCATAATCCTCCAATTCAAACAAAACCTGTTGTTTATCAAACGAATATTGACGGAACGGACGACGTTCCCGATAAATAGCAGGATCGCTTCTATCAATCACATCTTCGTATGATTTTCCATGAAACAATGTAAGAACAAGCGCCTGTTTATCGTCGGTGACTTTCATCGTTGCCGAATCGGCAATTATCACACTTGTATTTCCCGCACTGGTACGATGGTCATAAATCATTACATCGTACATCATATTTGTATTTGTGTTTTTCGAAGAAATCTTCAAACGGACATGTTCTATGCCGTCAAAAAACACACCTTCCTTTATATTCATTTCGGGACGTTGGTTCCGCACATCGAACATAAGCGACCACAGCCGCAGATTGGAATATGGGAGGACATTGTTGGCATAGATAAATGAGCCAAACATTATAAACACGTTGAATATAATCAATGGTAACATAATTCTGCCAAGAGAAACGCCAGCCGATTTGATTGCAATCAATTCGTTTGTATCGCCCATACTTCCATAGGCGAAAATCGACGCGCACAGCACCGAAAGAGGCAGCGACATCTGGAGCAAGCCCATTGCCGCAAAGAAAAACAATTCTAAAATGATTTTCAATTCAAGGCCCTTGCCTACCAAATCATCGATGTAACGCCACAAGAACTGCATCAACAGCAAAAATGTGGTCACAAAAAACGTCAGCAACAACGGCAACAAATACGACCGTATAATAAAAATATCAAGCTTTTTAATTCCCAACATTGCGTTTACGCTGCTAAAATTCGTTTCAAACCATCAATTTGAAAATTCCAAAGCCTCACGACATCATCGTATTCTTCTTCTTCGGAGAAATCAACTACTTTCAGCGTCAACAACCGCGACATTTCGTTTTGTTGTATGCTAAATTCAAAATAATCGTCTTCGTCATCATCTTCCCAACGAAAGCGAATGTATTGATTTTCAACCGATTCCAGCACAACAGCACGAGTTATTTCTTTTTGCCACAAAAACGAAAACGTCACCCCATCCTCGCTTGCCACAGCATCAGCAAACCAAGTTGCAAGACCATCGGGAGTTGCAACACGTTTATACAGCACCCGCGGCATTGTATTCATTTCAAATTCCAGCTCAATTTTCTTTTTTGCCATACGCTATATTTTCTCGCTTTGCAAGATACAATTTTTTCCGCATTTCAATGCCATTATAAGATTAAAAATATGGTTGGGCGTTTTTGAAGATTAGGTTGTTGTTTTTTCCAGTCCGCAACGGTATGAGTTTTAATACTTTCGGTAGGAAGTGTTATATCGGTTGCCAGGCACAAACGTGTTGACGGGCGAAGCGTTGCAAGCAAGTCGGCAAACAATTGCATATTGCGATACGGGGTTTCCATAAAAATCTGCGTTTGCCCTGTCCGCAATGCCACTGATTCCCACGAAGTTAGCATTTTCTTTCGTTCGTCCTTTATCGGCACATAGCCGTGAAACGCAAAATTCTGCCCATTAAAACCAGAAGCTATCAATGCCATAATAATTGAATTTGGACCAACTAAAGGAACAACTTGCACGTTTTTCTTGTGAGCTTCAGCAACGATCAAGTTTCCTGGATCGGCAATACACGGCATACCAGCCTCACTGATTACCCCCATATCATGTCCATCAAACAATGGTTTCATCATTTCCGAAACCCTATCGGTTGGAGCATGTTTATTGATTTCACTAAACACGATTTCTTCAAGATTGACTGTCGGACAAACCTTTTTCAAAAAACGACGGGATGTTCGTGCATTTTCTACCACAAAATATTTTATAGTATCCAAAACCCTCAAATTATACGCCGGGAACAACCTTTCAGAATCTTGTTCACCCATTTCGGAAGGAATTAAGTACAATTTTCCGTTCATATCATTTTTTTTCTTTTTATTTGTAAAAATAAATTTTTACCCAAAATACAAGCATAAAATATAGTAAAAACACTACCTATGATACTAATAAACCTCATTCAAGTGGTACTTTTAGGGCTATGGACGCTCATTTTTGTTTACGTAATCTCATTACTCTTACCGTCAAAAGTCGCCCTATGGTTGACTGTATATTTGTGGTCGCCGTTGATGGCTGTTTTTGCAATGAGCCGCATAAGATCAGAAGGTCGGGAGAAATTAGACCCTAACAAATCATATATTTTCATGGCAAACCATGCCTCATACTTTGACATTCCTTGCATATTCTGGGGTTCACGACGAATGCTGCATTTTCTTGCCAAAGAAGAACTCAAGCATAACATTTTCACAGGGTTTGCGTTACGAAAGCTACAAATGGTTTTCATAGAGCGTGGGAACGCCCAAAAATCCGCATCAAGTATGCGACATGTGGTTGAAATGACGCAAAAAGGCATGGACATCGCTATTTTCCCTGAAGGTACCCGCACCCGCACAGGCGAATTGGGCGTGTTCAAAAAAGGCGGATTCAAATTGGCAATAAATTCACAGGTTGACGTAGTACCTGTTACCATAAAACATTCTGCGGAAGCGTGGTCACGTTCGAATCTTCGTTTCCGTCCAACCACCGTTATAGTTCATTTCAGCGAACCAGTTTCTGTACAAGGCTTGCAGGAAAGCGACGCACCACAACTTGCCTCTAAAGTTGCTGATATTATAAAAACTGAATTAGAAAAGGCTTAGGAATATCTTGCGGAGACAATGTGCACATCGTCTCACTGAGAATTTCATTTTTTCTTTTCTCTTGAAAAGTATGCAAACAAGATATTTGCTTGACTAAAAATCAGAAAAAGGGACGTCCTTTTGACTAATCCAACAGATTCTTTGCCTATAGTAACGGAAAAACAACGTCATATAGAGAAAAACATACAAATTCAACAAACGTAAGGAACCTATTCAGAGCCTCCTTCTTACTTTTTGTAATACAAAATAGTGCGTTCCTGCCGTGTATCGGGACGATTTGCTACCGAGGTACGTTTAAATATCCAATTGCCTTTTTCGTCGAAACCGTATGTCATCATCACAGAATCAGTCGGAACATCATCCCAATAATGTAACACCTTGGTTTGCAAGGCAATGCCGTGATAGTTGGTATATATTGTTTTTGTCACCAATATTGATTCGTCATATTCCACTATCGCCGAAAGATTTCCATCCGAATCATACTCATAATCAAAATGTTGCGTAAAATCACCTCCGTTTTGATGATTAATACGTTCTTCTTTCTGCACGTCATTTCCCTGAAAACTATATTTCCACACAAACAAAGTGTCTTTGTAAGGCGAAAGTATCACTCCTTTCGTTCTATTTCCATTTGAATCATACTCGTAACAAACGCGTTTTCGGAACGTGCCCACTTTATCATATTCCTTTATTTCCACGGGCAAATTGTTGCTGTAAGTATATGTCCGCTTCAATTCCAATGAATCGCCAGTGTACATTTTCAGCGATTGTACATATTTACCATCATATTGATATTCAATGGTTCTACCCTGCATTTTTTCCGAAAGCAGCATACCGTCTTTATTGTAGGTCACCACAATATCGTTTGCATCCGAGCTTGTGTTTTTATACACAATTTGGCGCACCGGTCCTTGTACCTCATACACTTTGTAATCCGTTTCAAACTCCTGCTCCGAGGAACACGAAAGTAGCATCACGGCTGGAATCATCAAGCATAAGACCTTTTTCATACGCATATTATAAGACATCAACAACTACTTCCAATTTAACACCGCGCGAACCTTTAATCAATATTGTGGAATGTTCAATCGGATGGTTTGCCAAAAACGATTTCAATTCCTCGGAGGTTGCGTAATAATTGGCTGAAAGCCAATCAACATGCGGCCACTTGCCTACCAAATTGATCGACGGAATTGACGAATTCCGCAACAGATTCAAAATTGAAAGATGCTCATCTTCCGAAGCCTCGCCCAATTCAAACATTTCGCCGAGAATCACGCATTTATGTTCTGCATTCATTGAAATAAACGTCTCCAACGACGAACGCATACTTGTTGGATTTGCATTATACGCATCCAAAATCAACGTGTTTTTATCGGTTTTCTTTGTCTGTGAACGATTATTCGACGGCACGTAGCCTTCAATCGCAGATTTTATCTGCTCCATCGACACGCCAAAATACGAACCGACAGTCGATGCCGTCAGCATATTCTTCGCATTGTATTCACCATACAAAGAGGACTGTATATCAATGGTTTTGCCTGCGTAGGAAAACGAAAATGCAGCATAAATTGAATTACCCAACATAGTGCCTTTATAGTCAGTATCGGAATTAAAAGAATACCGCACCAGATTTTTGACGCCGCGCAAATTCTGCGTCAGATTCTGATTATCGGCATCAATAAAGATTGTTCCATTCGCTGAGGCTATGAATTCGTATAATTCAGTTTTTGTCTGTATTATATTCTCAAAACTGCCGAATCCGAGCAAGTGGGCTTTCCCGACATTGGTAATGAGACCGTGCGTAGGCATAGCTATATTCACCAATGTTTTGATTTCGCCCGGATGGTTCGCCCCCATTTCAACCACAGCGATTTCAACATCGTTGGTAATCGACAACAATGTAAGCGGAACGCCAATATGATTATTGAGATTTCCGCGGGTATATTCAACCTTATATTTTTTCGACAGTACCATAGCGACCAATTCCTTCGTGGTTGTTTTACCATTTGTTCCCGTTATACCAATCACAGGAATATTCAACTGTTGGCGATGGTAGCGGGCAAGTTCCTGTAGGAATTGCAACGAATCTTTCACATATATACACGATTCCGACGCAACCGATTCGTCATCCACAACCGCACACACCGCGCCAGATTCTATGGCCTTGTGCGCATATTGGTTTCCATCGAAATTTTCGCCCTTTAATGCGATAAAAATAGAGCCTTTGGTAATTGTTCTCGTATCAGTGGAAACATGCGGATATTTCACATAATACGATTCATAAAATTCTTGAACAGTCATAACAACACTATATAAAAAAAAAACCCCCCCACGGGGCGTCCGTAAAA
>JAFZOY010000150.1 GCA_017552705.1 Bacteroidales bacterium
ATAGGCCATTTATACACGACAAAAGAAGGAAAATTGTATTGCTACTCACGCGACCCAAATGGTGAGACTTGGACTCCATTTATAAAAATTCAACATCCAGAATCAGAGAAACATACATATAAGGTTTACGAACTTTCACATCCCGAACAGGAAATTCAAACTACCGCTTGTGTACATCTTACAGACACAACAATACAATTTAGAATTAAGAATTGGGAGTATCATAATTACAATTACCAGAACGGTATAGATTATGATAGGTTTAACAAACCTATTTCCAGAAGAAAGAAGCCTTCAAAGAAAAAATTTGAAATTATTGTTGTTGACATTCCAGATTTTACAAAAACAAAACAATGAAAATATACACAAAAACAGGTGATAACGGCACAACCTCATTGATAGGCGGCACACGAGTAGCTAAAAACGACTGCCGATTGGAGTGCTACGGCACCATCGACGAACTCAACGCCTACCTTGGTTTGATTCGCGACAATTACCCGAATCAAGATATTCAAAATCAACTACTTACAATTCAGCAAAAACTATTTGTCATCGGTGCTGAAATTGCAAACGACAAACCGCAAAAAACAAGCAATCCATCCATTTCAGAAACAGATATTCAGGAGTTGGAAGAAAAAATCGACGTTTTTTCGGAAGAATTACCTCAACAAAAAGCATTCATCATTCCAGGCGGACATACTATATCATCATACTGTCAAATCGCCAGAACCGTTTGCCGACGGGCTGAACGGGCGATTTACAACATTTCTGAAGAAAAACGGCCTACAATGTTATCAACAATCTACATAAACCGCCTAAGCGACTATTTATTTGTGCTTGCAAGAAAAGCGCTGAAAGATTTCAACAAAAGCGAAATAACGTGGATTCCATCTTTGTAAATTCCATAAAAATCGCTTTATTCGCAGAAAGTTTTGATATAGAAAACAATTACTAAATTTTAACTATTATGTATTGGACATTAGAATTAGCTTCAAAATTGGAGGATGCTCCATGGCCGGCAACCAAAGAAGAATTAATTGACTATGCAATTCGTTCGGGCGCCCCTCAAGAAGTAATCGAAAACCTTAACGAAATTGAGGACGAAGGTGATATTTACGAAAGCATCGAAGAAATCTGGCCAGATTATCCAAGTAAGGAAGATTTCCTTTTCAACGAAGACGAATATTAGTCACAGCAAAAAGCAACTCTCTTGAGTTGCTTTTTTTGTTTTTACACCATAACAATCCCCGCTTTTCCCCGTTCAACAATAGGCAAAAAAATATATCTTTGCGCTCGAAAAAGATAATTCGTCATTTCAATGAAACGGTTAACCACAGTTTTAATTAGTATATTATTCATTATCAGTGCTTTCGCACAAGATATTTCCATCTCGGTAAGTGCCCCGAAAGTTGCCGTTGAAGGAGAATTGTTTCATGTGCGCTACTCCATCAACACCGACCCGGGAAATCAATTCTCGATTGAAACCTGCGACGAAATTCAGGCATCGGGACGGCCACAGACGGGTTCAAGCAGCAGCATCAGCATTGTGAACGGAAATGTGACAAAAAATTACACGTACACCGAAACACGACAATTCCGTGCCACAAAAAAAGGTACATTCCCCATTCCTATCGCTTCGGTGAAAATTGACGGGAAAACCTATCGCAGCAAGCCTCAAAACATTGAGGTTGTTGATAATACCACAGCAGCAAACGCGGCACAGCAGACACAACAAAATATGCGGCAACAAAACGGTTACTCGAACCGTGTACAAGACGATCCGCAACCTGAAACAGCCAGCAACGACGTGTTTGCACGGGTTTTCGTGAACAAATCGACCGCATACATCGGCGAACCGATTTTGGCGACCATAAAACTTTACACAAACAAAGACATTACAAGCATAAACGACCACTCGCTCCCCGATTTCAACGGATTTTTCAAACGTGTGCTTGAACAACCACAGAAACTGGAATACAAGGAAGAATCCATCAACGGGCAGCAATACTATTCCATTCTGTTCCAACGTGTTGTGATTTATCCACAAAAAGACGGCAAACTTACCATCACCCCGTTCAAGGTTGACTGCAACGTGGTTACAGGCTACACATCAGGTGGTTTCTGGGGATTCTCCCAACGAAAAATAGACCGTCGTGTTATTGAAAGCAAACCAATAACCATCACCGTAAAACCATTCCCCGCAGGAAAATCGGCGAATTTCACTGGTGCTGTCGGAAATTTCTCCATATCAGCAAAAACCGACGTGACGACCATTCCCGCAAACGAGGCATTCTCGTTGAAAGTCACCGTGAAAGGCGAAGGAAACTTCTCGTTGCTGACAAAACCTAACATCACGTTTCCACAGGATTTCGAGGTATATGACCCGAAAGTCACCGACAATTTCAGCACGACAACAACGGGCGACAAAGGTTCCAAAACATTTGAATACGTGATTCTCCCCCGTCGCGAAGGAAATTTCACGATTCCGGCAATAGAAATGCAATATTTTAACGCCGAGACAAAATCGTACAAAACAATTTCGACTGACGAAATCCCAATCACCGTCACCAAAGGCACGAACAACGGTGGCGTAGTGTCGAACTACACACAAACAACCAAAGAAGACGTGCAGTTTGGTAACGACATACATTTTATAAAAACTGGCGATTTGCAACTTCGAAAAAAAACAGGATATTTCTTCCGTTCAACAGAGTATTGGATTGTAAATCTGCTCATTGCACTTGGAATGATAGGATTTATTCTTGTCCGTCGGAAACAAATTGAACTCCGTAGCGACGTGTCGGGAATGAAAATGCGCGGTGCAAACAAAGAATCGCAAAAACGACTGAAAACGGCTCGGAAATATCTTGAATCAAACGAAGATGCACTTTACTACGAAGAAGTTGCCAAAGCACTCTGGGGCTACGTTGCCGACAAGTTCACCATTGAACAAGTAGATTTGACAACCGACAAAATTAAGGAACGATTACTGGAACGCAATATTGACGAATCGCTCATCGACAAACTCATACAAGTTCTGCAACGCTGCGAATTCGCCCGTTTCGCCCCTGCTGCCGATGTAAAAGGCAAAGAAGAACTCTTTACCGAAGCAGGCAATGTCATTCAAGAATTTGAACAAAAAAAGAAATAAGCATGAAACGATTTTTTGTAGTTTTATTCTCTATATCAGTATTTTGCGATTTGTTTGCGCAAAGCGACACAATTCCCATCTCGGAAACGATACCCGAATTGTACAAAAGTCAAGATTATCAAACTGTTGTTGACCTTTGCGAACAATCAGTGGCAAATGGTTCGGAAAGTGCGGAATTATATTACAATTTGGGCAATGCCTATTTCAAAATGAACGAGTTGCCAAAAGCAATCTTGAACTATGAAAAAGCCCTCCTGCTCTCGCCTAACGACAAGGACATACAATACAATCTTGCTTTTGCCTACAGTCAGCAACCCGACAACATAGAACATCTTTCGTTGGGTTTTCTGCCACGAATGTATCAAAAGTTCTATCGTCTTCTTGCCGTTGACACGTGGGCGATTCTCGGAATCATATTTGCGGTGATTTTTGCCGTTTCGGTCTGCCTGTTCTTGTTCTCGCAAATTTTGCTCCGCAAGAAAATAGCCCTTGTTTCACTCTTATGCGGCCTTGTCTTCGGAATTTTGTCGATTTGCTGTGCCGAATCACGATACGATGAACTAAATTCCCACGAATATGCCATTGTTGTTGAACCAACCACAAGCATCAAAACCGAGCCGACAGTGACCTCAATGGATTTGGCTACAATACACGGCGGCATCAAAGTGAAAATCATCGAAGAGGCCTTTGACTGGCTCAAAGTTGAATTGGGCAACGGCAAAGAAGGATGGATTATGAAAGAATATATAGAACGAATTTGAGCAGTCTCGTTTTCTTTCTTCTTCTCGTGCATATATTCCCTAAATGCTGCACGAACTTCTTCTTTTTATCTTCTCCATGTCTGTGTTTATTAAATTCAGGTACCGATTTCCCACTGTACAAATTGAGAACACTTTTAGCGAAACGCAGTTGATTTTTAGCGGAGCAAGTCCGTTTTAAACTTTTGCATTACTTATCTTTCAAGAGAAAAAAATATCGTTGCCATTGCAATTTCTAAATTTGGAGATAAAATTTTCATTTCAATATTAAAAGCTACCGATTTTCTCACTACATTTGTATCAAAGTTGTTTGAGAAATGAAAAAAATAAATTTATCCATTATTGTATCGTTCATTCTTTCGTTGTTTCTATTTGCATCCTGCGAGAAAGAAGAAACGGACGAAGGGAAAGCATATTATCGTGTAACCCAAAGTGATATAAAATCAAACGGTACCGAAGACATGCAAAATTTCATGCTGATTGAGCAGGAATTCAGCAACCAACTTTCAGCTATGACAGGCGTTGTGATTGAAGATGGTAAATATGTGTTGAGCGGAAAATATTCGACTTGCGACCTTGCCGTTGAAAAGGCTTGCAAACGAGCTGAAGAAAATCTATACAATATTCCGTTAGAAGGAAATATAACCTACAAAGTCACAGCGACTTACGATAAAAATTCCGAGCAAAAGGTTATCTATACCCATACGTTCGGAAATAAGTAACAAATATGACGTGTAACTTGTAAATTTTGTGATTATGTTTTCAGAAAAAAATCTACATGAAATTCAATTCCGAG
>JAFZOY010000151.1 GCA_017552705.1 Bacteroidales bacterium
GCAGATACTCGTCGCGCCAATTCTGTTTGAATTCTATTGTTTGGTTCTCTTTTTTTATCATTTCTATGTCGTGAAGAATTGATTTTAGGTTTCATCTTCACAAATGTACAATAAATTTCGATCTCCAAAAGATAATCGATTGGCAATTCCCTCAATTTCGGGGAAAGATACCAAAATTTTTGATAGCCGAAAAAACCAGTTACATACTCTTTGACTTGCCACTGAAAGTATTGATATCCAATCGAATAACCGCAGTGTTAGGAAATGCTTTTTCAGCATAGCGGATTCCTTTTTCGTAAAAGTCGGGGGAAAGTTTTTTCACAATAAGATCCAACGCTTCCATACGCTCGTTGGCGGAAAGTTTTGTGGTCGCAACGCCTTGTACTACAACACTTTCGTATAAAGTGCCGAATTTTTCGGGTTGAAGCTGAACTTTGCCTATGATACAAAACGAAACCTCTGGATTCATTTCCAAGGCACGTAATTTTTTCCCTTCTGTGGCGCAATGGAAATATATGCTGTTTTTTTGGTCGAAAACAAAATTCAGCGGCACACTATATGGCTTTCCGTCAGTGTTAATCATTGAAAGAACACCGTATTCCGCAGTCTTCAGCAGCTCCAAAGCCCGTTCCTCGCTCATAATGCGGTCTTGCCGCCTCATTTGTGAATTATCGTAAATCATTGTTTGAAAAATTTGTCTAAAATACAAAAAAAGGCACACATCACAAATTCCGTGAATATTCGTGAAAAAATCGTTTGAAGTGCGACCTTAATTCTAAAAGTACAAAAGAATAAGGAACTGCGCCGCCATAATCCGCAACAACATGGTTAGCGGATAGACCGTTGCATACGATGACGAGGTTTTTCCCGTTTCGTCGGTGCTGTTGGCAAAGGCGAGTGCCGCTGGATTGGTGCACGCACCCGAAAGCAGTCCCAATAGTTGAGGAACCTCAAGTTTCAAAGCAAATCTTCCTATAAGCGTGATTGTTATCAACGGAATCAATGTGATAAGCGTTCCGAACAAAAACCACGTCGCACCTTGCGAAACGAGCGTTTCAAAGAATATTTTCCCCGAACTCAGCCCGACTGCGGCAAGGAATAACGAAATCCCCAGTTCCTGCAACATTTTCATGGCGCTTCGGGTGGCGTAGGTCACAATCAGCAATTTTGTGCCGAATCTGTTCAGCAAAATCGCCACAATAAGCGGACCGCCCGCCAATCCTAACTTTACAGGTTGAGGAATCCCAGGAATATGGAACGGTATGGAACCAATAATGACTCCTAACGCAATTCCCAAGAAAATGGGAATCATAAAAGGATGGTCGTAGAGTTTCTTCTCCGAGTTTCCTATGAAAAGTTCCAATTTTTTGATTGACTTTTCGTCGCCTACAACTACAAGAATATCACCAACTTGCACTTTGAGCAGTTTCGTGGGGATTAAACTGATTCCCGCACGAATCACTCGCGATACGTTTACACCAAACACAGTCTGGAAATCGAAAGAAGAAATTGACTTCCCGTTGATATTCGGCTTTGAGACGAGCAATTGTTGGCACACAAGTTCGCTGTCCAGCTTGTCCCACGACACTAAATCCATGTCAATTCGGTTGCCTATGCTGAGTTCTATTGTTTGCGCATCCTCTTTCAAAGCAACGACATAAATCCTGTCGCCAGCCTGTAGCACCGACCTTTTGTTGGGAATTTCCATTTTTTGCGTGCCGGTGTGGTACAATCGTGTGATGACGAAATTCACCTTTATGGCGTTTTCTATTTCTTGCAACGTCTTGCCAACACAAAGTGTGTTTTGCACCTCAAGCGTGAAGATGTCCAACGGATTTTTCTCGGCAACGTCTTGATTCTCAGCGGAATCCTTGCAAAAAACTCTAACAACGATAAACACTGCTATCACGCCAATCACGCCCATGGGATATGCGATGGCATAACCGGCGGCAAGAAACGACGCACTTTCGCCGCTTATGTCGCTGAACGTCTGTTGTGCCGCACCCAAGCCAGGTGTGTTGGTCACCGCACCCGACATAAGTCCCACAACGCTTGGAAGGTCAATTTTTGTGAAAAAATGGATGCCCAACGCCGTCAGCACGTTGAGGCAAATTAAGCCAATTGCAAGCAAATTCATTTGCAGACCGCCGTTCCTCAGCGAGGAGAAAAAACTTGCGCCGACCTGACTGCCTATGGCATACACAAACAGAATCAGCCCGAATTCCTTTACAAAATGAAGAATTTCGCCGTTCACGGTAAAACAGTCGAAATAGCCGAGGAATATGCCGACGAACAGAATCCACGTTACGCCTAATGAAATTCCCCCAACTTTGATTTTCCCAAACAAAAAACCAACATAAATTGTCGAAGCAATTATTATAATTGCCTGTGCCACACCACCTTGTGTCAAAAAATCACATATTGCTCCCATACACTAAAAGAAAATTACTTTTACACTAATTAGAAGTACCATAACCCCCATAACAATTAAAAAGCCCATACCATTACATTTTAAGTTAAACATAGAACTTTCGTCTTCGTCCGCCCGGGTTGAACTTAGATTTCGGATGCAAAAATATTATCGTGAAAAATACTTTTGTATATTTGTTCAATGAATTTATTCTATAATATCAATCGATAAAACCGATTAAGAAATGGAACTACGACAAGTACGATATTTTCTGAAAGCGGCTGAATTACAGAATTTTACGGAAGCGGCAAAGAGTTTGTTCATTGCCCAGAGCACACTTTCGCAACAAATAAATCAGTTGGAAAACGACTTGGGCGTGCTGCTTTTCGACCGAGTGGGAAAACGGCTCTACCTTACCGAGGCAGGTCAGGAATTTATTCCGCTTGCCAAACAGACTATTCAGGATGCGGATTTGGCGAAACAGCGACTGCTTGACTTACAAGGAATTAGGGCGGGCTCGTTACGTGTGGGAATCACATATAGTTTGAGTTTTGGTCTGGCAAAGATTCTTCAGCGGTTTATTGAGGAATATCCTAATGTGAAGTTGGAAATCGTGTATAACACTGCCTCGGAACTGCTTGGTCTATTGCAGAACCGCGACTTGGATTTTGTGCTGTCGTTTAGAACCATCGACACGGGTGATTCGATTGAAGTGACCGACCTGTTTACCGTGCCGCTTTGTGCCGTGGTGCATTTCCGCCATCCGTTCGCTTTTCGGCCGTCGGTCACGTTGAACGATTTACAGACGTGTTCGTTGGCGCTTCCTTCGATCGGTTTGAGCGCCCGCGCCTCTCTCGACAAATTGATGATAGAACACAACGTGATGCTTGAACCCCGCTTGGAGATGAACGATGCGAATATGTTGTTGCAATTAGTCGAAAAGTCTTTGTTTGTTACCGTTTTGTCGCAGGCGACGGTTCTTGACCGTCACGATTTGAAGGCAATCCCTATCAGCGAACAAACCGAGTCAATGATGGCGTCGGTGCTTATGATTAAAGGCGCCTATCAGAAAGAATCCGCCAAGGCGTTCGTCGTTCTTTACCGGGAGGAACTGAAAATGTCGCTCTTGGGGAATTAGAGTTATTGTGAAGGCGGAAAAAACGTGGCAACTCCCGAGCCCGTGGGCAGTTTGTTTGAAACTAATTGCCGTGATTAGGCGATGAAAATAAAAATGTTTTAAAATTTTTATTATCATTGCATTCATAATAGTTGGGCATTGGCAATAAAAAAATATGGAATAAAATGGATATTTATAACTTACTAAATATCAACAATTTACATGGGGGGGGGTAAATTCCTCCAAATTGGATTGCATGGCATTGAACAGCGGTTTTCCGTCGGACGACGGGAGGTCGCTGTTTTTTTGTCGGTTTGGAACAATACATGACCGAAATTACGTAGAGACGTGCCATGGCGCGTCTCTACAACGGATTGAAAATAAATAATTTAACTAATAATACATGAATTTATGAAGAAAAAAATCTTTACAACAATGGCAATTGCGACGGCGGTGGTGGCGTCGTTCGGGCAGAGTGCCATTTCCGCCGCGGGCTTCGAGGCCTCGGGCGACGGAACGCTGAGCGCCACCATTGGCCAGACGGCGTTCATGGCGGTTGCCAACGAAAACGGAAGCATTTCGCAGGGTGTGCAGCAGGCTTACGAAATCACCACGGAAACAGGTATCGACGTTACCGAAATCCAACTTTCGGCATACCCGAACCCAACGAGCGACGTGCTGAACCTGCAAATCAACGGTGAATTTGGGACAGTTGCGTATGCACTCTACACCAACACCTCAAAACGTGTGGCAAAAGGCGTTGTAAATGGTTCCGAAACCCAAATCCAAATGGGCGCATTCAAACCAGGTTTGTATTTCCTCGATGTGAAAGCTGACGGAAAAACGGTGAAACGGTTTAAAATAATTAAGAATTAAAAATTAGGAATTATGATTCGTAGAGACGTACCATGGCGCGTCTCTACAACAGATTGAAAATAAATATGTTAAACATTTTAATAATACAGTTATGAAGAAAATAATCTTAACAGTAGCAATGGCGATTCTGGCAATGGTGTCGTTCGCCCAGATTCCGCAGGCATTCAGTTACCAAGGCGTGGTGCGGGACGCCGACAACAAATTAGTGGCTGACAAACAAGTTACGGTAAGCGTGCAGATTCTGCAAGGGACCGAC
>JAFZOY010000152.1 GCA_017552705.1 Bacteroidales bacterium
AATATTTGATTATTAATAGTTTGTATTCATTTATTTGTCGTGTTTGCTGACGTACTCGTCAGCAGAAAAAGCGCTCTGTTCAGTCCGTTCAGGCGGATTTGTTTGTTCTTCGACAAGGGGGCATGCCCCCTTGTCAATTATACAAACCGCCGTTTTTCGTTCTGGCAGATAAACGCCCTAAGGCGAAGAATTCAAAATGCAGAAATGGCTATTTAGATATGGTAAAATTTCGGGGGGGTAATTTGCTGAATATCAGAATGATACAACAAATATTCATCACACAGAACACAACCACTGCGCACGGCCCCGCAGCCGCGCTTCGTAAAGTTTATTTCGCAAAAATGTGTGGCTATTGTTAATAGCGCATGTTTGAAAATTGTGTTCATTGCTCAAACTTTTTTGAAACGAGTATGTGTCGTTTTCCCCTATTCAAAAACGGAGGCAATAGTAGCAATATTTATTCAGTCCTGCCCCAAAAGAGCCCGTTTTTGTCAATAGGCATTTATACTCATAGGCACATAACGCGCTATTATTCAATACCTTGCAGCCAAGGACACAAGTAGCGCAGCTTGAGCGGATTTTCGAAAATGTTACATTTGGGCAATAGTGGTGTCATTCGTTTAGCGGATATGTAACATTGGCGAAATGCGAATTGAACAGATTTTATCACCGAATTGAACGAATTAATACAAATTATAATTCGTTTCTTTCGTAGCGTGTCAGTTCACAATTGAAACGAATTAGTTTTCTTTTGTTTCTTTCGGTGATAGTTTCAGACTACATTATCACCTAATTCAACGAATTAATACTAATACAATTCGTTTCATTCGTAGCGTGTCAGTTCACAATTGAAACGAATTAGTTTTCTTGCGTTTCATTCGGTGATTGATTGTATTTATCCAATTTACTCTCCACGAGGCGCGTAAACTCATTGTTTTTCAAGCCCCAGCACGGCGCAATGACCATTTTGTGTGGAGACTGGTTGGTGAAGCGGTCTACCACAATGTCGGGGCGAAGGCGGCGGACAAATCGCACGCAAAAATCGGCGTACTCATCTACCTTGAAGAGGTCGAAATAGCTTGGATTTTCGGCATAAATACGCTCGTAGGACGAACCTCGCACAATCTGCAGTTGGTGCAGTTTTACTATAGTTACAGGCAACTCCGACACGGCATCGGCCTCAGCCAACATCATCTCGCGCGTTTCGCCCGGAAGCCCCATAATTAGGTGAATGCCCACATCGATACCAACAGCAGCCACACGACGAACGGCATCTTGCGTCTGCTCCCACGTGTGGCAACGATTCACCGCCGCAAGTGTCTCATTATAAATACTCTCCGCGCCAATCTCTATACATACGTATGTATGCTTAGCTATGTCGACAAGTTCGCGGAGGAGGTCATCGGCGATGCAGTCGGGGCGAGTGCCGATGATAAGTCCGCTTATGCTCGGGTGGCTAAGTGCTTCGCGGTAGAGACGCATGGTGTTTGCGGTGTCGCCATAAGTACTGCTATACGCCTGAAAATAAGCAATGTAACCATAAGTATTATGCTTATTTGCGAAGAACTCGATGCCTTCG
>JAFZOY010000153.1 GCA_017552705.1 Bacteroidales bacterium
GGATAGATACCCAACTCAACAATCTTACGGCTCAACACTGTGGTTGCGTCCAAGTGGGCGAATGTTGTTGCCGGAGCAGGGTCAGTCAAGTCGTCGGCAGGCACATAGATTGCTTGTACCGAAGTGATTGATCCACGTTTTGTTGAAGTGATTCGTTCTTGCAAAAGACCCATTTCTGTTGCCAATGTAGGTTGGTAACCCACGGCCGATGGCATACGTCCCAACAAAGCCGAAACTTCGGAACCTGCCTGAGTGAAACGGAAGATATTGTCGATGAACAACAAGATATCACGACCGCCCGATTTTTCATCACCGTCACGGAAGTTTTCTGCGATTGTCAAACCTGACAAAGCCACACGAGAACGTGCCCCAGGTGGTTCGTTCATCTGACCGAACACCATCGCCAACGAAGAATCTTTCAAGCCTTCCTTGTCGATTTTGTCGATATCCCAACCGCCTTTTTCAAGACTTTCTTTGAATGCGTCACCATATTTTACGATACCTGCTTCAATCATTTCACGAAGCAAGTCGTTTCCTTCACGAGTACGTTCACCTACACCAGCGAATACCGACAAACCGTTGTGAGCCTTCGCGATGTTGTTGATCAACTCTTGGATAAGCACGGTCTTACCTACACCGGCACCACCGAACAAACCAATCTTACCACCTTTCGAGTATGGCTCAATCAAGTCGATAACCTTGATACCTGTGTAAAGCACTTCGGTACTTGTAGAAAGTTTCTCGTATTCTGGCGGATTAGCGTGAATTTGATATCCACCTTCTTTTGAAACTACTCCAATACCATCGATAGCGTCACCAGTCACGTTGAACAAACGTCCACGAACCTTGTCGCCCACAGGCATCGTAATTTGGGTTCCTTTTGCTATCACGTTCATACCACGTGACATACCATCGGTGGAATCCATAGCAATGGTACGAACAGTGTTTTCTCCAATGTGTTGCTGACATTCCAACACAACAACTTGACCATCAGGTCTTGTTATTTCAAGTGCATCGTTAATACTTGGGAGAGAGCTGCCTTCTTGTTCAAAACTAACGTCCACAACAGGACCAACGATTTGAACTATTTTTCCGATATTTTCAGCCATACAATCTTTTGTTTATATTTATTTTAATTTGTACGTTACCACAAAATTACTTTTTTTTTGAAAAACACAAAAGAAATAAGCGATATTTTTTTAGAAAACTAACAATCTGAAATATGCAACGCATAATGTGCAATATATAATATGCACGGAATCAGTCAATTATAAATTTCTTAAAAATAATGGATTATTGCAGATACGAAGAGCCTATTTCGTTGCGAAATATCATTTTGTTATGTATCGCAATTGACCATCCACAACATTCAATGTAAGAGGACCGTAGATGAGCGTTCGGGTTGCTCCGTTGAGTTTCTTGGGCGCATATACAAGAATGTCGGAATATGGTTATTTTATTGTTGATTTTCTGGCTGGGTGCGGTCGCGTTTCTTAAAAGAAACAAGTATCGGTAAATGGTCGCTGATGCCTCCTTTGTAATATGGACCGAGATATGTTCTGTACGGACTGCTTTCGCCTGTTTTTTCGCTTTTCTTGAGTAAAAATTCATTTTGAAGGACGTGATATTGGATAGCATACTCAAAGAAAAAGGGATAACTTACCATTGCCTGGTCCAAAAATTCCCATTCTCCCTGAAATTTGTGCGTACCTTCGGCATTTTTATCTTCGAGACCATAAAGGCATTGGCAGGTAAACGGATGTGTTGCGGCATGAATTCCCAATACTCTAAGACCTTCTAGTATGCTTTTATCCGTAGGCGCATCGTTAAAATCGCCGGAAACAAGAATGTATGGGCTGAAACAATTCAAATAAATGCTGTCGATTTTGTTGCGGACAACACGTGCCGCCGCCATACGATACGGTTCACTTTCCGTTTTCCCACCACGACGGGAGGGAAAATGACATTCAAAAATGTGAATGGTATCATTCGTTCTGGTCATTATGCCCGTAACATACAGAATATCACGAGTTTTTCGACAGGTATCGTCAAAAACTACTGGCAACGGCTGATGAAAAATCGGCTTGAAGGTCTGTTCATTATATAATAATGCAACGTCTATTCCACGAGCGTCTTCGGAATCGTAATGGATATAGTTATAATGAAAATTTGACAGTATAGTTTTGTGTATCAAATCCTTCAAACAGGTGTCGTTTTCAACCTCACACAAACCAATCACGTCGGGATTGTGCCAGTCTTGTCCAGCGGCTACAATCACTTTTGCTATGTCGCGCAATTTCTTATGATATCGGTACGAATTCCATTTTCTTTCGGCAGAGGGAAGAAACTCGTTGTCGTTTTTGCGAGGATTGTCTATCGTATCAAACAGATTTTCAACGTTATACGACATAAATAAAAAATCAGGCTGCTGAGCCAGACAGCAAACCGTGTTCAAAATGCAGAATAGCAGGAGAATGTTAATCTTTCTTTTCTTCATAATAATATTCCATTGCTCCCACATCGGGTTTCCCGTCGGCAATGCGGGAATGGTTCAGCAAATCAACGGGGTACAGGTTCGCATGTTCCATGTCGCCAATGTTGATTGCCTGCGAAAGGGAGTCGAGGGTGTATGCGCCAGGTTGTGAAAAAAGTGTTTTATCTCGGTCGTAGAAAGTGTTGTCGAGGTAGTATGTGCTGTCGGCTTTCGTGTATGTGTCGCGGAGCAGACAGTTTTTGAAAATGCAGGGCATAGTATTGTCGCCGTTTGTCGCTGTAATCGTAATTTCGTTCGACATTGTGCCAGCAATAATTGTATTGTAGAAATGCGCCGCTTTTGTGAGCGTTATGGCGGAATCGGTTTCAAAGTTGCTGATGGAAACCGACGAATAATATTTCCGTCCCTGCGGTGTCCCTTCATTATAAATAGTATTATGGACGGAATTAAACGAGCCACCTTGGATATTCACTATGGAATATTCGCAATTCACAAGAACGCTGTTGTAGCAGGTAATATTGGCGTTTTGGGCAAAAATGCCGTTTCCCGACATGTTGGAAATCTGCGAATTGTCAATCACGCACGAAATGTCGTTGTTGGTCTTTCCCTTGAAAACCAGCCCGTTGGTTCCGTTGATGATTTTCGTAAAACTGACTTCGTTGTCCGTGCTCGTTGGTTCAAAAATAATGCTTCCCCATTGTCCGGGCAGCAGTTGATAGGTTTGTTCGAGCCTATCCGACGAGATTGTTACGGGAGATTCGCTTGTCCCTTGGATTTTCAGTGTTCCGCGGACAACCAAATTCGCATTGTAATGGAAAAATATTCTTGCCCCGGCTTCAATTGTGAGTGTTTCGCCTTCGTTCACTATCAGCGAATCGTAAATAACATACGGTTTTCCTGCCGTAAATGTGGTAGTGTTGAGCGCCGTTCCTTTATAATTGACAACATCCTGCCCCCATGCGCACAGCACAATGCTGTCGCAAATGGAATTGTAGTCGATTTTCAGAAAATCCTCGTGGAATAGAATTGTGTCAACGTTTTGATTTCCTAATTTTGTTTGCACAAACACAAACACGCTGTCGCCGGCGTCAATGTCGATGTTTTCCACAACAGGGCCTTTGGTTCCGTTCACGTTGAAATAAAATTCCGAAGCGTTTTGCTTTGCAAGATAGATTTTGTTGATTTTCACGATGCCTTTGCAGTTGTTTTTGATTTTCACACATTGTGTGATGCTTCCTTTTTCGGTGAAAAGCGTGTCGAACCTGACGGTATCGCTCGAAAACGAGAGCCTATCGCTGCTCGATGAAGAGTAAAAGTCTTTGTTGCAGGAAGTTAGCAGGCTTCCCACAAAAAGAAATATCCCAATATGAACGAAAAACCATTTCATTGTTGTGACGAACGTAAAAAACGGAAAAATATTCCATTGCAAAACTAATAAAACTCATCAAATGAAAAAATTGAAATTTTAGTTATAAAAAAATGCGGTTTTTCCGAAAAAATGTTTAACTTCGCATTGTTACTCTTTTTTGTTAATATGGAGCAAGAGCAGATAGAAAAACAAATCAACGAATTAACGCTGTTTGAAGGACTTCAACGGGAAGATTTGGTATATGTGTACCGTGGTTTTTTCTCGCAGGTCATTACCGACAGCATTATTGCGTTGACGGAAAATAATCTTGATTCCATTGGAGAATCGTCGAAATTGAAAAAACGTGTTTTTTCAATCATGGTGGAGTGTTTGCAAAACATCACCCGTCACCAGTTTATCGACGAAAACGAAGATCAATCCCCCGACCAATCGGGTATGTTTGTGATTTGCAACAAGGACAAATCGTACCAAATGACTTCGGGGAATGTGGTGAACAATGATGCGATTCCACATCTCAAAAAATTGCTCGACAAGGTGAACAGCCTCGACAAAGATGCCTTGAAGGATTACTACAAGCAGGTTTTGGAGGACGGAAGCATCTCGAACAAGGGCGGTGCCGGACTTGGATTGATTGAAATGGCACGTAAGTCGGGGAATAAATTGTTCTACACGTTTGAAGAAATCAACGACGAAATTTCATATTTCTATATGAACACGTCGATTTCGCAGCAATTAGATGAGGTTACCATTGATTTTATTGATATTCAGGATGTTGTGGCACTCCACAAATTCATTCTGCAAAAAAATGTCACGTTGATTTTTAACGGTGGATTGAATCAGAAGAGTTTAATGGACATCTTGGCGTTGATAAACGAGCAGGCGTTTGGCCGATTGGAGCGTAAGAAAAAAATGTGCAACGTGATGGTTGAAATGCTCCAAAATGTTGTGAAACACGGCTCGAAAAATAGCGATGAGATTCCTGGCGGCAATCCAGTTTTGTTTTACATTGCCCAGAACGGCGAGGAGTTTAGCCTGAACGCAGGAAACTACATCGACAAGGTTTCGATGGAAAAAGTGACTACAAAAATTGACCACCTCAATACGTTGAGCGATGATGAAATCGACGACTACTATATGAAATGTCTTCTCGATTTCGATGTTGACAACAGCAAGGAAGCAGGTCTTGGACTTGTTGACCTACGGATGAAGAGTGGACATAAAATAAACTATGAAATAACACCAGTAAACGACACACTATCGTTTATATTAATGCAAGTTATAATTTAATATGGAAACGTTACACATAGAAGCAACTGAGGAAACTCCAGAAATTGTTTTGGATGCTGAAAACAATAAATTTTCCATCTCGGGAAGGTCGTTGCCCGAAGATTCGGTTGCGTTTTATGAACCCGTGTTTGACTGGTTGATAAAATATACTGCTGAAGCAACCAACGATGTTGACTTCGAGTTTTTTATGGAATATTTCAACACTTCGTCGGCAAAACAAATCGCCAAAATCTTCCTGCAATTGGAAAAACTGAGCGAAAATGTGTTTGTCCAAGTTATTTGGAAGTATAAAAAGAATGATTTGGATATGATGTCGTCGGGGATGAGGTTCTCTAAATTGTTGAGCCTTGAATTTGAACTAAGGGAAGTGGAAGCCTGACCACTTGGTCCTGTAGTTCAATGGATAGAATAGTTGTTTCCTAAACAATTGATTCGGGTTCGATTCCCGGCGGGACTACGATATAAATCAAAACAATAGATTGTAGCAACTTGAACGTATTTATGCTTTTTGTATGATATACTTGACTCCAACGCATTGGAACGACTATCGTTTGATAGACTCCGGAAATTTTGAGAAACTTGAACAATTTGGCTCTGTAATTACCCGCCGTCCTGAACCACAGGCCGTTTGGGACAAATCTCTTTCGGAATCGGAGTGGCAAAAACGCTCCACAATAGATTTTGTGGCTCGTTCGAGCAACAGTGGCGATTGGATTAAGCATAAAGCCATCCCCGACACATGGAACATAAAGTATGACTACCTAAACTTAACGTGTAACTTAAAATTCACATCGTTCAAACATGTCGGTATTTTTCCCGAACAAGCGGTGAATTGGGATTATATTTCATCAGTCTGCAAAGCGAACAAGGGGCTGAAAGTGTTGAATCTGTTCGGTTACACGGGAATTGCCTCGGTTGCCGCACGTGCCGCAGGAGCCGATGTTACTCATCTTGATTCGGTGAAACAGGTGGTTTCGTGGACAAAACAAAACATGGAATCGTCGGGACAGGACAATATTCGCTGGATAGTGGAAGATGCCCGCAAATTCGTGGCTAAAGAGGTGAAACGCGGAAATCTGTACAACGGAATCATAATGGATCCGCCTGCTTTTGGCCGTGGCGCAAACGGCGAGGATTGGAAACTCGAACGGGATTTGAATGCATTATTAAAAGACGTTGAAAAAATCCTCGACAGACAAAAGTATTTCTTCATTCTCAACACGTATTCACTTGGTTTTTCGGCATTTATACTCGAAAATTTGGTGAACGAGATTTTCAAAAACCACAAAGCAGGAAAAGAATTCGGAGAGCTGTATCTGGAGGATGATTTCAAGAAAAAATTGCCGTTGGGCGTAATAGCACGGTTTACAAATCTTCTTTGATAGCAATTTACGTAGAGACGTGCCATGGCGCGTCTCTACAACGGATTGAAAATAAATAGTTTAACTAATAAAATTGACGTTATGAAGAAAAAAATCTTTACAACAATGGCAATTGCGGCGGCGGCGGTGGCGTCGTTCGGGCAGAGTGCCATTTCCACCGCGGGCTTCGAGGCCTCGGGCGACGGAACGCTGAGCGCCACCATTGGCCAGACGGCGTTCGTGGCGGTTGCCAATGAAAACGGAAGCATTTCGCAAGGTGTGCAGCAGGCTTACGAAATCACCACCGAAACGGGTATCGACATCACCGAAATCCAACTTTCGGCATTTCCGAACCCCACGAGCGACGTGCTGAACCTTACGATTGACGGCGATTTCGGGAAAGTGACCTACGCCCTTTTCAACAATTCTTCCGCACTGCTGGCTAAAGGCACGGCAAACGGCCCGAAAAGCCAAATCCAAATGGGCGCGTACAAACCGGGCGTGTATTTCCTCGAGGTGAAGGCGGAGGGAAAAACGGTGAAACGGTTTAAGGTGGTAAAGAATTAATGTGAAATGCGTAATGCGTAATGCGCAATGAATAATGAAAAAAGAAATGTTTAATTAAAACTAGTAATAACATGAAGAAAATTATCTTAACAATGGCAATGGCGATTCTGGCAATGGTGTCGTTCGCCCAGATTCCGCAGGCATTCAGTTACCAAGGCGTGGTGCGGGACGCCGACAACAAATTAGTGGCTGACAAACAAGTTACGGTAAGCGTGCAGATTCTGCAAGGGACCGAC
>JAFZOY010000154.1 GCA_017552705.1 Bacteroidales bacterium
AAGTTGGATTTTGGAAATACGGAAAAAGTCGAGTGGAAACGGCAACCAATTAGAAATATCTTTTGTCGTGTTTCCCCCAAAAAGAGTTATGAATATGAAAAGATAGGAAATGTTTTTGTGAGCGGACATTACAAAAACGGAAAGCCAGATGGAGAATGGTATATATACGATACGAATGGGAAACTAATTCAAGAACGATATTATAAGAACGGATTGGAAGAAGGAGATTGGAAATATTGGAGAACATATTATTACGGTGAAGAAAATGAAATATACGAAGAAACATATAATAACGGAGTGATAAAATCATGCCGCCACTCAAGGGACAGTAAAGCTTTTGTGCAGTTTGAGAATATGGAGGAACCATTTAATAAGATTTGGTCTCGTTATGGGTATAGTAAAGATTCTTCTTTTTGGAAGGAAAGCGATATATATACAAATGCACGTTTGTATAAAAGCACATACGAAAGGCAAGACTATAGCCATGAAATAATTTATAAGTCAATATATGAAGATGTGGATTCCGTGATTTGTAAACATCACAATACAGTTGAATACGACAGATATACGAGGAGAGAAAAATATGCGGCTAATTATGTGTTGGATGAGTTTTTAGTGCCATACTATTTAAAAATAGAAAGAAAAAAAAATGAAGATGGCTATACCATTACCTTTTATGATAAAGATGGGAATATATTTCGTAGATGGCAACAAAAGAGATATCCAGATGATATCGAAGAAATAATCAAATTGTATATGATGAAACAGAAAGAATTGGAAAATAAATAATAGAAACCGTTAAATCAATATAGTTATGGCAAGTAAACGCATAATTCTTGTTCTACCCTTTCTTCTTCTGCTTATATTGGCATTGGATTGTTTTGCGCAAAAGCCAATGAGCCTTAGGCGTTTGAAGCACCAAGATATTTATGTGCTGGATTCAAGTGATTTAAAAAGTCCCATATTGGGATTTTATAATAATTTTCACGTTATATCTCCGAGCACTGACAAAAATAAAGTTTTCCGATTATGGGTGGATAAGGCTCCAATAGAACAAATACCAATAGAAGAATTGAACTTTCCTAATCTGCAAGAACTACAGATATTTAGATGTTGCATACCTCATAATCTGACACAGTATCCATTGTTACAAATACTAGTGTATTCTGATGATGAAGAAGTTTGTTTGGGAACTCCCTCAAACGATGATTATATCAATTTAATGGTTTCACCACTACCAAAACAAATCTTTCAACTGAAAAATTTAAAAAAATTGTATCTGGGAAACGCCACAAGTATTTCTGTTTTAATGGAAGAAGATATATCTAAATTCAAGAAATTAAAATACATGGACATAGATGGAAAACTTTATGTTCCTGCATCCTATTGTAAGAAGAAACTTGGACATATTTATTATTTTAATTCTGCCCAAGGGTTTACATGGCATCGGAGACCAATTATAGATTTTTTTAGACATATCTATAAAAAACGGACATACCGAAAAGATGGTCACATTTTTATAAAAGCACATTATAAGATGGGGAAGCCAAACGGGGAGTGGCTGGTATATGGTAAAAACGGAGAAATAGTACAAAGACGTTTCTACAAGAATGGCGTAGAGCATGGTAATTGGTTGATAAAATGGAAAAATAAGTATGGAGAAGATGAATTTCTGGAATATGAATTTGACAATGGGACTTTGATTTCGTTAAAAGAATCATATTACGGGGATTGTAGGGTTATTGAAAATTTTAATGATTTTCCAAATAGAACAGTAAAGATTCTTTGGGTAGATGGAGAATGTTATAAAGAAAATGTATATAAAGATGACAATCTTATAAGAACTTACGAAAGAATTAGTGATACTAAATATAAATATAAAACCCAAGATATTGTTGATACAGTTGGGGGAAAGATATATTATGAAAAAAAATATGTAAATGATACGTTGGTAGAAGAAAAGGAATACTTCTATAAAGAAAATAGATAATCTTGGAAAGACAAAAACTAAAAGAAATCTTTTTATTTTTGAACTCCAAACTAGACTATCTGTCCGCCTTGTGCAAGATGTGAAATAATGTTCAATGCACAATACGTTGGAATATAATTGTGCATTATGAATTATGAATTGTGCATAGTGAATTATTTTCCTATCTTTACCCCCAAAAAGAAATTAGTATGAAACTTTCATTTGCTCAAATCAAACAATCGCTGAACGCATTGGTGGTGCGTTTCCCAGCCACATTCATTTTCTCTGTTCTCTTGCTTGGCGTATGCTATTGGCTTACGATGAAATGTTCTGGTAATGAAATCAATGACTGCGAATTACAGAAAGGATTTATCACCTATTTCTTTGGAATGGGTATGTGCATTTCGCTGTTTTTTGAATTGTGGAAGGAAGAAGTCGAAAACAAGAAACGTGCGTGGATTCTGTATGCCGTGGCGATTGTCGTCGCTGCAATTGATGCATTTTATTTATATCAAACCTTTTTATCTGAAACGATAGAAAAATCCTACGAGTCTATTTTCTTAGCACGACTTGCTGTGTTTGTCGCCATATTGTGCGGAACGGTTTGCGTGTCGTTTCTGAAAAAGAAGAACGACGTACAATTGTGGAATTTCAGTTGGAGAACGTGTGGCGCCGTAATTATATCTCTGATGATTTCGGGCATACTTGTGGGTGCTTCGGCTTTGCTGATATTTGGCATCGATGAATTGTTTTCTGCCGACATTTCGAGTATGTGGTATCTCCGTTCTTTGTTGCCGTTTATGGTGCTTCTCCCCGTTTGTCTGTTTCTCATTCGCATTCCAAACGAAAACAAGCACGACGACAATCTCTATGGCTCAAAATTCTACACTGGCGTAACCCGCTATTTGTTCATTCCGCTCACTCTCTGCTATTTGGTCGTGATGTACGCGTATCTGTTCAAAATTCTGATTTCGTGGGAACTACCCAAAGGAACGGTTTCGTGGATGGTGTCGGTGATGATGTACGGAATGATTATCGTAGAAGTTCTACTCTATCCTGCTGTGCAACAAGGTGTTAAATCGTTCGAGTGCAAAATGGCGAAACTCTTTCCGTGGCTTATGTTGCCGTTGCTCGTGCTTATGTCGGTGGCAATACTCCGCAGAGTGAGCGACTACGGAATCACCACGAACCGACTGTACATCTTGCTCGAAACCTTCTGGTTCTTTGTGGTTTGCGTTTATTTAATAGTGAACAAAAACAAACGAATCCTATGGATTCCACTCACATTCTGCTTATTGTTCCTGCTTTCGTCGGCACAACCTATGAACTTCTTCCAACTGACAAAACATATTATGTCGGCATCCGTTTCAAAAATAATTGAAAGAAACGCTCCCGATTCGCTTCCAATGAATAGAGAAACGTTCGACGAATGGTTTACCACACTTCCAGTCAATGACAAAAAGAAACTATCTGGCGAAATGTATTATTTGGAACGCGAATATGGCAAGAAATCAACTGATCAGTGGGTTTCATTCGCAATGCCCTATTTTTATTATACCGAAGAAATGGAAGACCTTGTCCGTGTTCCTGGCGCAGTAGTGGAAAATCGTGAATCGATTTACTTCTCCTACGATGATTCGGCATTGACCGTTCCACAAGGATACACAAAGGTGCAATATATAACCAAATACTCTGGTAACGACAACTACAAACTGGATTCAAACCACCGATTTTTGCTCAAATTCAAAACAAATCATAACATATTGATAGACACAGCAGAACTACGGGCAAAAAATGGCGAACAATTGATTCTCCAAACATCCGACCCGAACTACATATTTATTCCAACAAAGTTAAATATCATCGGTTTTGATGCTAAGTCAGAAAAATTCCATCCTGAATCTATCAACGTGAACGGGTATTTCTTTGGGAAATAACCGTCATCGAATGAAATCATAACTTGTGAATAAGTTACCGACGAAATGTCGTCGTAGCTCGGCTCTTTTTTATACTTTTGAAGTTGATAAGTGTTCACTAGGTCATTTTGTATGATACAATTTGAAGAATTTGAGCTGAAAAACGGACTTCGTTTTTTTGTCAATATAGATAAAACCACACCGTTTGTTGTAGTCAATACGCTCTACAACGTCGGTTCCCGGGACGAAAACCCTGAACAGACAGGATTCGCCCATCTGTTTGAGCATCTGATGTTTGGTGGCTCGAAACACATCCCGTCGTTTGACACGCCGCTCCAAAAAGTTGGCGGTGAAAACAATGCCTTCACCACCACCGACATAACAAATTATTACATCACAATTCCCGCCAACAATCTTGAAACAGCTTTTTGGCTCGAATCCGACAGAATGTTGGAATTGGCATTTTCGCAGAAAAGTTTAGATGTACAGAAAAACGTTGTATGCGAGGAGTTTAAACAACGCTACTTAAACCGTCCCTACGGGGATTTGTGGCTTCTTGCCCGACCTCTCGCTTACAAAGTCCACCCCTATCAATGGGCAACTATCGGCAAGGAACTCAGCCATATAGAAAAAGCCACCTTGCAGGATGTGAAGTCGTTTTTCTACAGCCACTATGCCCCCAACAATGCAGTGGTAGCCATTTCGGGTAATGTGTCATTGCGGACGGTGAAACATCTGGCAAAGAAATGGTTTGGCGACATTCCCCGTCGCGACATTGCCCCGAGAAATCTTCCACAGGAACCCGAACAGACCGAAAAACGTACACTGACAGTTGAGCGCAACGTGCCTGCATCGTGCTTGTTCAAGGCATTTCACATGTGCGGACAAACCAAGCCCGACTTCTATGCCACCGATTTGATTTCCGATATACTTTCGAACGGGAAATCGGCACGTTTGTATCAAAATCTTGTGGAGAAACAGAAACTTTTCAGCGAAATCCACGCCTACATCACCGGCGAAATCGATGCGGGATTGTTTATCATCACAGGCAATCTAAATCCTTCTGTGTCAATGGAAACGGCCGAAAAAGCCGTATATTCGGAAATACAAAAAATCAAGGAAGGATTTGTGTTCGATTACGAATTGCAGAAGGTCAAAAACAAATTTGAAAGTTCGGCCGTACTCGACGAAATCGATGTGCTTTCCAAGGCAAAATCTCTTGCCTATTACGCAAATTTGGGAGACGTGAACCTTGCCAACAACCGATTGAAAAAATACGCCGAAGTGTCGCTCGTCGATGTTAAACGAGTGTCGGAAAAGTTGTTCGACGAGAAAAACGATTCCACCGTTTATTATTTAGCAAAACAGTAACTATGCGGAAACTACGAAGAAATAAGGAACCTGAATATAAACTGCTGAAAAAGCTGTCTATCCTGAAACCCGACGTGATTCACACCAAAGCGGGTTTTCCGATGTATCTGTTGCCAATTCAAGACCAGGAAATTGTGAAAATTGACTTCGTTTTTAATGCAGGCGACTACTATGCGTCGCAAGTATTAGCCTCACTGTCAACACTTTCCATGCTTCAGGAAGGTTCGCAGACACAAACAGCGGAGGCAATCGCAGAACGACTCGATTTTCTTGGTTCGTACCTTTCGTGCAGCACCACGAAAGACAAGGCTGTTGTGAGCCTGTGCAGCCTCGAAAAACATTTGGCCGAATCAGTTAAAATCGTCACTGACTGCATACTGCACCCATCGTTTCCCGAAGATAAATTTGCCACTCACCTATCCAAACGGAAGGAACGCTACAAGATTGATATTGAACGAGTTGAAGTACTCTCACAAAAGAAACTTGCACAGGTTTTATTTGGCAGCGAACACCCTTACGGACGTTCGTGCGTTCTCGATGATTTTTCATCCATAACAAGAGACGACCTTGTTCAATTCCATTCAGACAACTATGTGGCTGAGAATCTGAAGATTGTGCTGTGTGGAAACCTCAAATCAAACGAAGTCAAAAATATTATCCACTACCTGGCGGAACTTCCAATTAAAACTTTAGGTAAGCAAGTTAATCGAAAAGAATATCAAATAGTTAGCGATACAGAACATAAACATTTCATTCCAAAAGAAAACGCTGTTCAATCGTCAATCAACATCGGAAAAATCATGGTGAACCGCACCCACAAGGATTATGTGCCGCTACAAGTGCTCAACACCGTACTGGGCGGATATTTCGGTTCCCGTTTGATGAGTACCGTCCGCGAAGAGAAAGGTTACACCTACGGCATCGGCTCAGGCATCATTTCCTACGAAAACAGCGGGTATTTCATCATCACCACGAGAGTTGGAAAAGAAGTCGTTCAACCGGCTTTAGATGCAATATATCACGAAATCAAACGTTTACGTACAGAAACAATACCCGACGACGAGTTGAATATGGTCAAAACATATATGTTATCGACAATTGTGCGCAACTTCGACGGAGCCTTGGCGACCAGCGAAATGTTGCGGAACACGTTTGATTACAATATTGACTACCACACCTATTATCAACAATTCTGGCGTCGGGTTAAGAAAGTGCAATCGAAAGAATTACAGCAACTTGCGAACGATTATTTCAACGAAAACTCAATGTATGAAATTGTGGTTGGATAACATATTGAAACCGATTGTTTCGGCATTCTCGTGCCTGACAATCCTGCTCTGTAGTGCATTGAACTGCACCGCCGACGACATCGACCCGACCGATATTTCCTACGTGTCGGTGAATCCCTACACCAACGAGGTGGTGGTTAGTTGGTACAAAAGCGAGTCGGCAAATATAAAATTCACCCGCATTTTATACATCTACGAAAAATCCACATTAGTCAAAGGCAACGGCATTGTGGATATTCCTGGAAACGATGACAAAACGTTTGTTTTCAAGACAGATACCGTTTCGCAATTCACATTCGACGCCAATGAAAAACCCATCACATTGGCTGTGGATGCCTATTCCGAAAATGGTTCAAACAGCACTTCCCTACGGGAATACCACACCACCATGATAGCTTCGGCAAAAATAACCTCGTGTCCGTCGCAGATTAAGATTTCGTGGACAGCTTACTCAGGGTATGGAATCACAGTTGACAAGTATGAAATCATTGAATCAAGTAACGGCACGGAAACCGTTGTAAAAGAGTGCAATGCAGATGAATTTACCTGCTTGCTTGAACTAAATGAACACCAAGACAGAAATTTCTTTGTCCGTGCCACTTTCACCGACTGTAGAGGCATAAAACAAACATCTACTTCGTGTATGTGCGAAGTTTCGCAGAAAGCATACGTATATCCAAAATTTCTCGAAATAGAAGCATTACACGTTGAAAACCACGACATTACCGTTGTGTGCCGTTGTGATGTGGCATCTGATTTCCGAACATACTATTTATACAAAACGACATCAGATGCAGAGAACGTCCTTTTGGAAACGTTCACATTATCGTCAGAAAGCACCGGAAAGCATGAATATCTTGATAAGAATGCGTTTGAAACCACTCCTGATGTCGTATATCAACTTGTTGTTCTCAACAATTGCAACGACATGATATTTATACGGGAGGCACAACCAGACATTCCCGGCATTTGCGATTACGAAAAAACAAAGCAAACCATATCATGGTCAAACCATGGTGATTCGGTTTCGTTATATAGACTATGGCGTTCAATAAACGACAAGCCCGAAGAACTGATTGCCACAATGGAAAACAATCCCAATGGTCTTGGTTACGACGATGATATTTCCAATATTTTAGAAGTGAATACCACCCTTTACATTTGTTACAGAGTGGAAACTTTGTACAAAACAGGAACAACTTCGTTTACCTATAAGTCATGCATCGAAAAGAGTAATTTCATAGACTACAAACTGCTGATTCCCAACGCCATAAATCCATACAGCGAGATAGAAGAAAATCGAGTTTTTAAACCTAAATACGCATTTCTATCGGGCGATTACACATTGGAAGTTTACAATCGTTTTGGTGCGTTGATTTTTACCAGCAATGACATTGATGTCGGTTGGGACGGTACGATTAAAGGAGAAATAGCCCCGACAGGCACATATCAGTACAAAATAGTGATTACCAATGCGCCGAACAGCGCGCAGCCAATCATAAGATATGGCGTGGTGAACGTAATCTACAAATTAACCGAGTAAACAACCCTATTCTGCAATGACCGCGCAAGCGTTATTTCGTCGGTGTATTCCAACTCATCGCCAACGGAAACGCCTCGAGCAAGCATACTAATTTTCACAGACGGAAAATCCTGCAATTTTTTAAACAAATAGAAACTTGTTGTATCGCCCTCAGTGGTCACAGGAAGCGCAAAAATCACCTCTTTGATTTCGCCGGTGGCAATACGTTCCATAAACGAGGAAATATTCAAATCCATAGGTGAAATCCCTTCAATTGGAGAGATTACCCCACCCAACACGTGATAAAGGCCTTTATATTGGTTCGTACGTTCAATCAGCAGCACATCTTTCACATTTTCGACCACACACACAATGGAATTGTCGCGTGCGGGATTTGCACAAATGTCACAAATATCAGTGTCGGAAATGGTGTGGCATTTCTTGCAAAAACGAACATCCGTTTTCAAATGATAGATGGATTCGCTCAAACCTTTCGCAAACGATTCGTCTTGCCGCAAAATATATAAAGCTAAACGCAAGGCATTTTTCTTGCCAATACCGGGTAGCTTACTGATTTCATTTACAGCAAGTTCCAACGATTTCGATGGTAATTGTATATTTTGCATGGTTTCGTCAATTTTTTAATTGCAAATAATTTGCAGTTATTTCTTTTGCAAGAAGATCCATTTTCTGTTGTGATGTCAAACTGTAAAAACCAGTGATTTTTCCACGGCAGTTTTTTGAACCGCACAAACACGTTTTGTTTTGCAAATCAGCAGTAACTTCTGTTTCGGTTGTAGCATAGTCGAACGTGATTTCCTCCCCTTTTGCTATTGGCTGAATTGACAACATCAGCACTTCGGCCACGTTGTTGTCCTCATCGTAGTTTGCCACGATTTGCGTGTTAGGATTGCAGGAATGGTTCGCAAAAGCCCCGAAATCCCCAGGTTCTATATGTTTGTCTTCCGCAACCTGAATCGATGTTCTTGTCCGTTTGGTTGTGGCAGTACCTTCATACAGAAAAATAATCGTATGCTTATCAATATTTTCTTTTGCAACAAGCGCCTTCTCTCCTTTTATAAGCAAACTATCAGAAACTTCAACTTTTTGATTTTTAATTATATAACTACCCATAATTAAACTATTAGTTAAATAATCGTGTACTTTGGTAAAATCCTTTTTGACGAGGATCTCTCCGCATTCTCCACGATAGGAATATTTCATGGCATCCCGATGAATAACGGCTTTTATCGCCTATATTGTAGTCATACGAATACCCTATGAAAATTCTATTTTTCAGAATCAATCCCGCAAGTGCCACAACCGCCTCGTTTGTGCGATACGATGCGCCGAGCCAGCATGTGTTAAAGAAATACACGTTTGTGTTTGCTTCGAATTGCAACATATCGCTGCCGTATTTCACCAACGCTGTCGGGACAAACACAACCTTGCCGTTTGGATGTATCCTACATTTTGCATATCCATAGAAATGGCGAGGCATATTGTTGATTACCAATGAATTATTTGTGATGTGCGTTGCCGAAACGCCCAATGTAAACGTGCGTATTTCCATTTGTAAACCAACATTCAATGTTGGAATCATATAATTTGTTTCTGTTCCAAATTCAGGATCTTGTATGGTTTGATTTTGGAACACGAGTTCATCTTCGTCAATTGAACGATTGATGAATCCTCCCGCAAAGCCAAGGCTCATTCTTGAACGCGTTCCCAAATTCACTCCAAAAGAATAATTTACGGTTGCAGTGATTTGATTTTCAAATCCAATTTTATCGTTCACAACATGTAACCCCAAACCACCTATCGACTTAGTTTTTCCATCAATACTGAGTGTTTGGAACAATGGTGAACCATCTATACCGAGCCATTGCTTACGTGCGAGCAACGAAGCCCTGAAAGTCTCCCCTTCGCCCGTAAATGATGGATTATAGCTGATTTCGTCAAACATATAATTGCTGATGCCAATATCATTTTGGGCGTATAATTCCACACCCAAAAACAGGCAAACAACCAAAATAATATGTCGGACAAATCGTTGCATTCTATTGTTTTGAATTAAGTTGGAGCCGTATTACTTCGTTTATTGGCAAGCGTGTTCCGTTTTCGTACGCCACAATGAAAGAATTATATCCCAAATTGTCGATTTCGTCTTTCATAAGCGAAGCTTCCTGAAACGTAGTGAACATGCCTATAGTGTATTTATACAAGCCATCGGAATCCTTTGAGCAATACGTTGGAACGCCTGGTAAATTTTTCTTCACTTTATTGAATAAGGTGTAGTTTTTGTTCGTCATGGCGGCAATTTGAACACGGTAATACAATCCTCGCTCTTTAGGTTCCTGTTTTCCAGCACTTTCCACCGTTCTCACGGTTTTCATGTGTTCCTCGGCTTTTTTCGCAAGCTGCAGTTGTTCAAAATTGATAATTGTGAATGTCGTACGACGGTTTGCCTGATGCTCTTCTTCCGTTGTAGCATTCGGATATATCGGACTCGACTCACCCCATCCTTTCCACGTAAGTCTATTTATATCAATACCTTTCGAGGTTATAAAGTCAACGACCGCCTTTGCCCTATTGTTCGACAAAATCAGATTGTACAAGTCCGACGCACGTTCGTCAGTGTGGGAATTCACCTGAATACAGATTTCAGGATTATTGTTCAGCATAGAAACAATTTTCTCCAATTCATCGACATATTCGGGACGAAGTTCGAACTTATTCAAATCGTAGTAAATATCAGGAATCTCATATTCCCTATTTTTCTCAATCTTACGCATATCAAAATCCATGTCGTACCCATTTTTCGCATCCATAACAATAGACTTTGTAACGCCGTGAGTATTAATAAGTTTGCCAGTTGGAACCAAGAAATCGTCTTTATATGCGAAAATCTTATATTCCTTGTCTTTCTCCATCGCCGGATAATAATATGTTCCCGTTGAATCGGTAATCAACGTATCAACCACTTCATTTTCAACATCTTGAATCAACACAATCGCATTTTCGACAGGTTTCGAAAACGAAAGCACCTTTCCGACAACCTCTATTGCCACTTCCTTGAGTTTGAACAGATAAATATCGTCGCTTCCCACACCACCGATTCTGTTCGACGAAAGAACGCCCATATCGTCGTCAATGTACATAAGGCTGAAATCATCTGCACTGGAATTGAACGGTGGGCGCAGATTGATTGGTTTCGAAAAACCATCGCCTACTTTCGGTGCATAATAAATATCCAAGCCGCCATAGCCCTGCCGTCCATTCGATGAAAAATACAATCCATCGTTGTTCGACACGTATGGAAACATCTCATTTCCGCTTGTATTGATTTGATTTCCAGCATTTTTCGGTTCACCCCATTCAAACGTTACCGTATCGATTTTACAATACCAAATATCCGTGCCACCTAAACCAGCAGGATTATTCGACACAAAATATAATGTCAATCCATCGGGAGTGATTGCAGGATGTCCAGAGCTGTAATCCGCTGAATGATACTTAAATATCTCTGGTTTTCCCCACGAATCCCTTGATTCATTATATTTTGAATAATAAATATTACAATTCTTGTCTGCACCTGTTTTGCCGTTACATTGCATAAAATACGCCACGCCGTTGTGAGTGTCAAACGTAAACGAGCCCTCGTTATATGACGAATTTATGGAACCTTTCAGTTTTGTTGGTGGTGCCCACGAATTTTGACCGCTGTTGTAATATGTTTCGTACAAATCCTCAAACCCCTCGCCCGTGTAGGAATACACAAGACTATCGGAACCAAAACGCGAGGTGGTGAACACTATTTTGTTTCGGAACGGTGCGGTTGCAAAGTCGCTGTTACGGGTGTTGATTTGCTGCGCATTGATAATATCGTATATCGACTCCCGTGTTTTTGCCGTATCGGCAAAAGTGCAAGCTATTATGTATGAACGTATTACTTCGTCGGACGTATTGAGCCGAAGTTGTCGTTTGAACATTTCTCGGGCATGAATATAGTCGCCAAGCATCATCAACATTTCACCATAGTGCCGATAGAAAGTATTCGAAGTGTCACGGTAATCCAGTGCCTCGGCTGTTTGATAATGCGTAATGGCACGTTCGTAATTATTCGCCTTGTAGTAACATTCCGCAATCTTATAGCTTGCGTACGCCGCAGCAGGATTGTCGGCATTTTCACGAGCTTCAGTCAATGCTTTTTCATAGTATTCGCGAGCCGTGGCGAATAGATTCTCACTATACGCTTTGTCGGCCTTTTTAACAAAACGGGACTGCGGGAAACAACTTCCTGCAATTAAAGTGAATAGCAATATGTACACAAACCGTTTCATTCCGCAATCAATTCCGCATTAACAATACTGGTCCATTATAAGAATCCCCGTTGGGCAACGTGATAATATAAAAATACGTTCCCGCCGACATTTCATTGCCGTTGTATGTGCCGTCCCAACCGCCCATACCTTTATACAATTCTTGTCCCCAACGATTTATGATAATCAATTCCGTTTCAGGCATACCATCAAAGAACACATCGTTCACGCCATCGCCATTCGGTGTGAAAACATTGGGAATCCGCACCGTTGGCATAATTAAAAATGGCTTGGTTACAGTGTTTTTACATGCTTCGTAAATATACCCTTCCAACGACACCTCAATGGTTCCTTCCTCGGAGAACACAAACGGAACACTATACTCGTTGCCCGTATATTTATCGCCGATAGTCCACGTCCAAATAACTGGTTTTGAATTATTTACCGTATCAATTTTATTGATGAACTCCATATCCTCGAAAATCTCAACAGCTTTTTTCGAAAACTCAAAATCAACCACTGGAATCGGAAGAATTGTCAATTCTTTTGCCTCGCTAGTATTGCTGCATCCATTTTCATCTTCCACAACCACAGAAACTGAATATGTTCCAGCCGCAGCGCTTTCAACAAAATTCGGACTTGCATCGGTTGGGTTGTCAATCAAATCGTCTGACGGGCAAGACCACGCATACGATTCATATAAATCATTCACACCCAATTGAATAGCAGTTCCTTGACAAACAGAATCATTACTTGAAATGATTTCGGGTTCAGGCAATGGATAAACGGTCAGTTTCATTTCGGATTTCTCGCTTTCACAATCATTTTTTGTAATAGTTGCATAATAGATATATGAGCCCGCATCATATACCATTAGCGATGGATAAGACGGCAAATTCACCATGTCCGAATCATACCACGACACGATTCCCGATGCCGAAGAAACCAGACTCCGCCAATCAAACATTTTATTTTCCCAACAATAAATCATCGTTGCGCTGTTTGGTTTTTGTGGCACAGGATTTACCGTAACCGACTTTGTAACAGGCGATTCCAATCCACAGCCATACGTGCTTGTATAATCGAACTGCACGGAATTATCGTCATAGCTGTTAGCGGTGAATATCGCCTTCAAAATTGATTTTCCATCAGCGACTACCCCATTTCCCGACCACGTGCTTTTCGCCTCAAATGGGCCATTCCCGTCATCTCCCGACAGAATCGTTGCCTCTACACCCATAGATGTGAAATCGCAGATTGTCATAGTTTCGTTGGAGGAACCAATCGAGACTTGCGGTTTACGGTGAATGTCAACATAGGCAGGCACAACTTTTTTATAGGTACAGTTTTTCACTGTCGTTTGCAGTTGCACACTATAAATGCCAGGTTGCAAGGTTGTGTTAACATGTTGGTCTTCAACATTTTTTGTGTAACTATCCGATGAAAATGTCCATTTCCAAGAATCTATTTTTTCGGGACTATATTCCGATAAATCATTGATTTTCAATACATCACCATCGCAAATCAACGTATCGCCTTCGAAATCAGGCGTAACGCCATAAATTGTCACCGTATCGCCAATCATTGAAATCTCGCAACCTTCCTCGTCAATTATTGTCAACGAAGGTACGTAATAGTTTCCGTCTGGATATGAATACGTTACATTGTCGGTCGTGGTGTTTTGAAATTGTCCATCACCGAAAACCCACGAATATTGCATCACATCTTTCACATCGTATGCTACCATTGAAATGTCGCTATACGTACATCCGGATTCTGGCTCGATTTTGAATTTTCCCGTTGGTCCGTTTACCGTAATATATTCAGATTTGACAAGAGAACTTGTACATCCGATATTGTCTTTTACAACAAGCGTAACATCGTATGTACCAACCTGTTGATATTGCCAAAATGCGGAATCTGGAATAGAAAGCGATACCGCTGAATTCTCTCCGAAATTCCACAAATACGTTGCGTGTTCAGCTTGTGAGTTGTTCTTGAACGAAGCATTTGCCGGAGGGCAATCAAACACGGTCTTATTATCGATTGCATAAAAATCAGCCTGTGGATAGCGCAGGGAAATCGTTTTCTTTTTACTGTCGGTACAATTATTCTTATCGGTCACAGTCAACTTCACCGTAAAATCCATTGGTTCAGAAACGGTATATGTGTGTGTTCCCGTTGTTGATTCGCTCCCATCGCCCCATGTCCAAATAGCTTGCAGCTCAACACCTTCTGAATGATTTTCTGGTTGAAGTTCATCATCATGGCAGATTGCCTCAGGTATTGAGAAATCCGGTGTCGGGAACGTTGCGGTGATTGTAATTGGCTCCGACACAGAAGTACAGCCCAATTGGTCAATAACTTGAACTGTTGGATTATACGAGCCTTTTTTATATCGGTGGACTGGTGACGCGTTTGTTTTTGTGGTATCAACTAAACCATCGCCATACGACCAGATATACGAACTAATTTTCAAGGTTCCTTCAGCCTGTGCCTGTGAAGAAAGATGAACAGTTAAATCAGCGCAACCTGTAGCGTTATCCGTTGAAAATGATTGGATTGTCGGATTGGAATAAACCGTTACAACAGAATTGAAAACCTTTGTGTCGGAGCAGCCGGTTGACGAAACCACTTCCAGCTCTACATTATACGTTCCCGCTTGAGCAAATGTATGCGTAATTTCATCTGTATCAACCGTTTCTGATGCGGTTCCATCACTAAATGTCCATGTCCTTGTAGTTGCTGTACCCGATTCCACCAAACTCACGTCAGTAAACCGCACTTCGCCCCCTTGACAAATTTCGGTAACATCTTGTTCTACCGAAACCGATATACCCGACGTGTTTAAGGGAATTGTTATTGCATCCTCGCACGAACCATTATACGTGGTAAGCGTTACGCTATACGTATTAGGTGTGGTATATTCGTGGAAAACAATATATGTGTCGGCATCGGCATCAAGTATCGTGCTCGTGTTCAAATCCGTCACCTTGTAATGTCCTTCGGTAGCGTTTGGTTCCACTTTTATACGTGTTCCGTCGCCAAAATCCCACATATACGATTCTGCGCTAACCGAAGTTGACGGATCAAACGAGATTGTACTTGGAAATGAGCACAATGCCTTTGGGGAATATGTGAAATTTGCTGTTGGTGGATTGACGGTGATAGATGTCGTTCCAATTGATGTTGATGGGCAGGCATATTGATATGCGATAAGCAACACGCTATATCTACCCGATTCCTCAAAATTCATTGTAAGCGATGTGGAGGTGATAACGGTATCTATTTTTGTACCTGTGCTCTGGTTTGTGATAATCCAGTTCCAATCAGTTGCCCCGGCAGATTCTTGTGATTTAAATACGACATCCACATTCGGGCAGAATTTATATGTGGTAGGTGCAATTACTTTTGCCTTTACCTGACTCACATCCCCTATTTTGAGAACATTTGTTTTTGAGTCTGTACAGCCAAATTCATCGGTAACAGTAATTTTTATTGGATATTCACCACCTTGATTATATTGAATCATATCGGTGGTATTTTCCGTTTCCACGCTTCTGTCGTACAAATATTCCCATTGTACATCGGTTATATTCACCACCGACGAGCTGGTATTTGTTATTGTAAGAGGTTTATTTATACATAAATGTGGTACTGTGTACTGGTCAGTAACCACAAAATCCGCAACAGGATTCGTTTTGGTTATAAAACGTTGTTCTGTTTTATGTCCCACACATCCATGTTCATCAATAATGGTTAATGAAACATCATACAATCCTGCGGTAGAATATGTATGTACAGGCGAAGATTCCGAAGAAACAGAGCCATCTCCAAATTCCCATTGATACGACTGTGCTTCCCCAACTCCGAAGGTCACGGTCATATCTTCGCCATCATCGCAACTATGTTGTTTATCGGCAGTCATCGTAATGTTGGGCATCGGACGGACGAAAATTTGTTTTGTCGTTGTCCGTTCACATCCTTCTTCACCATACACCGTGGCGGTTATCGTTTGGTTGCCCGATGTCTTAAATATATGCGATGTGGTTAATCCTGCATTTTCGTTTGTGGCACCATCGCCAAAGTTCCAATTGCACGAAGCAATTGGAATGCTCGCCTCTACTGATATTGCGGCGTTTTCTCCGTAACAAATGGTGTCGGGAGAAATAATTGTTGCCGTATGGGCGTTCACTTTGATTGCGTTTTCAAACGTCCGTATGGTCGGACAGCCTGACGGTGCTTTTGCAGTCACAGTAACGGTATACATTCCGTCTTGCAAATACGTATGCGTTGGCTCAGCCTCCTGTGAAGTGGTTCCGTCGCCAAAATCCCATAAATAACTTTCCACATCAGTTTCGGAACAATTGGTGGACAACTGGGTTGTAAGCGGAGCTTTGCAGACTTCAGCCACATCGGCGTTAAGATTGAACTGCAATAAATCCGTTACGTGAACATAGCCGTTTTTCACCTTTTCGGCACTACAACCATTTTCGTCGGTAATTGCCAAACTAACACTATAGTCGCCTTCTGTCAAGAATGTGTGTTTAGGTTTACGAAGCGTTGATATACCTGCATCTCCGAATCGCCATTCGTATTTTACAATGGAATAATTTGATGTCGATTTGTCTTCAAACAAAGCTTCGGAGCCCACACAACCAGAGAAAGACGTCAATTCAAAATCAACTATTGGCTCTTCATAAATGGTAATAACTATTGATTTTTCATCATGATTATCCCCATTCCACACC
>JAFZOY010000014.1 GCA_017552705.1 Bacteroidales bacterium
CGCGTCCATAATGGCTTATCAAAACGCAATCGTATGAAATTTATTGACCAATATTTTTACAACAAACAAAAATCCAGGTCTCATTTTGACCATTAGACAATTTTCTTGTCTCTTTCAGGTCTCATTTTGACCAATAGGCCTAATTTACGCATTTCGCATTAAGCATTACGCATTATTTCACAACCTTCACCGTTTCGCCTTCTACCACCACAAAATACACCCCTGATTTCAGGTTTTGGTTTGCGATTTTTTGTCCCATAATTGTGTAAACGAATGCTGGTGCTTCGGCAAAGGATTAGGCAAATGTAAAAAGAAAACACAAATTGTGCAACGTCGTAAATGAAACGCGGAATTGTCTTGTATCAAGCATTAGAACGGTAATAGCAACCGTTAGCGAAGGTTCTCGAATTTCTGGTATTGTGAAATGTTGAATACCGAAGTATCAACAGGATGAGATTTGATTTCTGTCACACTCATAGTTGCTTTAGGTGCGCGCAAAAGGGTTTTGTTTTCAATCAACATAGGAAGCACGCCCTGCATTTTTCCCTGCGGCAGAGCCTTAAAAAACAGGAAATGTTCCTCAAGCGTCATCGCAACCTGCGACATCGGTGTATAGAAATTAAAGTTATCTCCAGTCACCCAATAGGTAATCTCGGTGTTTTCCTCTATATTCTTCACGCGCCACTGGCTACATTTATAGCCTTTGATATATTTATAATTTCCCGTATGCACAACCTGCATATTCTGTGTGTACTTGTCGGTAACAGGAAACGATTCCAAACGGGTATATACTTGCTTGTTTGGATTGATAACCATAACCGATTTATCTTCCAAGTTCACAATATAGGCTTTCATGGCACGACGATATTTATCGTATTCATCGATACGCACACAATCGTCTTTTATAGTATAAACATAATATAAGGTATCGGAGAAAGACGTTTTCACGTAGCTCACTTCCCCTTCAAAATGTTCTTGCGAAAGAGCAATTGTAGCACAAAAAAACGTAATACAAAGCAGATAAAGTTTTCTCATAAAACCCTTATAATATATGGACTACAAAGATAGTGTATTTTTTACAAAAAGCAAGAGAAATTTTTAGTACAAAAAAGAAATCGCGGAAGAAAATTTCCCCCGCGATTTCCATATAATGTTTCTGTGATTTTTTATTCGTTGCTCACAATCTTAAATTCCACACGACGGTTTTGAGCACGTCCGTCGGCAGTGTCGTTCGATGCAATTGGTTCATCCATACCATATCCCTTGAACGTCAAACGGTCTTTGGAAATATTCTTCGAAATCAAGTAGTTCACAACAGCTTCGGCACGCGATTGCGACAACTTTTGGTTGTATGCCTTTGTACCTACGTTATCGGTATGACCACCGATTTCGATTTTCATTTTTGGATTGTTGTTCAAAATTTCCACCAATTTATCCAACTCGATATACGACATTGGTTTCAGGGTTGACTTATCGGTGTCGAAGAATACGTTACGCAACACAATCTTCGAATCCTTTGCTACCGGCATCAACTTAATGTCAAGTATAATTTCTTGATAATCTGTAGTTTGCGGCACATCAAAGTTTTCAGAATGGAACAAATATCCATCTTTTTTAACCGCAATACCATAGTTTTTACCTGATGGCAACGGAATCAAGAATTTACCGGTTGTTGCATTTGAATTGTTGGTAAACAATACTTTACCTGTTGCATTATCGGTGATTTCAATCTGAGCGTCAAGATATTTCTTAGGATCGGCAAACGCATCGGAAACCACACCTTTTACCACGGTCAAACGGGCTGTTTTGATTTCCACAGATTTTTCCATAACAACTTCCTGCTGAATTGGATTCGCACGGACAGCAATCAAATTGTTTTCCGTCGTCATATTCAGTTTCTTTTCTGGACCAAGGAACGTAATCATATAAATGTCAAGTCCACCAAAACCGCCGGCACGTTCCGATGAATAGTAGGCGTGCATACCACTCGCATCAACTACCAAGAAGTTTTCATCGCCAGGAGTATTGATAGGATAGCCGATATTTTTCGGTTCCGACCAAGAACTGTCGTCTTGCATCACGGTATAGAAAATATCATATCCACCCATAGTTTCATGTCCGTTCGATGCGAAATACAACGTACGTCCATCAGGGTGCATATACACACCTATTTCATCTTTGTCGGTATTAATGATTGGACCAAGGTTTTGAGGTTTACCCCATTTACCTTTTTCATTCATTTCGCATTTGTAAATATCATGGTTACCATAGTTTTGAACGCGTTGATTGTTGTCGCTCGAGAAATAAACCGTACGTCCATCATACGAGAAACAAGCTGAGTTTTCGTGCGCATTCGGAGAATTGATGGCATCGAAAAAGTCTGGTTTCGACCACACTTCACCTTTCTTTTCGGAATATTTTATGTCACCACCGCTTTTTCCATAGAACAGGAACAATTTCTGACCATCAGCCGACAAACCAATAGTTGCATCATTTTCCTTTGTATTCAAGGGTTCTCCCATATCGGCAGCCTGCGACCAAACAGAACCATTACGGTACGATACCCATAGGTTTTCATCATATTCACCATCATCAAAAGCCTTTTTGTTGTATTTATTTTCACGGGTTGATGTGAAAATCAACATTGACTGGTCTGCCGAAATAATTGGTGCGTAATCAGTATATTTTGAATTGATTGACGGTCCCATATTGTCGATAAACACACGAACAGAATCACTCACCAAACGTTTGCCCACATTACATTGGTCGATATGTTCAGCAAGATCGTTGCCTTTTGTTTTTTTCTCATCGGGAGTCAAACGGGCACGGGCTTTTTGGAATGCGCTAATTGCTTCGTCGAATTGGTATGTTGCCTGATATGCCATACCCAACACGCCATACGCATGACCTGCTCCTACAGGATCCAATTCCACCGCTTTTGTGAAATATGGAATCGATTCTGCCGGTTTGTTCAAAAGCCAATAACACTTCCCGATTTTAAAATTCAAATCTGCATTGTTTGGATTAAAAGCCTGAGCCTTCAAGTAGAAGGAAACAGCCGTTTTGTTATCACCTAACTCGGTATATCCATCGCCACTGTCGATGTTTTTCAATGCCTCTTTCAAGCCCTTCACATCGGGACAATCCTTTTTGTTGAATTCCTTGTTTTGACCAAAAGCAAGCGATGTGACTAACAGTAAACCAATAACTTGTATATATTTCAATATCGTTTTCATTTCAACACAATTCAAAGTTAAACATTAGTTACAATTCGATGTTAATGCGGCAGGCACATCAACTCCAAGTTCGCGAGCTTTCACAAGCGACATACAACATTCATCAAACTGGCGAAGCATTTCCTGGGCGGCAGCCTGATGATAGTAAGCCATACCGAAATTCGGATTGATTTTTATTGCATTTGCGTACATTTTCAACGCTTCCTCATATTTTTTCTGACTTGCGTATATAACACCTAAATTATTGTATGCCAACGCATATTGTTTATTCAACTCAGTTGCTTTCTTAAAATCATTGAATGCAGATTTTATATCGCCTTGCAAGAAATATGCTTCACCTCTATTGTTGTAAGCGGCATAAAAGTCAGGTTTCTTTGCAATGGCAAGGTTGAAATTTTTTATTGCAGCCTGCAAATCACCTTTTTTCACCAAAGCTGAACCAAGATTGTCGTAGATGTTTGCCAATTGAGGATCGTAGTTTGCGGCAATTTCATAATCCCTGATTGCCTCATTATATTTCCCCAACATTCTGTAACAACTTCCGCGGTCGTTGTAGGCATACGCATACGAAACATCTGTTTTTATAGCATTAGTGTACTGCGTAATTGCAGCTTCATATTCCTTTAGGAAAAACAAATCAACGCCAGCATAATAGTATGTTTCCGCTGTACGATATCCATTTCTCACAGCACTTTGCATAGATTCGAACGACTGACGGTAGTCGTTTTTATTATACAAAGCCAAACCTCTGGAATACCACACCTGTCCTTGGGTAGAATCAAGTTCCAACGACTGTTCGAAGGCATAAACCGCGCCATCGAAATCCTTTAAGGCTGCCTTTGCACTTCCTAAATTCACATACGCCTGACGAAATGCAGGATTGATTCGGATTGCGTCCTCAAATTGGGCGATTGCCTCTTGATACTGTTTAGTGTCCATAAAGGATATACCTTTATTATAAGCAAGTTCCGCTTCTTGGTTTTCCACCACAACCACGGTAGTAACTTCCATCTCGTTTTGTGCAAATACACTAAGCATTGCCGATAGGAAAACACCGACCATCAAAAATGTTTTTCTCATTGCTTTTAAATTTAGTTCAAAAATCCACCCAAAAGTACCAAAAAGATTTATAATAGACGTAACAACTTTCAATTATTTTTGCCCAACAGCATAAAGCCGCCATTTTTCAATAAGTGCAGTCATATCGGCTGGCAATTCGGAATCGAACTGCATATACTCGCCCGTTGTGGGATGAGTGAAACCGAGTGTTTTTGCATGCAGAGCCTGTCGGGGACAGATAGCAAAACAATTCTCAACAAATTGTTTGTATTTGGTAAACGTGGTACCACGGATAATTTGATTTCCACCGTACGTTTCGTCGTTAAACAACGGTAGTCCCAATGATTTAAAATGACAACGGATTTGATGAGTTCGTCCAGTTTCCAAATTACATTGAACCACAGACACATAGCCCAAATCCTCCAACACCTTATAATGTGTCACCGACCATTTTCCGTGCGTATCGTCGGGAAACAACGCCATAACTTTTCTATCCTTCAAACTTCGACCAATATATCCAGAAATTGTTCCCTCCATTTCCTTGGGAACACCCCACGCCACCGCAACGTAGGTCCGTTGTGTGGTTTTATGAAAAAATTGATCGGCAAGAAAACATTTCGCCCGCTCGTTTTTCGCAACCACAAGCAATCCCGACGTATCCTTATCTATTCTATGCACCAAACCAGGACGAGGGTCATTTTCCTCGAATTGGATATTTCCTTTCAAATGCCACGCTATTGCGTTCACCATTGTACCCGTGTAGTTTCCACACCCCGGATGCACAACCATCCCAGGTTTCTTATTGATAACCATTAGTTGGTCGTCTTCATATACAATATCGAGCGGAATATCTTCGGGAATGATTTGCAATTGCTGTTTGGGCGTCTCAAACTCTATGGTAATCACATCGTTAGGCTTAACTTTATAGTTTGCCTTGATTGGTGTTCCATTTGCGAACAGAAATCCATTGTCGGCTGCTTCTTGAATTTTCGTTCGGGAAATACCTTCGATTCTGTCATTCAAGAATTTATCGACGCGGAGCAATGACTGTCCCTTATCGGCAACATAGCGATAATGTTCAAACAGTTCTTGTTCTTCTATATCAAGTGTATCGTTCATCAACACAAATGTATTACATTCCACGCATCAATGCGAGAACCATTTCAACGGAAATATCGTTCATACAAGCGAAATGTTTTTTCGGACAATGGTTCATTCCCATTTTTGTACACGGGCGGCAGGGTAGATTGTCGATTTGCGCCACGCGACTTTGCGGCAATATCGGAAAATAGCCGAATTGTCGGGCTGTCGGGCCATAAATGCCGACAACTGGAACGCCAAGAGCCTCAGAAACATGCAACATTCCCGTATCGTTTGCCACCGTGAGAGAAACCATACTCAGTGCGGCAATTGACTGACTCAAGTCAAATGCGCCAGCAAAATTCACGGCTCCAGTTTCCTTCGCCATTTCTTCACAGATAGAAGCCTCTTTGTTTCCTCCGAGCAAAATCACTTGTGCATCAAGTTCTTGGATGATTCGTTTTGCCAACTGCTGAAATTTTTCAGCCTGCCATTGCTTGTTGGAAAAACTTGCCCCCGGACACAACGCAATAATCCGTTTATCAAACGACAATCGAGACTGCACAAAGATTTCTCTCATTGAATGGTTCAATTGTTCCGGGACAACCAACTCGGTGTATTTGCCATCGGGAGCAACGCCAATTTGTTGGGCGGCATCGATAAAACGCAGATACACAGGACGGACTTCTTTATAAATATCTTTATGAAACGTTGTCAACACCCAGCGGCGGAACACGTGTTTATTGAATCGTGACACAATGCCCGCACCAATGGTATTGCAAACGAACATGCTACGCCAATTTTTATGAATATCCAATACCACATCGTATTGTTCATTCCGCAACCGATTCCGCACTGATTTCAACTCTCCAAAGCCTTTCTTGGTATCAAGCACAACAACATTAGACACAAACGGCACACACCGCAGAATGTCGGCAAATTGTTTTTTTACCACAAAATCTATTTGTGCGTTGGGAAAAGAATTTCGTAAGCAGCGCAACAATGCCGTCGTCAGCACAATGTCGCCAATCGAGCTAAGACGGAACACCAATATTTTGCGTATGGCCTGCACTATTCCACAGTTACCGATTTCGCCAAATTACGAGGCTGGTCAACATTACAGCCACGCATTACCGCAATGTAGTACGACAACACCTGCAACGGTATCACAGTTGTGAGCGGAGCCAATGCCGGTGACGTTTCGGGAACTTCAATCACATGGTCGGCAATCTTCGAAAGAACAGTATCACCTTGTGTCACAACAGCTATCACAATTCCTTGACGAGCTTTCACTTCCTGAACATTGCTTACAACCTTTTCGTATTGTTTGTCTTTTGTTGCAATCACAACAACTGGCATATTCTTGTCAATCAATGCGATAGGGCCATGTTTCATTTCAGCGGCAGGATACCCTTCAGCATGGATATACGAGATTTCCTTCAACTTCAAAGCGCCTTCCAATGCCACTGGATACAGATAACTACGACCTAAATAAATGAAGTTACGGGCATCTTTATATGTTTCGGCAATATGCTTGTAATCCTCGATATGAGTAAGAATATCCTCTACTTTCGATGGAATTTTATACAATTCCGAAATTAATTTCTTATATACATCATCGGCAATCGTGTTCCGACGTTTTCCGAGCATCAACGCCATCATTGTCAACACAGTAACCTGTGTAGTAAACGATTTTGTGGAAGCCACACCGATTTCTGGTCCAGCATGCGTATATACACCAGCATCAGTTTCGCGAGGGATACTCGAACCAACCACATTACAAATTCCCACAACAGTCGCTTTTGCTTCCTTCGCCAAACGAATGGCTGCAAGCGTATCGGCAGTTTCACCACTCTGGCTGATGGCTATCACAACATCTTTTTCATTTATAATAGGATTGCGATAGCGGAATTCCGACGCATATTCAACCTCAACGGGAATCCGTGCATATTCCTCGATCAAGTATTCTCCCACCAAACCTGCATGCCACGACGTTCCGCACGCCACAATGATAATTCGGTCAGCATTGTCAAACTTTTCAAACACGTTATACAAACCACCAAGGAACACATGAGGCGGATTTTTCTGCGCACGTCCACGGAATGTATCCATAATCGCTCCTGGCTGTTCGTAGATTTCCTTGAGCATAAAATGGTCGTATCCACCTTTTTCTATGCCTTCAATATCAAGTTCAAGTTCTTGAATAACAGGAGTTAACGTATCATTTTTAATTGTTTTCAACGACAATTCATTTTTCGTAATCGTCGCCATTTCCGAATCATTCAAATAAATAATACGTTTGGTATGTTCCACAATCGGAGTTGCATCGGACGCAACGAAATACTCGCCATCACCCACACCCACTACCAGCGGGCTACCCTTGCGGGCAACTATCAATCTATCAGGTTCATCGGAACAAATCACCACCAGACCATATGCACCTTGTACATCGAGCAAGGCAAGCCGCACAGCCACTTCAGCTGTGATTTTTCCACTTCCTTTTTGATAAATGTACTCGATATAATTCGCAATAACCTCGGTATCGGTTTCGCTCTTAAACGTATATTTTTTCTCGGTAAGCATTTTTTTCAAGGCATTATAATTTTCAATAATACCATTGTGGATTACCGTGAATTTTCCATTCATGGAAACGTGTGGATGCGCATTCGTATCGTTTGGCTCGCCGTGTGTTGCCCAACGGGTGTGTCCCATTCCAATGCAGCCACTCGTGTTTTTGCCATTGAGATACGACTCCAAATCGGCAACCTTGCCTTGTTTTTTATATACAGTCGTTTTGTTGTCCTGAACCAAAGCAATACCCGCAGAATCATATCCACGATATTCCAAACGCTTTAATCCAGTTAAGATTATTGGATATGCGTTTTTACTTCCAATATAACCAACTATTCCACACATAATTATTCTATTTTGTGTACGTAATTACCAACTTCAACTTTTCTGTTTGGGTTCCATCGAGCACAAACGCATTGTTATACGTATTGTTTTCAGGAACAACCACCTCATAATCATACGTTTCCGCTTTCGGTGAATTATTAAACAGATGTACGAGGAACGGATGTACGTTGAATTCAAACTTGGAACTATCAGCAATTGTTGACATTGTTGAATACACCATGTTCCGTTTAGAATCATAAATACGCAAATTCAGCGGCAAATATTCCGACCACGTTGTGCGCTCCTGCAATGGAATCGACAACTTCGCGACATTTATTGCCACAAGACTATCCCGCCAAGTTTCCAAGCCCGACAAAGTCAGTTTTGTTTTCAAACCAACCATACCCTGCACATACGACTGCGTGGTACTTGTTCCGATAGCCGAAGCAAGCTCTGACGGATATTCGTGTTCAAACACGTTGATTGCCTGAAGATATATTTGGCTTGGATCGTTTGAAACAGGCGATGTGTACGCTTGCGGCGATGGTGCGAACACCAATTTCTTAGTGGTATCGCTGCCCGACACATAAAAATTTATTTCTGGAACGCAGTGGGTTATAACTGCTTGAACCTGATTAAATTGATCGTCTTTTGTCGTGATATACAATCCTTTGAATTGCTTGATAAACAACGAATCGAAATATTTCAACGTCGTGTCAGTGTTGTAATTCTGCAACAACTTAGCATACAGCTCCTTACCATAATCCGCATCAAATTTGAACACATACGACGAAACCGTGTCGCGGTAAGCAGGGAAATTCACATCGAAAATCTTTTTCTTATTTGCCACAAACGACGGTACTTCAGCTTTCTGATTGTATTTCGCACAATCATCAACCGTAATATCCTGCAACAACTCATACACAGAAAATGTCTGTGCCACATTGGTGTCGCCATAGGCATATTTCGCTGATTTAGAAAGACGTAGGCACACCGAATCAAGTTTAAAATCCGTCAAGTCGCCCATCATGCCTTGCAGATACATTCGGGTGGCATAGCCCGCACGGGATTTGCCAAACACATCATCGTAGTTTTCACCGACCATATAGGTTATATATTCGGAGCGGATGCTGTCATCTTTTAGCGTTGAGAATGAGATAGTTGTGGAAACACTATCAACGCAAGTCGTTAAAATATCAGAAGGTTGCAGAACATCTATACCAAGAATCTGGTCTTCTTTTTTACAAGATGATAATATGATTGAAAGGCCACAAACAAGCCCTAATACACAAGTTTTTATATTCATAATTAATTATTCGTCGGGTAAGAAACTATCGTAAAAGTCGGAATATGCATCCACATAATTTTCTTGACCTTGATATGGTAGAATAATCTTGTTTTTGTCCTTACAATATTGCAACAACTCAGCATCAACTTGTTTTTCTCCAAGCACAATACCTTCCGACTGATCGATTGCCAATTTATTGAGGCTCAGCCAATCAGCAGTGTCTTTAATTGATGCAACATCTTCCGAAGTGATTCCGTCGAAATGGATTTTATTGGCAAAATCCTTCGAGAATGGCTTTTCAAAACGTTCATTGTACAACGAATACACAACCTTCGCATTCGCGAACAACGGATCTTCGTAGAACGTTTTTTTCAGATACAATGGAAGCAACGACGTGAACCAACCTTGACAATGCACAATGTCAGGAGCCCAGCGAAGTTTTTTCACTGTTTCCAATACGCCTCGTGCGAAAAATATCATTCTATCTTCGTTGTCGTCGAATTCCTTGCCTTTCTCATCCACAAACATAGCTTTGCGACGGAAAAACTCATCATTATCAATAAAATAAACTTGCAAACGTGCTTGTTGAATAGAAGCAACCTTTATAATCAATGGATGATCGGTGTCGTCGATTATTAAATTCATACCCGACAGACGAATAACCTCATGCAATTGATTCCTACGTTCGTTCACCAAACCGTAGCGAGGCATAAAGCAACGGATTTCCTTGCCCTTTTCCTGAATATACTGTGGAAGAAACCGACTTTTCAACGACATTTCAGTATCAGGAAGATACTTCGCCATCTCTTGGGTAACATATAGTACTCTTGCCTTTTTCATTACAAAAAATTTTCGTATGCAAAATTAACTAAAATTTTTCGGGTTTTCCATCATTTCTTGCAAAAAACTATCGTTTTACCTTCAAAAACAAAGAACTACGGGCAATTCCCAGACATAAAAATAGATTAACGCATCTTTTTATCTGTAGAGTTAAAATTTTAGTTACTTTTGCCTAACTTTATCAAAGAGAAATGATCGTTTGTAAGAGTCGAGAAGAAATATCCGCAGCTGTGGACAAAATCCGCAGACAAGGTCGTTCCTTGGGCTTTATCCCCACTATGGGGGCGCTTCACCAAGGACACATTTCGTTGGTGAAAAAATCGATTGCCGACAATGATTGTACGGCAGTCAGTGTGTTTGTCAACCCTACACAATTCAACAATCCGAACGATTTGAAGACGTATCCACGTACCGTGGACGCCGACATTGCCCTGCTTGAGCAAACGGGTGCCGACATTGCGTTTATTCCTTCGGTGGAAACAATGTATCCCGAAGGATTGGAAAATGTTACTGAATCATACGATTTCGGTGCGATTGGCGCAGTTATGGAAGGCGCAGCTCGCCCAGGACATTTCAATGGTGTGGGAATTGTGGTACATCGATTGTTCGACCTTGTGAAACCCGACCGTGCATATTTTGGAATGAAAGATTTCCAACAAATAGCGATTATCCGCGAAATGGTTCGCCAACGCAATATCGACATCGAAATCATACCATGCCCGATTGTCCGCGAAACCGATGGTTTGGCTCTCAGTTCACGCAACACTCGTCTTAACCCCGAGCAACGGAATCAAGCCGTGCAGATTTCACAAACTCTTTTCAAAGCTGCCGACTTGGGACAAACACGTTCAATAGCCGACTTGAAATCTTTTGTGATTGACACGGTCAACAATGTTCCGCTTCTCGAAGTTGAATATTTTGAGATTGTTGACGGACAGACTATGCAACCTGTTGCGAATTGGGACGATGCCGACTGGATTGTAGGCTGTATTACAGTAAACGTTGGCGACGTTCGGTTAATTGACAATATCACCCTAAAACAATAAGAAAATGATGATAGAAGTGATGAAATCGAAGATTCACCGTGTAACGGTTACCGAGGCAAACATAAACTACATCGGGAGCATTACGCTTGACGAAGCTTTGATGGAGGCAGCTAACATTATTCCCAACGAAAAAGTTCAGGTGCTCAACCTTAATTCGGGCGAACGCCTTGAAACATACGTAATTAAAGGGGAGCGAGACAGCGGAATTGTTTGTTTGAACGGCCCTGCGGCACACAAATTCGCAGTGGGCGACATCGCCATTGTGATTTCCTACGCAATGATGGACTTCGAGGAAGCAAAACAATTCTCGCCAACAGTAATTTTCCCCGACACCGCCACAAATAAATTGGTGTAAGCTATGAACAACTCCACCTCAAAAACAATCTCCTACATTGTTTTTGCCATAATTGGTGTGGGTTTGCTCGTGTTTGTTTTTAAAGACGTTGACTTGTCGGCAATGTGGAACGACATTACCCACGCGAACTATTGGTACGTGGGCATAGCATTGCTTTTGGCCATGCTGGCTTATATATTTCTGGCTGCACGATGGTCGTTGCTCATTGAATCTACTTGCGACCACAAACCACGCTTCTGGAATGTGTTTTGGGCTGAAATGTTCGGCTATTTCGCAAACATGGCGTTGCCACGCATCGGCGAAATCACCCGTTGCGGAGCCCTCACAAAAACAGAAAAACTTCCGTTCGACAAACTTATCGGAACAGTAATCGTGGAACGAATGTTCGACGTGATTGTGATGTTCCTGCTCGCAGTTGTCACATTTTTCATAAAAATCGACTTTTTTGGCTCGTTCATTCTCGACAAGATTGTAACGCCAACAATTTCCCGTTTTTCGGGAATCAATTTCTGGTGGATACTTCCGATTTTTTTACTTTCAATCGTAATTCTTTGTGTGTTTGTGTATTACTTGCAAAAAGGCAATGCACTTTCCGAAAAAATCCTTTCGTTCGTCAAAGGTGTGATTGACGGTTTCTCGTCGGTTTACAAACTTGAGAAACGAGGATTATTCATTTTATATACGATATTGCTGTGGCTTTGCTACTGGCTTATGACGTGGGCTGTGTGTTTTTCGATTCCACAAACCGCCAATATGACTATCATCGATGGGTTATTCCTGCTGATTGTCGGCAGTATTGGAATGTCGGTTCCTGTGCAAGGCGGTATCGGGGCGTTCCACTACATTGTTGCCCTTGCCCTCACCATCTACGGGCTTGACTTCAACACGGCAGGGTTGCTGTATGCAACAATCAGCCACGAATCACAAATGATTGTTGAAATAATTCTTGGACTATTGTCAGTTTATTTTGTATTTCGTAAAAAACAAGATTATGAGCAAGTTGGATAACATTCTCGGCAAAATTGTAACGCTCGACGAGGCGAAAAAAATCGTGGCTGATTGGAAAAAGCAGGGAGAAAAAATCGTGTTTACCAACGGCTGTTTCGACATTATCCACAAAGGTCACGTGTTTTATCTGGCACAGGCACGGGAACTTGGTTCAAAACTAATCCTCGGACTCAACACCGACGAATCAATTGCAAAACTCAAAGGTCCAGACCGCCCAGTTAAGGAATTGGAATCCAGAGCATTGACAATAGCAAGTTTTGAATACATAGATTTAGTGATTCCGTTTAGCGAAGACACTCCGCTGAATCTGATTTCAACTCTTCTCCCCGATGTTTTAGTAAAAGGGAGCGACTATTCCATCGAAAACATTGTGGGTGCGAAAGAAGTGTTGGCAAACGGCGGTGAAGTAAAAACAATTGATTTCGTTGAAGGTTTCTCATCAACGAACTACTTCAAAAAAATAAAAACCGCCACGAATTCGTAGCGGTTTTCTATATGACAAAACGTGTAATCAACAGATTACCATTTCTTTATATCCTCGTCGAATAATAATGACTTGAAATCAGACAACAAATGAAGGTGTTCAATTTGACCAGAGAACACATAGGTTTTTCCTGCATCTAATTTTTCGTCAGTCGGACCTTGGATGCCACCGCCAACTTCCAACGTTTTCTGACTTTTATCCTTAATCATCAAACTTGCATGTGGGCCCATGAAACTACTATTATCAACGGCTTTCACCTGAGCTTCTAACATAACCTTGTCGAATTTCATTCCTACAACCCAAACTTTCTGTATTTCAATACGTTCAAAGTTTTTAGATTGTTCAAACGGTAGAAACAATGTATCATGTTCCTGAGCGAACAAATTTGCCAACACCTCATCAGCAACTTTTTTCACTGCGGAGATAGAATCTTCCATTTGCAAATACAAGTCAATGTTGCTCATATCCTGTTTTGATTCAAACTCAGCGATTTTCTCAGCATAATAATTTGCCGTATCGGCATATTTTTCCAACGATACGGTTGTGTGCTTGTTTGAGCAGGAGCAGAATCCGACCAACAAGGCTAATCCAATGGTTTTCAGTACGTTTTTCATATCTATTCTTCTTTATTTATTGCTTTGTCATACGATTTTACAATTCCTTTTATGAACGCAGAACTAAATCCATTATGTTCCATCTCGTTCAATCCCTCGATTGTTACTCCGCGTGGAGTGGTAACCTTATCTATTTCGTCTTCGGGATGTGAATGCAGCTGTAACAGCAGTTCAGCCGCGCCCTTGGCGGTTTGGGCAGCTATCAACTGGGCTTCGTCGGCATGGAAACCGATTTGCGTACCACCTTGCGAAGCAGCACGGATTGCACGCAAGAAATACGCTATGCCACACGATGCAAGCGATGTCGCCGACAGCATCAATTCCTCGTCGATACACAAAGTTCTACCCAACATATCGAACAATGCCTTAACTTCCTCGAACTCTTTTGATTTCGGCTTATTTGTAGCAATACACGTCATCGACTGACGAATTTTTATCGCAGTGTTCGGCATCACTCGTGCAATGCAAATATCTTTCTTAATTTTCTCTTGGAATTTTGCTATTTCCACACCAGTAACAACCGTTACAAGAGTGTGTTTTTCTGTAAACACGTCTTTTATGCCTTCCAAAATATCCTCATATATATGCGGAACAACCGAAAGGACAACAATCCGTGCCTTTGAAATTGCATCGGCATTGTCTTCCTGAAAATTAAAACCGCCCTCGTGCAAATCCTTGGGCAAATCCGATTTTTTCCGTGTGATGACAATCTGTTCCGGTTTGTATTTACCAGCATTCACAAGCCCTTGAGCGATGGACATTCCAATATTTCCGCCGCCAATTATCGCTATTGTTGTATTAAAATCCATACACATTCTTATTTCTTGCGAAAGGTACAATCTTTTTTTTAGAAACCGTTTTGAATTTTCATAAAACTTTCAAGCCTTAATTTACGCCCAATCTTTGAAGAGCTCCATTATGCCACACTCCTTAGTGATTTGACGGGTTTGGATGCCTACCGACGCAGCCGCTTCCACATTTTCTTTCAAGTCATCAACGAACAGGGTTTCCTGAGGATTCAATCCAGCATCACGCAATGCATAATCAAATATTGCAGGATTCGGTTTCCGCATACCCAATTCATTGGAATACCACACTTTTTCAAACATGTCGTAGTTCGACGAGATTGACAACTGTTGCCGTGCAGCGATTTTCACAAACTCCTGGGTATGAAGTTCATTCGTGTTGCTCAACAAGAATGTGCGGTATTTTTTCTTGAGTGCAAGCAACAAAGGAATATGTTCCAGCGGATACCCGACCAAAATCGCATTCCACGCCTCCAAAACCTGTTCGCGACTAACAGGCTGCGGTGATTTTTCCACAAGAATATCCAAAAACTCATCGGACGGAATCTGTCCACACTCAAATTTCACAAATAAATTCTCGGAGAACAGATAATCCAAGACCTGTTTTGGTGTACATCGGAACAAACGTGCAAACGCGCTTATTGTCCGCTGTTCGTCAATCTGGAACACCACCCCTCCGAAATCGAAAATAATATTTTTAATGTTGTCTTTCATCGAGAAAAATTTTTATTCGCTTGCAAAATAACACAATTTGTCTATTTTTGCACACGAAAACTTTTAGCAATAAAAGTTGGGCCTTTAGCTCAGCTGGTTAGAGCA
>JAFZOY010000155.1 GCA_017552705.1 Bacteroidales bacterium
AATCACCTTTATCGTAACAATTGTTTTATTTGTCTGTTGTTCAGCGAATAACAAACTAAAAGCCGAACCTATAAGCGAGAAATTGTATATCACCGTCAACGGCACAACTTTCACCGCCACCTTGGTCGACAACAGTTCGGCGCAGGCGCTGGTGGCGGCTCTGAAAAAGGCGCCAATCACCTACGAGGCTCACAATTACGGCAATTTTGAGAAGGTTGGCGATTTGGGACAGTCGTTCCCCACAAACGACGAATCAATCACTACCGAACCTGGCGATTTAATTCTGTATCAAGGACATAACCTTTGCATTTACTACGATGTGAACACGTGGACTTTCACTCGTCTGGGCAGAATCGACAATGCCACACAACAGGAACTGAAAGCCGCGCTGGGTAATGGGAATGTTAGTATAACGCTCTCATTGTCAGAAATAAAAACTGGTATAAACGATATAAAATCTTCGCCCGCCACCGACAATCGGATATTCGACCTGCAAGGCCGCCGCATTGGCAGCGCCGATGTCGGTCAGGTTTATATCGAAAATGGGCAGAAAAAGGTGAAAATCAGTAGGTAAAGAAATTCAATACGAAAAATTTATTTATGGTAGGATTTATGTAAATTTGTAAGCGGAATTACAACTTTTTTATTATGAAGTCATTTGTAGATTACAAAAAAGATGCACCTAATTGGATAACAATGGCCAATGGTGAATTTTATCCTGACATATTATCAGATGCCTGCGAATTATACAAGCCTGTACTTGTACTATTTAGTCAGTTATTAAAAGCATCAGAATCATCGGTTAGATTATTACAAGAGATAACCGATGTGAAACAAGTTTGGATGCGTGTGCAGCTATATAGAATTTTCCGTAAATATGTATCGCCACAAACGCCGGTAGAAATGTTAAAAAAGAAATCAATGATACCGATGGTCTGCGAGCAGTATGGAAGGAATTTTAGAACTATTGATCGTGTTCAAGCAGCATTCAATAGTCGTCCATTACCTGATGAGGCTCTTTGTGCAATTTTATGGGAATACAAGGATAGAGGACAGAAAGGATACGACCTTACAGAACGTTTCTTTTCAATGTTTATGTCAGCTTTGCCAAATTTAACAATTGAGGGTCCTGTACGAGCGGGAGCTGACATTCAATTGCGAAGTATTTTCGAAGATTACCCCAATCCAACTCGTCCCGTTGATTTTGTAATAAAAGATGAAGGAAAGCAGGTTCTTGCTATCGGGCTTGCTCGATACGATGGAGACCGTGGAGGTGCTCAAGAAGATGACAGAACAGGAGGATATTCGAATTGTGCAAAGGAAATACTAGATTACACAAAAAAACACAAACTCTCAACCAAAGTCATATTTTTAAATGATGGTCCCGGGCTTTTACTTGGTTCTATGTGGAATGACTATTCAAATATTGAGCGTATAGACCCTGAAAAAGTTATGGTACTAACTCTGCGTATGTTTAATGAACGTCTTACCGAAGAATGGCTAACAAAAAAATAAAGCATTATGGCTGTAGGAATAGTTTCACTCCAAAATAAACAACAATTAAGTTTTGTGCCGAACACAGAAATTCAATTTTGCCGTACGGCCACAAATTTAGGTAATGGAATCAAGAGACTTTATCACGCAGATAATATTGACGTGTTAAATGCCCTGATTGATGATTCTGAAGTATGTGGAAAAGTCACACTCATTTATATTGATCCGCCATATAATACAGGAGGAGCGTTTGAAACACGAGATTTCAAATATGCCTACGATGACCGTTTTTCAATACAGGGTTATCTTGAATTTATGCGCAAAAGATTAGAGATTATGCACCGTCTTCTTTCCAATGAAGGTTCAATTTACGTTCATCTTGACAGCAATATGGTTTTTCACGTCAAAGTAATGATGGACGAAATCTTTGGCATTCAAAATTTTAAAGGAATGATAACTCGGAAAAAATGCAAGTCAAAAAACTTTACTCGTAAAACATACGGCAACATTTCTGACTACATTCTATTTTACAGTAAAACCGATGAACCTATATGGAATCGACCTTACGAAGAATGGAGTGAAGAAAAAATACTGAAAGAATATCCATATATTGAAAATAATACAGGTCGCAGATATAAAAAAGTACCCATTCACGCACCTGGCACACGAAACGGTGCTACAGGAGGACCCTGGCATGGTATGATGCCACCTCAAGGAAAACATTGGCAATTTACACCCGACAAACTTGACGAAATGAATGCAAATGGTGAAATATATTGGTCAGCAAATGGCAATCCGCGCCGTAAAGTTTATTTTGATCAAAGCAACGGAGTTCCTGTTCAAGACATTTGGCTCGATTATCTTGATGTGAACAACCAAAACACTCTAATCACAGGCTACCCCACAGAGAAAAATCTTGATATGTTAAAGAGAATAGTAGAAACATCTTCTCGTCCTGGAGATTTAGTACTTGATTGTTTTGCTGGTTCTGGCACAACACTCATAGCTGCCGAAGAACTTGGTCGTCAATGGATAGGTATTGATATTGGGGAAGAATCTATCTCTACCATAAAAGAACGTTTCAAAAATGGCAGCAAACCAATGGGAGACTATGTAAAAAAGAAGACCATAAAACAAAATACTCCTACACTTTTTGAGATGGATGATTTTGAAGAGAAAAAATGTATTGTTAAAAAAGAAGAAACGACTTTTGATGTCTTTGAAGAAATTTAGATGCAAATGAAAGAGATACATTTCGATACAGTTCAGCAATTCAACGATTTTTACGGCTTTGAGACTCTGCACCCGTTGGTGAGCGTCATACGCTGTGAAAAGCAACAGCCTATCGACGAATGTTTGGTTCACTATGGCGTGTACGCATTGTTCCTGAAAGAAAACAAAGGCTGCAAACTCTCGTACGGCCGCACAAAATACGACTTCGACGAGATGACCGTCACTTCGTTCGCGCCTGGCCAACAGATTCTCGTTGAGCCGAACCCCGACGTGGTTTTCCCGAAATGGACGGCACTGGTCTTTCACCCTGATTTTCTGGCACGTACGCAGTTGGGGCGGCAGATGTCGCGCTACGAGTTTTTCTCTTATTCGAGCAACGAGGCGCTGCACCTTTCCGTAGGTGAGATTGAGATTTTCCGCAGCGTTCTGGCAATGATTCAGCAAGAGTTGCAGCACGCTATCGACAAGCACTCACGCGAGTTGATTGTGTC
>JAFZOY010000156.1 GCA_017552705.1 Bacteroidales bacterium
CCTGACCGACACGATGAAAACGTTTGGAACTTCGTTAAACAAAGGATTTGGAGCCGTTGAGGAAACTGGAATCCTCATTACGGTGAGCGACATCGTGTCCGACAAAATGGACAGATATATCCTTTCATACCAAATCTAACGATGGCAGACAAACTATTTCCTGAAATCGGCGTTGTCCATTTCAACAAAAAGAAAGGATGCAGGAAGCTCATTGTTAAAGTCAAATCCAACAACGAAGTGTATGTGACAATGCCGTGGCTATATGCGCAGAAACTCGCCGAAGCATTTGTGCTGTCGAACATTGAATGGATTACAAAACAACAACAAAAGCGGAAAGACGAAGCCCAGAAAATCACCATAAGCCAGAAAAACATTACTCACTTCCACGACATTGAGATTGTTTCCGGCATCGACAATTCGTTGAGAATTTCGGTTAGAAACGGCCTCATAAAAGTCATTGTCCCTCAAAACATTACAGTTGACGACCAAAGAATCCAAGACGAGATAATTGAAACCCTAAAAACCGTACTACGAAAAGAAGCGAAATCCTATCTACCACAGCGAGTTGCATATCTTGCAAAGCAATACAATTTTTCGTACTCCACAATTGCCATCTCAAGCGCAAAAACACGCTGGGGCTGCTGCAATACGAGAAAAAGGCTGATTTTTTCATTATATCTTATGACATTGCCTTTCCACCTCATCGACTATGTGATACTCCACGAACTTTGCCATACAATATATATGAACCACAGCAAAGAATTTTACGCCCTACTTGATTCGTGCTGCGGAGGGAACAACGCGAAATTTCGGGCAGAGATGAAAAAGTGTCAAATGAGTGTTTTTCCTAAATTCAATACAGAGGAATGACGTATTTCCTAATCCCCAATCTACTTCGTTTCCGTTTTTTATATACCTTTGCCGAAATAATTCATTCATCAGTGATATGAAAAAAGTCATTACGTATGGTACTTTCGATGTCTTACACTATGGCCATATCCGACTATTGAAACGTGCAAAAGAATTAGGAGACTATCTGATTGTCGCCCTCTCTACAGATGAATTCAATGCTCTGAAGGGGAAGAAATCATTTTACCCTTACGAAATACGCAAAGAACTTCTCAAAAGCATCAAATACGTTGATCAAATTATTCCCGAAGAAAATTGGGAGCAGAAAATCACCGACGTCAAAAAATACGGTATCGATGTATTTGTAATAGGTTCCGACTGGCAAGGAAAATTTGATTTTCTAAAAGAATTCTGTGAGGTTGTGTATCTCGAAAGAACAGACGGAATATCAAGCACAAAAGTCAGAAACGAAATTCAACAAAGCCTGGACGGTACGAAGCATGAAACTATTTAAATTCCTCGCATTCTGCATCATACATTGTTTGTATCCGTTCTCGTTTTTATTTCCGCGGGACAGGAAAAAATGGGCGTTCGGAAGTTTCCGTGGGGCATTCAACGACAATGCCAAGTACCTATTTATACAGTGTTGCGAAGAATCTCCCGAACTTAATTGTGCTTGGCTGAGCATGAACAATGACACAATTCGATTCATACGAAGCAGGAATTTACGGGCATACCACACGTTGAGCCCACGTGGAATTTGGTTCGCTCTGACTTCTAAATACTGGTTTTTCAATGCCTACACGTCTGACATTCTGTATTGTTTTTCGGGAAACGCCGTCTGTGTAAATCTATGGCACGGTCTTACCATGAAACGTATTGAATTTGGCATAAAATCAGGCCCTCTCGCCGACAGATTTGTAAAACAAACGTGGAAAGAACGTTTCTACAACCCTGAAACGTACCGAAAGCCAGACTATATGCTATCATCCGCTCCGTTTCAATCCGACATATTTGCCCGAAGTTTTCGTATTCCTATAGACAAATGTCTTGAATTCGGCTATCCGAGAAACTTCCCTTTAACATCCGACAGCGAAACATTACGGAATTTTATCACAAAATACGAAACGCAAGAAACAGAATCGCTTATCGAAAAAATAGCACAATACAAACGGACGTTTATCTATATGCCTACATGGCGTGACTCGCAAAAGAATATATTTTCCCAAAGTATGAATCTGCACGAGTTGGATTCACTACTCCAATCAAAAAATGAGCTCATGCTTATGAAACCGCATGCTAACACGGTTATCGACGATTCACAGTGCCAACAATTCAGTAACATTGTGTTTATCAGCAACACAGTAGATGTATATCCTATCCTACCTTTTATCGACGTACTGATTACCGACTATTCGTCAATACTCTACGATGTGATTCTTATGGATAACAAGGGTGTTATTTTATACGTTTACGACTACAACGAATACGAAACCGAACGTTCGTTTGAAATACCTTTTGATGAGAACACTGTCGGCAAAAAGGTCACAAACTTCGAAGGGCTTTTGCAGGCAATTTCAGAAGAGGATTACCACGTTGACGAACAAAAAAGGCAAGCCTTGATTAAGAAATTCTGGGGACAAAAAGACTCAAACCCCACAAAGAAAATACTTGAAAAATTTCTGTAATTCTTCCACGGCAATCAATATGGTGTGCGAAATACTGATGCGTTTCGCAGATTCTCAACAAACGGTTTTATCGCAATTATTTCCCGCTTTCCCGAAGATCTTTCAATTGCAACTGGAGCGAAGCATTTCCTCGGAACACATTGACCGACACCGTGAAACAAATGTCGATTGATGCTTTTGACGGCAGGCTACGCCATTTGTCTGCCAAACCAAAACCAACCGCAGAAATGTACGTTGTGTCGTTTTGTTTGAAAGTCAGTTTTACATGATTGCTTTCGTTACCCATTATATAACTCGTTTCGGGAACAACGTTGCGAATCACAAACACTGGATCCATATTGTCAGGGCCGAAAGGAGCCAACAGCTGGATTTGGCGATACAACTCGTCCGTAATATCCGACAGGGTGAGCACTTCGTCAACGTGGATTGTCGGCTGCTGTTGCGACGGTTTTATGGTAGTCTTTACTGCTTCTTCAAACAATTCCTTGAATGTTTCCAGATTTTCTTTCCGCAACGAAAGCCCTGCTGCATGGCGGTGACCACCAAATGCGGTCAATGCTGACGAGCATTTTTCTATGGCGGAATAAAGGTCGAAATCACCAACAGAACGCGCAGAACCCGAAATCACATCACCTTCGCCGCACAAAATCACCGTTGGCTTGAAATATTGTTCAATAACTTTTGCCGCCGCAATACCAACAACACCTTTGTGCCACGAGTCTTTGTACAGCACAGTTGAGAACGTTGATTGCGCCGCGGATTTTTCTTCAATCATAGCAAACGCTTCCTCACAAATACGTTTTTCTTCCTTCTGCCGTTCCGAATTCTGTTCAACAACAGTAGTAAAGTATTGCAGAGCCTCGGTTTCGTCGGTTGCGAGCAACAAATTGATTGCATCACGGGCGTTTTTCATCCGTCCCGCCGCATTGATTTTAGGGGCAATCTTAAATACGATATCGCTCACCGTAAGGGAACCATTCGGACAAATGATTTGTTCCTCGCCATCACCGTTTTTATACAGGAATATCAACTTTGAATACGCCAACATTGTTTTTATCGGTAGCAATGGCTTTTGAATCATTTTCATCAAACCATAATACATATACACCCGATTTTCGCCCACAATCGGCACAATATCGGCAGCAGTGCTTATCGCCAGATAGTCGAGGTAGCGATTGAGATTCTCTTTTTCGGGAATATTGCATTTTCGGCATAGCGCCGACATCAATTTATAACCAACACCGCAGCCCGAAAGTTCCTTAAACGGATACTCACAGTCGTGACGTTTGGGGTCAAGCACGGCGTACGCATTAGGAAGATTTTGTCCTTGATTATGGTGGTCGCACACTATCACATCGATGCCAGCAGATTGCGCCATTGCAATGGTACTCAATGCCTTAATGCCACAGTCGAGTGTGATAATCAACTGAACGTTATGTTCGATTGCCTCACGGATTCCTTTTTCAGAAACCCCATAACCTTCTGAATATCTGTCGGGTACATAAAAATCAACATCCGCGTTTCTGTCTTTCAAAAACGAATACACCAATGCAATTGCGGTAGTACCGTCAACATCGTAGTCGCCATACACCAAAATCCGCTGATGTTCGTCAAGCGCTTTGCCCAAACGGTCAACCGCCTTGTCCATATCCTTCATCAAAAACGGGTCGTACAAATCATCGAACCGATGTTGCACCAATTTTTGAAATTGCTCTTTTGTGGTGATGCCGCGTGACATCAATATATGTTGTATTTGCGGATATAATTCCATCCCGAAATCAACTTCGTTGAATTCTTGATTCGGGAATTGCCAAATATTTTCAATCATTCCAAGAAATCAAATTTGCGTGTTCTTACTTGATTTTCAACGGATTCAAATTCCTCAAACTTACCAACATCCAGCCAGAAATCGCCCGTATGGTCGTATGCAATAATTGAATGGTCAGCAGCCAAACGAAGATACAAATCCATAATTGCAAATTTGCCACTTTCTGTGATAAAATCAAATATACGGGGGCTTATAATTTGTATTCCACTGAAAGCCAATGGAATATACGACTGCCGTGGGTGAACTATTTTTTGTTCCTGCGTCTTGCGATTTTCCCACGCACATAGCTGATACTCAGTGTCGAACAACAGGTAACGCGATGTTTTTCGGTCGCTTACCGCCAAGGTCGCCAACGCATTGTGCGCAGTATGAAAATCCACCATTTTTTTGTAATCGATGGAACAAATTATGTCAACATTACAAACAATAAACGGTTCGTTGCCAGTAAAAAATCGTTTTGCGTGCAACAATCCGCCGCCCGTATCGAGCAACTGGTCGGTTTCGTCGGAAATGTGAATTGGAATCCCGAAATCGTGCGATTGTACAAAGTCAACGATTTGATCCGAGAAATGGTGTACATTCACAATAATTTCGGAGCAACCCGAATATTTCAGCTTGCGAATGGCATATTCCAACAACGTACGTCCGTTGCATTTCACCAATGCTTTGGGCGTATTTGCGGTCAACGCTTGTAATCTTGTACCCATTCCTGCGGCAAAAATCATTGCTTTCATACGCATCTGTTTGTTAAAAATTTATTCTACAAAAGACTTGTTGTGTAAATATATAAAAAAATTGGAGAAAACGGATGCCGTTTCTGAAAAAACTGTCGTTTTTCGGCAAATCAATAGAAATCTGGCACAGATTTTCTTCCGAACAATTAAATTGTTGCCTTTCTATAGAGGAAGAAACAAATTATCGCAAACAGGATGTTTGGCATCCATACCGACAGCAACGGATTAAATCCAAGATTGATAGTAAACGTGGTACTTACCTGAAACATAAGTATATAGGTAAAACACAGCGCAGTTCCCACAACAATATTTATGACGGTTCCTCCTCGTTTCTTCTTGTTCGAGAGGCACACGCCCATAAGTGTAAGGATGAATGTGGAGAACGGCAATGCCCAGCGTTGATATTTTTCAATCATCAAACGTTCAATATTGTCGGTACCCTGCAATTTTTGGTTATCTATGAACTTATTCAGTTCCACAATATTCATTTTTTCGACATAGGTGTCGCGCATGTGCATGTCAGCCGCCTCCAAATAGCAGGCGGTATCAAGGTGCGCACCCTGGTAATGTTTTTCAATCGGTCCACGCAAATCGCGGATGAAATAATTATACACAATCCATTTGTTATTTACGCTATCCCAACGGGCGTAATCACTTGTCATTTTCGAAACGAGTTTTCCTTCCTCGTATTTTTCTATCGAAAAACGGAATGCATTGTCGGCGTCGACATTGTAGCTTTCCATATACACGAACATTCCCGGACGAACCTGCCGATGGATGTTTTTCTCCCAGTTCTGGAATTTATTGCGGACATATTTATCCTCAAAGTCAAGCCTAATCTTGTTTGACTCAGGAATAACAAACAGCACCAGCACCCACGAAACCACGGCAATAATCGTGGCGGTAATCATATATGGTATCAAGAATCGATGAAAACTGATTCCGCCGGAATGCATTGCGATTATCTCACTGTTCGACGCCATTTTCGAAGTGAAAAAAATCACCGAAATAAACACGAACATCGACGAGAACATATTGGCGTAATACGGAATGAAATTCAAATAATAGTCGAGGATAATCGCTTTCAACGGAGCTTTGTTGGAAATAAAATCATCGTATTTTTCCTGAATATCGAAAATAATAGCGATTGCCATTATCAACACCATCGATAACAGAAATGTCCCAAGGAACTTTTTGATAATATACCAATCTAACTTCTTAATCATATCCGTTGTGCAAGTTGAATGACCATTTTTTGTTTCCATTCGCAGAACGTGTCGTCCGCGATATGTTCTCTTGCTTTTGCGGTCAAAGATAGATAAAATCCTAAATTATGAATACTTGCAATTTGTGCTCCCAACATTTCGTTGCACTTTATTAAATGGTGCAAATATGCTTTTGAATACGTTGTATCAACGAATGTAGCGCCATTTTCTTCGATTGGGGAAAAATCATCCTCCCATTTTTTATTCTTTATATTAATGATACCATTCCACGTAAACAGCATTCCATTTCTGCCGTTGCGCGTTGGCATCACACAATCGAACATATCCACTCCTCTTGATATAGCCTCGAGAATATTCATTGGCGTTCCCACACCCATCAAATAACGAGGTTTATCCTTGGGCAGAATCTCGTTCACCACCTCAATCATCTCGTACATCACCTCCTCTGGCTCCCCTACAGCAAGTCCGCCAATGGCGTTCCCTTCCCGATTAAGCGAGCTGATGAATTCCGCCGATTTTTGTCGCAAATCCTTATAGGTACATCCCTGAACTATCGGGAAAAACGTCTGATTGTAGCCATACAACGGTTCGGTTTCGTCGAAACGGGCAATTCCACGTTTGAGCCAGCGATGAGTCAAGTCGAGCGATTTCTTTGCATAATCGTAGTCCGCTGTACCCGGAGTACATTCATCAAGGGCCATAATAATATCGGCACCGATAATTCGTTGGGTATCAACAACATTTTCTGGCGTAAACAAATGTTTCGAGCCATCGATGTGCGAACGGAAATAGGCTCCTTCCTCGGTCAATTTTCTATTATCGGCAAGCGAAAACACCTGAAAGCCACCGCTATCGGTCAATATGGGTTTATCCCAGCTATTAAACTTATGCAATCCTCCAGCTTTCCGAAGAATGTCCAACCCTGGACGAAGATACAAATGATAGGTGTTTCCCAAAATTATCTGTGCCTGAATCTCATTCTTCAGTTCAGTGGCATGTACACCTTTTACAGCACCAACAGTGCCGACCGGCATAAATATCGGGGTTGCTATTTCCCCGTGATCGGTTGTAATTTTGCCTGCACGAGCGTTACACTTGGTACAGTTATGTTGAACTTCGAATTGCACTATGAAATTTTTTGCAAAGATAACTCTAAATTCCTAAATCCTATTTTCTAATTACATTATCTTTGCACACAAAATTTTATCAAATGGAAGAAAGAAAAGTTCGTGTGCGTTTCGCACCAAGTCCTACGGGTCCACTTCACATGGGTGGTGTGCGTACCGCATTGTTCAATTATTTGTTTGCAAAGAAAAACGGTGGCGATTTTTTGTTGCGTATTGAAGACACCGACCAGACTCGTTTTGTGAAAAATGCCGAGGCATATATCGTGGAATCGCTGAAATGGTGCGGCATCAAAGTTGACGAAGGTATAGGCGTTACGCCCGAAGGCCCCTACGGACCATACCGCCAGAGCGACCGCAAGCCGTTGTACAAACAATATGCATATCAGCTTATTGAGTCGGGAAATGCCTATTTTGCATTCGACACACCCGAAGAATTGGCTGCGTTGCGAACGAAAGGCGAACAGGAAAAAGTTCCGTTTGTGTATAACCACAAAACTCGTATGGAGTTGTGCAATTCCCTCACGTTGTCGAAAGAAGAAGTTGAAAAACGTTTGAACTCGGGTGAACATTTTGTAATTCGTTTCAAGATGCCTGAAAATCAGAACGTTGATTTATATGATGAAATCCGTAAGGATGTACATTTCAACACTGACGAGTTGGACGACAAGGTTCTTTACAAATCTGACGGAATGCCTACATACCACTTGGCAAACGTGGTTGACGACTATTTGATGAAGATTACTCACGTAATCCGTGGCGAGGAATGGCTTTCGTCTATGCCTCTGCATGTGCTTTTGTATCGTGCGTTTGGTTGGGAAGACGTGATGCCTAAATTTGCCCACCTTCCATTGATTTTGAAACCACAAGGACAAGGAAAGTTAAGCAAGCGCGATGGCGACAAACTTGGCTTCCCCGTATTCCCGCTGTTTTGGGTAGGCGACGATGGCGAAACGGCACAGGGCTATCGCGAAAATGGCTATCTGCCTGAAGCATTTGTAAATATGCTTGCTTTGCTTGGTTGGAACCCAGGAACGGAACAAGAAATTTTCACTATGGACGAACTCATTCAGGCATTCTCGCTTGAACGTGTGGGAAAATCTGGTTCACGTTTCGACCCCGAAAAAACAAAATGGTTCAACCAACAATGGATTCATCGAACTTCGTCAAGCAAATTGGCCGAAATGTTTATGCCAATCCTGAAAGAGAAAAATATCTCTGCATCAACGGATTACGTTGTTCGCGTATGCGATATGATTAAGGAACGTGCCGTATTTGTACAAGATTTATGGACAAATGGCTACTATTTCTTCGAAGCACCGCAATCATACGAGCCAAAAGATGTGAAAAAACGTTGGAAAGACAATGCCGCCGAAAAAATTCAGGCAACATTGGAATTTTTGGAAAACGAAACGGACTACACGTCAAAAGTTTTGGAAGAAAAAACCATGGCTTTCATTGCGAAAAATGAATTCAACGTTGGCCAAATCTGCAACTGCCTACGTCTTGCTGTCGTTGGAGCCTGTATGGGAGCCCACCTGTTCGACATTTTTGAAATGATTGGTAAGGAAGAAACGTTGAAGCGTGTTCGTAAGGCGTTGAAGAATATTTCGGTTGAGGAATAGGAGATTTTCATATCTCCCATCCCTTAATTGGACATTGTGAATTATTTCACAACCACTTTCACATTTTTGCCATCCACAACAACAAAACACATTCCTGATTTCAGGTTTAGGTTTGCGATTTTTATACTTTGTTATGTTTTCTTTTTTATAAAAAAGTAAAAATGTTCGTCATTTAATTAAACCTATGTATATTTGCCCATATAAACACATAAAAAAATGGGAAAATTCAAGACATACAAAACAAGAGAAGAAGCAGCCGAAGCCTTTCGACAAGCGATTGCTTTGCGTTCGAAATGGGAATATGCCATTGAACATAATCTATCTTTGGAAGAAATGAAAAAAATGGGCGTGGTTCCTTTGCGAATTGATATTAAGCAATGAATCTTCGTCTTTCAGAAGAAACAATAAACAAAAATTCTCCATATAGAGTTTCTTTAGATTCACATAACGAAATTATCTTCAATACAGATAATGGTTGTAGTATGTGTGTTGGGTTCACGGATGATTATATGATTTCGGAACATGGAGTTTATCAAATTTATATTCAAAACAAGTCAAAAACGCCATCTCTCCGCGATGTTAAATTACGGGACACTATTCAATTGATTTTTGAATGCTTCTTTGAGAATAAAAACCGTGTAGCCGTTTATATCTGCGACTCAATGGATGGGAAACAGCATATTCGGAACAGATTATTCCGAATGTGGTTCAATTCATATTCTCAAAAACAACATTACACCCTCAAGACTGCATCAATAGAGTTTGAGGGAACATCATATTATTCTGCTTTGCTGATACACAACGATAATGACGACTACATGATGTATTTGCAATTATATGGGCAATTTATAGAACAGTTATCAGAAAAATACCAATGACAATGTTTTGAATCGAACAATGCACAAAAAAAGGACTCCCGTGCGGAAATCCCTTGAAAAATTATAGACTAATTATTTGAAGTTTCTTTTTTGTTTTATTGTGTTAAACAGTTCTTCTTGTAATGATGGCATATCTATAGGAAGAAAATGTTCTTTCAAATCTTCGACATTAGTTTTCTCCTTCAAATACTTCTCTATATCGGGAATAAGCGATTTATGTATTAACAACATTTTTAACGGAGGCAAATCGTTGTATATTTTTTGTTTGGACTCTTGCCAATAGTGTTCGAACGGGAGATTGTCATTATTGTTGTTAATAAACAAAAGCCCTGATTGCTTTTCGATATTAGGATTGCTTAAATTATACCTAAACACTTTCTTGCCACAAACTGTACCATATTCCCGTAGTTCTCCTCCATACGGTATGTAAGTTGGAGTTTCAAAATATTGGTTTATTATATCGGTAGATTGTTGATATTGCTCATACAGACTTTTTGAATCTGATTGATTTATATGACTTCGCTCCAAATCGTTATACAACTTACACGTCATTGAGTTTAGATTTTTATTTTCCAAATAAATAATTTGTATATAATCCTCCAACGCTAAGTTATTATGAGTAATGATCCAATTATTCACTTTCTTCTCATTATTTATTGCCATAAATAATGCGACATCAATGTTTGACGAGAAATCAATTAGCGGAGATACAACAAACAGATGCTGAAGAATAATAAATTTCCATAAATTATTGTATTCCAATGGCAAAGGGCATTCATTTTCCATATAAATTAAAGAATATCCACTTAGTTTATATTTTCCATTCAAAAAGTTATTATGAATTTTACCGCAGTAGGTTATAATATCTTGTAAGAAATCTTCATATCTATAGCATTCACGCTGGAAATCCGATAGATATAACCTCTGTGAACTCGCATACATTTTGAATGTGCCGTTTCTAACGCCACGATAGTAAAATTCTTTTTCTTCTAATAACTTCATCTGAGCATCAAAAGCATCTTTTTGCTCAATTATTTTTACATCTTCATAGATTTCTTTTATCTCATCAATAGTTTTATACGTTTCAAGATTCATATCGATATAAAATTTAAATTCAACATTTATAATAATCAACCGCCGTTTCGGTCTCGCTGGCAACTCCGTTTGCCGCATTCCCTCAGCGGCGATTTTTAGGGATTGGGGAATATGGTTATTCTGCACCACGCACAAGGCGGACAGATAGCCCGTAGTAGCGGAGGTAGTAGTAGTACGTGCTCACGTAGTAGCTGCCGAAGTACAGACAGCGGGCGCGGTAGTCGCCGAACTCGACCAGTAGTCGCCGTAGGAACCCACACCGTACACGTCTGTACCGTAGCGGTAGCCAGCAGCAGGAAGAAACACGGCACCATGCGATTCCATTATACTCCATTCCTCCAAGGTGTAGTCGTTTGTTTTCCATTCTTTGCTTTGGGGTGAAAAACCTATGGAATAGTTCCATTCGTCAGGCAACAATATGAGACCGCAAATGCCATCTACACGCCCCTTGGAATACAAATCTTCACAATGAGGACGATTATGTAAAATATAACTCCACTCACTATACGTAAGTGTCCGCCACATACCAGCCTTGTTTCCACCATTCGAAATCTTGTTATACACGCCCCAATCGTAGTTCGTTCCTGCTATGTCATTTTCTCCATCTCCATAATCAGTTCTTTCTTTACTTGTCATATACGGATTTTTGCCATTGTAGCCACTTGTTCCCCATCCGAACAAGTCAATCCAACCATCATAGTTCGGGGAAATGTTTTCGTTCTCCTCGCCAATCATATCCCATTGGTGTTCTGCAAAACGCCACGTATTGGTACTTGCCTGATATTGCAGGTTACCACGCGAGAAATACACTTTTTTACCCCGAGCAACAGTAAATTCACCTTTAACCAAAGTTCCATTTGAAGATACTCCACTTGAAGTACCATCGCCACATGCTGAGAACATTGCAGTAGCAACGCCAAACAGCAAAAGATTTTTAAGAATACGTTTCATACTATTTAAGATTTTTTTATTTCACATCTTGCACAAGGCGGACAGAGGGCCCGAGGTTGCGGGTGAGATAGTTGTTCACGACGTAATTGCCGAAGTACAGACAGTACACGTCGTCGTCGTTGTTAGCCGAACTTGACCAATAGAAGCCGAAGGAACCAATGTCGGGTATATTCGTGCCGTGACGGTAGCCCGCAGCAGGCAGAAACACAGCACCGTACGACTGCATTTCTGCCCACTCGTCAAGAGAATACACATTTGTTGAATAATTGCCTGGGGCGTAAGTAAACTTGACTGTCGACGGTGTTTCCCAACCATCGGGCAACAATATCAAACCTATTACGTTGTTTACTCTTCCTTGTCCCATCAGGTGGCCTGCTTGCGCACGCCCAGAAATCACATAGTCCCACTCGCTATTTGTCAACGTCCGCCACTGACCAGCTTGGTTGCCTCCGTTGGAAATCTTGTTGTAAACTCCCCAGTCGTAGTTTGTGCCGGCAATGTCGTTTGAACCGTCGCCGTAGTCGCTATAATCCGTGCTTGTCATATAGGCTTCTTTGCCATTGTAGCCACTCGTTCCCCAACCGAATAAATCAATCCAGCCACTATAAGAACTTGAAATGTTGGAATTGTTGTTTCCAATTATATCATATTGGTGTTCGGCAAAACGCCATGTGCCTGTGCTTGCCTGGTATTGCAAGTTGCCTTGCGAGAAATAAACCTGCTTGCTGTTGGAAACGGAGAATGCCGCCTTAATCGCTCCGTTTTCAATGACAACATTTTTTGTCACTTCTTGCTCATCATCGCATGCTGTAAACATTGCAGTAGCAAGGCAGAACGACAAAAGAGAATTAAATAATTGTTTCACTTTTTTATAAAATTTATATGTGTAAAGGAAACCTTTCTTTTTGATAAAAAGCAGCTCGTTAGTGTAACCATTTGTATTGAATTTCGTGACTATTTATACCAAATAATTGGAATTTTAGTTCACAGATTGGCGGTTTCTGTAATTGGAATAAACCTTGAAGAAATCATAATTGAGAGCATCGCAAATGCGAAGAAGCATATCGGTATGAATCCAACTGCGACGGAAGATTTTGTAAAGATTCTCACGGCTACAATTTATCTGCGAAGCAAGCCACGTAATACTCCGTCCTTGTCGTTGAAGTTCTTGCTTTATAATGTTCCCTATATGCGGTTCAGTGTCTTTGCGTTTTTCCATAAAAAAGGCGTCAATTGTTTGCTCATTTGTCACGGATAGCTCGGCAAAGCATATGAAACCAAATAAGGCAAAACAATTCACGCCCGAAGACGTGAACTATTTGCTCAATCTCGTTTCACTTAATATTTGCCGATTTACCGTGAAAGAATAAGAGCGTAAAGCTCAATATGTTATTTCAAATCTTTCTATTTCTTGTTTTTACATTACATTTATACTTTTGCAAATATAGGAAATTTGCTTTCCACGAGAACATTTTGAGGAAGAATGAAATTGTAATACCTACAAAATAGTTTCAAACAACCTTAGAATAAAAAACACTCTATCGCTCAAAAAGTTGTATTATTGCAAACAAAAACAAATATAATGCAATTCAAAACAACCATAGACGTTCCTCATGCTTCGTTTGAGATTTCTCACGCACACAAAGGAATGGCTATTGGTTCGTGTTTCACCACAAATATCGGGAACCGTTTGTTGGCTGCAAAGTTTCCCATTTTGGTGAATCCGCTCGGAACGGTCTATAACCCTGTTTCCATCGCACAAACGATTGATTTGTTGCTCGGTGAAATTCCTTTCGACGAGCAACAGATTTTCTTTGCCAACGACGTGTGGCAATCATATTATCTGCACACTTCGTTTTCGTCGGTCGATAAACAAGAGGTGATTCAGTCGTTTAACAAGGTGAAAAACGAGTTTTTGGAAAAATTTCAATCCGTTGATTATCTTTTTCTTACGTTGGGAACTGCGTGGGTGTACGAACTGAACGAGACGAAACAAATAGTGAATAATTGTCACAAAACGCCATCATCGCAGTTTACAAGAAAAAAATTATCGGTTGAAGAATGTGTTACCGTTCTTGAACGGGCAATTCAAAAACTACAAAATATCAACCCTAATTTACAGGTGATTTTTACCGTAAGCCCCATTCGTCATTGGAAAGACGGTGCTCACGAGAATCAAGTGAGCAAAGCGACCTTGTTTTTAGCAATAGATTCTTTGCAAAAATCAATGCGAAACATAGGATATTTCCCTGCGTATGAATTACTTATGGACGACTTGCGCGACTATCGTTTCTACGACGAAGACATGCTTCATCCAAGTGCCACGGCAGTAGAATATATCTGGGAAATATTCTCAAAAACGTATTTTTCAAAAGAAACGACTGACTTGATTTCTAAAATCGAGGCAATACAAAAAGCCATCAACCACCGTCCATTCAACTCGGAATCTCCTGAATACAAGTTATTTATCGCAAAAACAAAAGAGCAATGCCGCAAAATTGAATCGCAATACCCCTTTATTCAATTTGACAATTGAGCATTACGCATTGAGCATTACGCATTATAATTAACTCAACCTATCCCGAAAATCAGCATAGCCAAACGTGCGGATACACTCATCTTCGCCGTTTTCGTGTTCTATCCAAATAGACGGATGTGTCACGCCATTGAAAGTGGTGGTTTTCACCATCGTATAATGCATCATATCCTCCAATATAATGGTATCGCCAACATGCAATTCTTCCTTTAAATAATATGGCATCATGAAATCGCCGGCAAGACAGGAATTTCCCCCTAAACGATAGGCATACATTCCTTCCTGTGGCTCGGAATACGCATCGCGGACATTCGGACGATAGGGCATCTCCAACGTGTCGGGCATATGCGCCGCAAACGACACATCGAGAATTGCGGTAGGATTCTCACCATAATTAACAATATCGAGAACCCGCGCTTTCAACACGCCAGTCTGCCATCCCACAGCACCACCAGGCTCAAGAATAACAGATACAGAATAACGATTTTTGAATTGTTTGAGCAGTTGAATCACATGCTCCGAGTTATAGTCTTTCTGCGTGATAAGATGGCCGCCACCCATATTCACCCATTTCACGGAGTGCAACAAGTGACCAAATTTTTCTTCAAACGATTTGAGAACCCGCTCCAACGAATACGAATCGTTCTCGCACAATGCGTGAAAATGAATGCCTTCAACACCTTCGGGCAGGCCGTTCTGCAATTCGTGTGCTGGTATTCCCAAACGGGAGTTCGGCGAACATGGATTATATAAATCTGTTGCCACATCGCTGTAGCCCGGATTGACACGCAAGCCGATTGAAACGCCATATTTTTTGCACGTGTCTTTATATTGATTAAACTGTGAAAGCGAATTAAACGTAATGTGCGAACTGCACCGTGCAATTTCGTCGAATTCTTCGGGCGCATAAACAGGCGCAAAGGTGTGGGCTTTCGAGCCCATGTAATCAACGCACAATTTTGCTTCCGCCAAAGAACTTGCGGTAGCTCCGGCAAGATATTTCTTCACAAGCGGAAACGATTTCCAAAGCGCATAACCTTTTAGGGCAAGGATGATAGAAACCCCAGCTTCGTTCGACACATGTGAAAGTTTTTCCAAATTCCTGCGGAGCAGTTTTTCCTCAAGAATAAAAGCCGGTGACGATATGTTTGGATAATAATTAATCATAGCAATAAATTTATGACAAAGGTATGAATTAAACGGTATCGTATTCTATATGACAAAGACACAACCCGCACGCATCGATTGACTGTCCTGCATTCTGACGGTTTTGGCTGGAAATGATTTGGACAAAATCATCAGTGGAAATTTTTCCTCGACCAACATCCAGCAACGTGCCCACTATGGAACGAACCATATTGCGGAGAAATCTGTTAGCTGAAATGGTGAAAATCAATTTGTTACCGACTTGTTCCCATTGTGCGTGCGTTACGGTGCATATATTGTTGTTCACATCGGTGTGCAATTTACTGAAACTTGTAAAATCCTTTGTACCAATTAAATATGCGGCGGCATTATTCATTTTTTCCACATCCAATGGCGTTGGATAATACAATTCCGTTTCCAAAGAGAATGGATTCTTAATTTGCGTAATCGTATAGGTATATGTTCGTTGCGTTGCCGAAAAACGAGCATGAAAATCTGGCGAAACTTCTGTCAATGAATAAATTACAATATCGTCAGGCAACATTCTGTTCATTTTGTAAAGCGTATCGCGCAACGAAAACGATTGTTCCGTATCGAAATGCGCATAATAATCGGAGGCATGTACCCCGGTATCGGTTCTGCCAGCCCCAACAATGGCAATTTCCTCGCCGAGCAATTTCGACAGTACCGCCTGAATTGCCTCCTGCACCGACGGAGAATGCGGCTGCACCTGCCAACCATTGTACCGTGTGCCATTGTACGCTAAATGAATACAAAATCTCATACGTGCAAATGTAGTGAAACACATCAATATAGAATGAATTGTTAATAAAATTTTGAAATTGTGATTTTTTATTTGGATAAAAGTTTTACCTTTGTTTCTTGCAAAGAATTATGGAATTTCAATTCGCACTAATATTACAAGAAAGTGAAAACTTAGGCTGGTTGCTATCGTCCTTTGAAATCAAAAAGGAAGATGGTCGGGAGTTCTTTCAAATCTCGGAATACCTCACGCCTGAGACGAACAAAAAGTATATGGCGGCACACGAAAAGAAAATTATTTCGCTGTTGTCGCACTGCGAAGAAAGCTCTTTATTCAAGAAATTTGAACGGCAACGGCATAAAAAAGATACGCTGAAGGATTTTATCTTCAAAATCAAGGAACGCGATAAAAAATTGCCGATAAAGGAACAGAAATTCGACGGATTGATTCGTCCGTATGTTGAAAAACAACTGGCGGAGGCATTCTTCCTTGCGAAAGAGCACAACGTACCTATATATAATAAAGTACGCGGTGCGAATTTGTATCCAGAGGACAAAATCGACATCAACGAACAAGATCCCGACGTAACGTTCAACTTCAACCGAACGCCCGAAGGATTGGAACGGAGTGTGACAGTGAAAATTGGTTCCACCGAGTTGAAACTGTTCAAACAACCATTCATTATTTTGTCGAACTCGCCAAGTGTCATCAAAATCGGGCAGAAATTCTATTCATTCCCCGATATTGACGCGAGCAAACTCAAAATTTATTTTACGGTAGAGAAACCTACCACAAGTTTGTCGTACCTCCAACAAACATTCGATGGTTTTGTGCTGAACTGCATTAGGAACCACAATGTTACCGTGCGCGGATTCGAGTTAAAAGACGAATGCCTGCGGCCAAAAATCTCGGCAGCGGTGGGCAGAAATCTCCAAGGCGTGGCGAATGTGGAATTCTGTTTACAATATCGTTCGTGGAAAGTCCGCAGTTTTTCGGAACCGAGAGAATACGAAGTTGATTATCAGAACGTTGGCGGAAATCCAAAATACACCCGCTTGCTTCGTAACCGTGAATTTGAAAACACGTTCAAAAAAGATATTGAACAAGCAGGATTGGTTGAATCCAATGGGTTATGGTACACACAAGACACCGAAGGAGATAGCTATTTCTCTGTGTTACAATGGATTCAAACGCACAAACAATTATTTGACTCGTACGATGTGGAATTGTTCGACGAATCAGACCAAAAAATCCAGAACCTTCAGGCAAAACTCGAAATGGAGGTTGTTTCGGATTCCATCGACTGGTTCGACGTACATGCGGTAGTTACATTTGGCGAATATAAAATTCCATTCAAAAAACTTCGGAAAAATATTTTGAACGAAGACCCTGTGGTGCAACTACCTAATAATCAAATAGGTATAATACCAACCGAATGGTTTGCGAAATACAAGGAATTGTTTTTGTTCTCGACGAAAAACGGCAACCCCGACTATTTCTCGGTAAAACTTGTCCACTACAAGACAATCCAACGTTTGCCTGTGAAATTGTCGGACGCAATGAAAACCCGTCTCATGCACATAGAGACCAACGGGTTGCGCGACAACGAGGTTCCGAAGGAAATCAAGGCAAAACTTCGTCCATACCAAGTGGAAGGTTATCGCTGGCTGTGCTTCCTCCACGCCAACAATTTCGGAGGTTGCCTTGCCGACGATATGGGATTGGGAAAAACGCTCCAGACTATTTCGTTGATACAAAAGGTTCTCAATATTCAAAAAGAAGGCGGACAGCACAAAACAAGTTTGATTGTTTCCCCTGCCTCGATTGTATATAACTGGTACAACGAATTCGAAAAATTTGCACCAGGCATCAAAGTTTTCAAATATATCGGCAACGAACGAAACCGCTCGTTCTCGTATTTCGACGAGTACGATGTGATTTTAACAACCTATGGTTTGCTACGCAACGATATCACAAGTTTTGAAAACTACGACTTTTATTATATTGTTCTCGACGAAAGCCAGATGATAAAAAATCCTGGCTCGAAAATCTACAACAGCGTATTGAAACTGAAGTCCGACAGAAAATTGTTGCTGACGGGTACACCTATCGAAAACACGTTGACAGACCTTTGGACGCAGCTGAATTTCGTGAACCGCGACATGTTGGGTAGCTTGAAGTTCTTCAAGGAATATTTTGTAAAAGGCATTGAGCGACACGATGAGAATGTGATTTCACAGCTGAAACGAATCATCAAGCCATTCATTTTCCGTCGTGAAAAACAAGAAGTTGCGAAAGATTTGCCACCATTAACCGAACAGGTTCGTTATTGCAAGATGTCGGAAGTTCAGGCAAAACTATACGAAACCGAGAAATCGAAAGTGCGCAATATGATTTTGGACTCAATCGAACACGATATGTTCCAAAAGTCAACAATCAACGTACTTCAGGCGCTCATGCACCTACGGCAGTTGGCGAACCATCCGCACTTGGTTGAAGGCATGCACGGTAGTTCGGGTAAATTCGACGAAGTTCTGCGTATGCTTCCGAACATTATCCACCATCATAAAGTACTGATTTTCTCGTCGTTCGTACGGCATTTGGATTTATTTAAGGAACATTTCAAGAAAGAAGGCTGGAAATATGCCTACTTGGTTGGAAGCACCTCGAACCGTGAAGAAGTCATCAAAAATTTTCAGGAAGACGATGAGTGCAAATTGTTCCTAATCTCGATAAAAGCAGGTGGTGTGGGACTCAATCTTACGCAGGCCGACTATGTGTTCATCCTTGACCCATGGTGGAACCCTGCCGTTGAAAATCAAGCAGTTAGCCGTGCGCACCGAATCGGACAGACCAACAATGTAACAGTATATCGGTTCATTTCGGAGAACACAATCGAAGAAAAAATCCAAAAACTGCAACAACGCAAATCCATGCTCGTTTCCAACTTCGTTCCCGACGAGCAAACAATTCCATTCACACAGGAAGAAATTTCATTCTTGGTGGAATAACGCCCAAAAACGCATTAATCCCCGTTCATGGGAAGTTTACATGTTTTAAACATAAAAGCATATCGAAATTGAGAGACGAAAGTTGAGAGAATATTTCCTTGCTAACCATGCAGTCTTTTGACTTTTTTCGGACTTTATAAGTAAAGAAAGAAAGGTTTATATTTGTTAGAAATTAATGGTGTAACCTATAAATTATTATATTTATGAAAAAAATAATTGGATTTCTTGCGTGTTTGATTTTACTTGCTTCGTGTCAGGAAAAAGGTGAAACATTTTATGAATGCTCTTTTATTTATAAATATAAAAATCCTGAATATCGGAAGTTATGTTATGTAGGTATGTCTAAAAATGACGAAAACAAAATAGGCATGCATGTCAGACCAATTGATACATTATACGAGGAGTCCGTGGAATTGGAGAATGGTTTCGTCTTGGATAATGGTGGGTATGTTTATAGTTCTGAATCAAAGAGTATTGTTTCGATGGTAAGCTCTTCTACCTTTGGATTGCAAACCGCAATTTCAAGTATTTCACGAGTTGATTATGAACAGGGCGATGATAAAAGTTTCAAGAAAATAGATGATAACATCATAGATAAAGATCCCTTTATTGAATTTTACAGAGGTCCAAAACACGATGTTACTGATAGTGCCTTTTTTAATGAAATAATCCGAAACAATCAATCATTCTCTGATTATGGATTTGTTAAAATGAAATAGTAAAATGTATTGTGTAAAACCTTTCTAAAAAATTAAAGATATGAAAAAAATAAGCATTTTTCTATTGGTTGCAATTATTATGTTAGCAGCGTCGTCGTGCGAAAAAAAATTCGGTGATAGCGAGCCTAACCATGGAATGTTATTAAAATTTAAAAATGAGGAATATGCGAATTATCTCTCATTTTCTTATTCTGAGGAAAAGAGTATGGTGGTTGGTTATCCCAGTCCTTCAGATGCGTATTCTTTAAGTTCAGATCCTAATGCAAAATGTCCTAATGGATATTATATTAGAATGGGGATATTTAACGCTAATAATCATGTACATGACTGTTATACTGACATTACTGTCGAAGAATATGAAGATATTTGGGAGGTAACAAAAGACAAAGATATTCGGGACACATTAACATCTCGTGTGATAGATCGGGATCCCTATGAAGAACTATATGATTTTCCAGAATCTGTTTTTTATAGACATTTGCCTGAAGGTGGCTGTAGTTTAGACATCGACAAAATCAACGAACTGATAGAATCCGGCGAGTTTTTTACGCATGAAGGGGTTGAGAGGGTAAAGTAAACGTGTTTCACAGTTTTCAAAAAGACAATCCCAAACGGGTTGTCTTTTTTGTTTATTTTCCTCTGCCGTTCACTGCCGAGAGAATCAAACCTTCCTTGGGTGGCAAACTTGTTTTCACAAAAAAATCAATTTTCTCAGAATGTTCTTGCAGAATCTTTTCGTGTTCAAAAAGTCGTCTATCTATTCTATCTTCAACGTATTGCAACCGTTGATTCACCGAATATCCCCGTAGCAGATAGTCTTTCAGGATTTTGTTTGCCCATTGGCGGAACAATGTACCTTGTAAAGATTTTACTCTATAACCGACTGAGATAATCACATCAAGATTGTAATGTTTGATAAATCTCTGTATCATGCGAGAGCCTTCTTTTTGAACTGTCAAGTATTCCTTGACAGTTGACTGAACGTCAAGTTCTCCTTCTGTGTAGATATTGTTGATGTGTAAACTAATGTTTTGTTTTGAAGAATTAAACAGCTCTTTCATCTGCTGTTGCGTCAGCCACACGGTGTCTTCGTCTAACCTAACTTCCAACGACACCGTTTCATTGGGTTGATACAAGATTATTTCACTTTTCGGATAAGAATCCATTTTGTCTTCCATAGCTCACTACTTTTAAAATTGGTTGCCCAAAGATATAGATTGTTTTAAAACAAACTGCAAAATGTTTGCAACTTGTTGAAAAGTTGTTTATATTGGTGCCGATTTTCTAAAATGCGGTATTGATGTACATATTCCGACATATAACTACAATTGTTTGTGTTATCGTAGGATTGTCGATTGTGGCTGAGGCTCAGGTCGATACAGCCGAAGTGTATCATAATTCCCGCCGTGTGCCCATGTGGCAGACACGAAATGTAGAGAAATTGTCGGACGCATTGGCAAAACCATGTTCCAACGACGAAGAAGTTGTACTTGCCTACGCTTACTGGATTTGCAAAAACATAAAATACGATTATTCGGAATACGAGAAACGTCCGGCAGAGTCAAAGTCAATAAAGAAAATACTACGTAAGAAAAAAGCCCTGAGCGACGGCTACACAAAATTGTTTGTGGAAATGTGCAACCGCCAGCATATTCCCGCGATTTATGTGCCAGGCTACGCCAAAGACTACGACTACGTGGCGGGCGACACGCTCTACCGCGCTGAATACGCATGGGCGTTGGTGAAATTAGGCGACGAATGGAACATAATGGACTTGACAGCGGCGGCAGGCAAGGTTGTAGAAATTGTTACCCCAGTGTCGAAAGCATTGTGGACACTGTTTAAAATCCCCTACTCGTCCCATTTAGTGGCGGTAAAGGAGTTCTCGCCATCGTATCTGTATGTAAACCCTATCACCCATGCGAAACGGCATCTGCCAGTCACCGACATGTTCCAGTTGATGCAGTACCCAATCCCAATTTCGTACTATATGGCAGGCGATTCGGCCATGAATGTGTATATAGAAAAATTCCCCGGCATACAATTGAACGATCCCCGCCTCGATGAATTTTCGGAAAAACCATTGACGGACAAGAATTTGTATTTTGCCGACAACGTAATGCTAACAAACCGCGACTGCCACTACACTCAGGCGCTATACTATTTCTATGCCGTAAAAATGTTTTTCAATACATATTATATATCGGAAAAAGGAAAAATCTTTGCCCCGCTGGAAGAATCGAAAAAAGCGATGGAATATGCACAGTTGGCGGATTCACTGTTTACAATCGCCACGCAAAACAACGTGCACGAGCAAACATCAAAACAAGCGCGAAGCGAATATTGGAAACGGAATCTTGTGGAGTCAAACAAACTGTTAGCCATGCAGTTAAGCACACAAAACAAAGTAAATTCCCAGCAAATCCGCTCACTTGGAAAAATCCAATCACAGAATAAAAAAATCCAATCGTACATTGCGAAATATCAAAACAAATACGTGTTACGCGACATTATCGACTTGCCCAAACCGATGATTCAAAACAAGGATTATTTGGAGGAAGGCACACAAAAAATCAACCAATGCATCAGTTTGTCGGAGGAATGTGCGGAAATGCTGCACGAATACGATTCGCTGATGATGCCGTTGCGTGGCGCAAAAATCGACTCTGTTTATAAACAGCAACAAAACGCTTCGCTGCTGTGCAACCAAGAATTAGAAAGCCTTTCGCGTTACCTCGACAGAAAAGGCAGTAACTTGTCGTTAGTGTATTATTCCGACAAATATGTGTTCAAGAAAAGTTACTTCGAAGTGTTTGCGAAAGTTGGCGACATCAACGAAGAATACACCGACCCCGCAATCGAATTCATTTCCGAAAGGATTCCACAAGTTTATGAGATTATCCAACGATATGTCACAACAACAATCGAGTCGCTGAAACTCCTCAAAGAAGCAAAGGTTATACTGGCGAACGACTACGGGGAAGACGACATGTACGAAAAAATCGCATTGAATTTCAACAAACAGTTGACGATTTTCTCAAAACAGATCGAGGACGTCACCACGTTCAACACAAACATGACCGACCGTTTGAACGAAGATATGGAAATATACAAGGATATTGTGAAAATGTTGCAAAACGACAATTCTATTGAAAGTTATCGCCACAAGGAATACATGGACTATAGGAAAAGTCTGAAACAAGCTGAAAATGATAAGGTTAAATATTTCCAAGAAACACTTAAAAACTATCAAAAGTTGATAAGTAAAGCCGTTAACGGCAAATAAAATGTGATTTTTACGTTCAAAAATTTTGTAAACTGCCGAAAAACGCCTATTTTAGCATATTAAAACTGTTGTATGAGAAAATTTATTCTAATTATAGCAATTTTGATGTGTGGTTTTTGTGCTTCGGCGCAATTATCACGTATTCTATTTTTCTCTGCAGGATACAGTTTTCTAACCGATGTGGCTGTTTCCGAATCGGCGATAGTTGACACATTCGACACAAATTTGAACCACGAATGCCAGGAATCCTTCCAATCGGTGCAATGGAATTTTGTGAGCGGTATGGTTGGCGCACGGTTGATGGTGCTTCCGCTTACGATGAATTCCTCCATCACAGTTTCAGCCACACCGACGGTGAATATTGGCGCGATTTATCCGGTACACGATTTAGGTTCACGATATGGGATGAATGTAACAGTTCCTGTTTTTGCCGAACTTAACCTTGGAGCAGGAGCCCGCTATATTTCCTCCGCCGACATAGGTTTTGTGTTCGGTTTGGGCTTTGAATATTTCTGTTCGCCCCTTTTGTCGTATGCGTTGACAGACTCTGATTATGACAATGCAGATTTCATAAAATCGTGGATTTTACCGACTGCAAAAGTGGGTTTTCGGTATTGGTCGAAAAAAAATAAGGTAAAAGAGATTAATTTGAAGGTCGGATTTGGTGAAAAAGGAAAAGAATTTTATACCTTTGACTCTGGAATTTCAAAAGAGTATCGTCCAATACATATTGGATTATCCTTTATGAAAGTATTAAATTATTGAAGTTTTACGTAAATTTATATAATTATGAAGCGAATTTTTCAACTAGTAGTTTGCCTAAGTTTAGTTTCAAGTGTTGCGTTAGCAGGTCATGGTGGCATTGGCGAGCGTTTCTTCTTCCAAATTGGAGGAACTGTGGGAGCCGATGTAATGCAGATGACTGGTATGTTTTATAATGAGAAAAATGCAGGAAACTTGGATGATCTTCCAATAGAAAACTTGAACGTGAACTTAGCGACTGTGGCATTTGTCGGACGTGTGAATCTCCTTGAGTTGTCGAACAATTCATCTTTAAGTTTGGCTTTCCGTCCAGCTGCAAGTATCGGTCGTTCAATCAACGATTTTGGTGGACCAAGCACAATGTTGCGTTTGCCATTCACTTTTGATTTCAACTCTGGCGCGGCAGCAACAGTTTCAACCCGTGCGAAAACAGGTTTTGTATTTGGTATTGGTGCTGAATTCATCTCATATCCTGCACTTGGCGACGGTGTAACAGTACAAAAAACATATGTTGGTCAAGGTGGTGGACAACAAAGCAACGAAAACTTCATAAACATGAAGGCTTCTTGGATTCAACCAGTTGCCACATTTGGTATCCGTTTCTTCGGTAAGAACTATTCTTGTCGTGAAATCAACTTCAAAGCGTGCTACAAAGCTGCAGGAAATGTTGACAACAAGAGCGTGGTTGATAATGCAGCCAATCCATACGCAACAATCGGTGACTTCAAAAACATGGGATTGATGCTTTCATATATTCAATTCTTGAATTACTAGTTAATTTTGTAAATAGTGAAATGCCGAGCGTTTGCCCGGCATTTTTTTTGTCTTGATATGTACACATTTTCATTGTCGGAATACGGAGACAAATCGCAGAAGCCGTCTCCTGTAAATCAAATGACAGCGGCATTTTCAAAAGATTTTCGCCAAGGTGTCGATATAAATTTAGGCGTCGGCTATGTGAACGACGAAACCATTCCGCATAGTCAATTGGCGGAGTGTTTCCAATATGTGTTGGCGCATACCGAGACGTATAAAAATGCTCTGAATTACGGTTCCGCCGATGGATCGGCGAATATACGAAACGCCATACGCAATTATTATCTCAGAAATGCGATTGGCGGTGTTTCCCCATCGCTTCTTGACAAGAAAACCATTTGCGTTGGCGCAAACGGAGCAACCAGCCTACTGGACTCGTTTGCCGAAATATTGCCCAAAGGTATAGTTATCACAGCCGAGCCGAATTATTATATTTACACGGAGACACTGCAACGCAAAGGCTTTGAAGTATGTACAATACCAGAAGATGAATCAGGAATGCGTTCCGATTTATTGCGGAAAACATTGGAACAAATTGATTTGGAGAAACTTAGTTTCTTTTACATTGTAACAGTCAACAATCCTTCGTCAGTTATATTAAGCAATTCCCGAAGAAAAGAGATTGTAGCCTTGGCAACGGAAGTTTCACGGAAAATAAACAGAAAAATCCCCGTGATTTTCGACAAAGCATACGAAGACATTATATTCGACACCACTATAGAAAAGCCTCTTTCGGGAATGATGTTCGACGAAGACGGACTGGTTGTGGAATTGGGCACGCTGTCGAAAATAATTGCACCCGCTCTACGTATTGGCTACGCCATTGCCGACGATTCCGAATTGATGCGGGCGCTCATTCAAAAAACAAGCGACATTGGTTTCAGCGCGCCGCTAATAAACGAAGAAATGGCGGCACGATTCATCGACTGCCACATTGACCAACACGCGCTGAAAGTCCGTGCAGGCTATAGAGCAAAAGCAGAAGCCCTGCAACAATTGATACAAACGCACCTCGGGAAATATCTGGAACGATATTCAGGTGGACAGGCGGGTTTTTATTTCTACCTGACATTCAAACAGATAGAAACCCATCCGAATTCATTGTTTTTCGCCTATTTATCACGCAAAACAGGGAATCCCGCAATCGATGGAAATCCAATGAATCCACGTTTAATCTACGTGCCAGGATGTTTCTGCGTATCGCAAAATGGTCCTATGAAATCCGAAGGGCAACGGCAACTGCGTATTTCCTACGGATTTGAAGACATTCCTGAACTGGAACGGGCAATACTGCTTATGCGCGATGCGGCGGAATATGTTTCCGCACAATAATGCTATCGTAGCAACTTTGCAAATTCCTCTTTAACCTTGTCACGGGATACACGCAAATCCAAAATCTCGGACTTTTTCGTCAACAATCCCATGTTGAACCGCAATTCCTGTGCAATTAGTTTTATCAATTTTGGATAATCGATGAACACAGGCCATAAGAGCGTTAGAACCAAGATGAAAATAAACACTGTCCACCATGGGAACGGTGCAAAAATCAACCACAAAATTGCCAACAGCAAATGAACGATTGTTACGATAAGCAAACCGCCAACAAACATTATGGAATTTCGGAAAAGAATGTCTTTTGCCAATGTTTTTCCAAGTTTGTTCATTCCCAAATATGGCAATGAGCAAAAACAGAGACTCACAAGGAAAACAGGCAACAAAACGAGAGCTTTCATACAATTCCAAATAATATGAAACGCATCGTCGCCGTCGTTCTCAACAATCTCGTATGAGAATCCCGATGAAGAACGTTTTGTTTCGTAGTCGTCAATCAATGGCTTCACAGATGCAATGTAACCAGGATTTGCATTTTCTTGATTTTCAACAAGATTAATGGTTTTCTGGTCCGCCATGAAGGCACGTTCCTGCCGATTTCCACGAGCTTGAATTGATGAAAGAGTTTGGTTTCGGCAAGTCAATCGAATGCTTTCCACCGTATGGTAGGTTTCATCGGTTTGTGGAATATCGAGCATAGTTGCCCGCATACCAGTTTCAATCGCATCGCGAATCTCATTTTCCGCCGATTGGGAATTTTCCTTCAGCGAAGCGATATATTGCCGCATAGGAATTGGTTCACCGATTTTCACAAACAAATTCGAACGAACAGCAACATAGTCATCATAATATATTCCAACAGGATTAACATTTATATCAAGGGCAAAATTGTTTTTTTCCTCCGCCATGTGAACAATACGAGGAATTGCTTTCCGCGTTTGACGAAGTCTGCGGAATCCCCAATGCGTTCCTTCTGGGAACAAACCAACGAGACGTTTTGCTGTGATAACTTCCACAACTTTCTCAAAAACCATATTGTTATCTTCGAGGCTTTTAAGTCCATCACGTTGACGGAACACTGGCAGGATTTTCAAAGCATGTAGGATTGGAATCAACGCCTTCTTCTTATACAAGTCGGCACGTGCGAGCCATGTGATATCACGGAAGATTGTGCCGCACAGCGCAAGCGGATCCATTGCCGTGTTTTGATGGTTTATGGCTAAAATTGTCGGAGTGTTACGGTCAAGATTTTTCTTGCCGACAATTGTGATATTTTTGTACCACACCTTAAACCAAAACAAGAACCAGAAATTCCGTATAAGGAAATGTGCCAATACAAATTTTTCGGGTTTTCCCAAGTCTAATTTTGCCATTATTCCTTATTCTTTAATTGTTCCTGCAATTCAGCGACCTGTTTTTTAAGTTCATTCATTTCCTTTACTATTTTCGGAAGATTCCGGAAATGCACATACGTACGTTTGAATTCGTGACCTTCGAATGCTGGAGCGCCCATCAGTTTTGCATTGTCGGGAACATCGGCGAAAATTCCTGATTTTCCGCCACATTGAACACCATTTCCAATGTGAAGGTGTCCGGCAACGCCAGTTTGTCCGCCTATCATACAATTATTTCCCATTTTTGTGGAGCCAGCAATTCCTGATTGACCTGCAATCACGCAGTCGGAGCCAATAGTCACATTATGTCCGATTTGAATAAGATTGTCTATTTTCGTGCCATGGTCAATAACGGTCGAGCCCATTGTAGCACGGTCGATTGTGGCATTTGTACCGATTTCCACATTTTCCTTCAGCACCACATTTCCTGTTTGTGGAATCTTCATATACGACCCATCTTCAAGCGGTGCGAAACCAAAGCCGTCGCCACCCACAACCGAGCCTGGCTGCAAAATACAATTATCGCCGATTTCACAATCGTTGAGCACAATCGCACCAGCGTGAATCAACACATTTTTACCAATTTTTGCGTAAGGATAAATTGTTACATTCGGATAGATTTTACAGTTATCCCCGATTTCGGCATGTGCGCCAATCGACACAAAATCACCGATATACACATTTTTACCAATTTTAGCCTTCCAACTTACGTGCGCCTTTCGCGAAATCCCCTTCAAGTTCTTCTGTTCCTTTTCTTTTTGGTAGAACACCAACAATTTGGTGAACGAAGAATATGGATCGTCAACGCGGATGAGCGTTGATGAAATCGGATGTTCGGGAACGAACGTTTTGCTACACACGATAGCCGTTGCGTTTGTCGTATAAATATACGGCGTGTATTTAGGATTTGCGAGGAATGTGATTGAGCCTTCGCGCCCCTCCTCGATTTTCGATACTCGTACGATTTTTGCATTTTCGTCACCGTCAACCACACCGTCAAGTGCTTGTGCGATACGTGCTGCTGTAAACTCAAATTTCATATTGCAATCTTTTTTACAAAAGTAATGTTTTTGCGGAAAGAAAGTTACGAGGTTTCAAAAAAAACACACCAAGCCTTATTTACGCATATCGAATCGTTCTGCACTGTACACACCTTTGATTGCCCGAATTCGTTCCAGAATTTTATCAAGATGGTAACTGTCACGTATAGAAAGAGTTAGCACGCCTTCAAAATTTCCATCTTTGGAATTCAAATTGAATCCACGCAATTTCACATATTGGTCTTTAGAAAACAATTCCGTTATGTTGCTCACAATGCTGATTTCGTCGCTTCCTGTAACGCGTACGCCAGCACTAAAATCAACATTAGCATCGGCTTTACTCCACCGTGCCTTTATAATCCGGTAAGGATATACCTCCATCATATTCAACGCGTTCGGGCAGTTCAGACGATGGATTTTTATGCCATTGCCAGCCGTAACAAAACCAAAAATATCGTCGCCTTTGATTGGGCTGCAACATTTTGCCAATTTATAATCAAGATTATCGTTCAAGTCATCGATTATCAGCAAGTTATCGCCTTCCTTCGAAATTTTTCGACTGATTTTTCCGCTAAAATCCTCGGAATCAATTGGCACAGGCTTTTTATCCTCATTCTTTTCTTCGAATAGAGTTTTTAAGATTGACAAATCAACCTTATTGTCCATCACGGCCAAATACAAGTCGATTGGTTCCTTAAAATTCAGAGCCTTGATGAGTTTTCGGATATGTTCGTCGCTAAATTTAATTTCAGACTGGGCGAACTTTCGTGCCAACATTTCCTTTCCGACTTCGGCAGTTTTATACTGCATTTCCCGAAGATATTTTTTAATATGCTGACGAGCCTTTGATGTTTTCACAAACGAAAGCCAGTCCTGTTTCGGCGACTGATTTTTCGATGTAAGGATTTCCACCGCGTCGCCATTTTTCAGTTCATGCTTCAGCGGGACAATCTTTCCGTTGACTTTTCCGCCCGTACAAGTATTTCCAATATTTGAATGAATTTCATACGCAAAATCGAGTACCGTGGCATAAGCAGGCAATTTCCGCAAATCTCCTTGCGGCGTGAAAATAAACACTTCGTCGGAATACAATTCCATACGCGAATTACTGTCGTTTTCAAGACTGTCATCCGATTGATTTTCAAGAATATCGCGGATTTTCGACAGCCAATGCACAGAACCAGCCGCTGTATCGCCATCTTTATAAATCCAGTGAGCGGCCTGTCCCTTTTCCGCAACCTCGTCCATCCGTCGGGTACGGATTTGAACCTCAACCCACCGATTTTCAGGACCAAGAACTGTGGTGTGCAACGACTCATAGCCGCTCGATTTAGGCGACGAAATCCAGTCGCGGAGCCGATTAGGATTCGGGCGATATAAATCGGAAATGATTGAATACACGTTCCAACAATCACGTTTCTCGTTTTCTGGTTCCGAATCAATAATGATGCGGATTGCAAACAAGTCATAAATATGGTCGAACGTAACCTTACCTTTCTGCAATTTGTTCCAAATGGAATGAATCGATTTCGGACGACCTTTAATTTCGAATGGCGGAATCCCCTTCGACTCAAGCAAAGCCTTGAGTGGCTCTATAAATCGGCGGATATACTCGTCGCGGCTCGCCTTTTTCTCGGCAAGTTGCCGTGCGATGGTTTTATAAATGTCGTTGTGCAAATATTTCATCGACATTTCCTCCATCTCCGTTTTCATCTGATACAATCCCAACCGATGCGCAAGCGGAGCATACAGAGAATCCAGTTCCTCGCACAATGTGAGCTGCTCGTGTTCCGTCAACGAAGAAATATGTCGGAGTTGGTTCAACTTGAAACTCAGCAAAATAAGCACTACCCGCACATCGTCGGCTTGGCTCAAAATCAGTTTTATAAAATTTTCCGACTGCATTTTCGAGCGCGATGTGTTGATTTTCGCAACCGTCTGCAATCCACGGACAATTCCCAGAACCTTTTCGCCGAATTCTTGGGAAATTGTTTTTTCGTCTATTATTTTATTGTCGAGACACGGTTTCAGAAAGATAGCCATCAGCGCCTTTGCGCCAAGTCCAATCATTACCACGGCAATTTCCGCCTGATTCAGGAATTGTTCTACTTGTTCGGCAGAAAAATGAGATTCACACAAAGCGAATGCTTGCCGAATTTTCGGTAAATCACGTTCCTTTTCTTGTATAAATGGTTTTGCCTCATCGAGCAATCGTTCTAATATCTTATTCTGTTCCATACACTTACCACTATTCATCCTTAAGTAAATCCACATTGGAAAGATACAATATTTACTCAAATATGGATTATTGCCTACACTAAAAACAAAACAGGCGAAGAATTATCATAATTCCCCGCCTGTAAAATTTCTTTTTTCAAAGAATCAATGACAACCGCCACAACAGCCGCCATCGCCACAGTCGGAGCCGCAATCTCCACTATTGCAAGAACTTTCTCCACCACAATGACAGCCGCCGCAACCACGATGAAGTCCATGTACCAGTTCTTCTTCGGTAGCTTCGCGCACCGATTCAATTTTTCCACTGAAAAATAAATCAACTCCGGCAAGCGGATTATTAAAATCCATAACGACAGAATCCTCCTCTACACGTACCACAACGCCATTTAGCGGATGTCCTTGTGCATCGCGCATTGGGATTGTATTGCCTGGATACAGCAAATCCTTCTGTACCGCACCGTCAATCGAAAACACTTGTATAGGGACTTCCACAATAGCCTCGTCGGTTCGTTCGCCGTACGCCTCAGAAGGAGTCAGGGCAAAATCAAAATCATCGCCGACCTCAAGTCCGGCAATATTATCCTCGAATTTCGGCAACAACATTCCTGCGCCGAACAAGAATTCCAATGGTTTTTCCGCTTTGCAGACCTCCAGAACTTCGCCGTTTTCGTTGTCCTTATATAATGTATATGACAACGCCACCACGGTATTTTTTTCTATCTTCATATCCATTCGATTTTGTGGCAAAAATATCAATAAAAATTCTATCTGCAATTTTTTTTGTTGTACACTCGCTAACTTGCCGTATTTTCTTACATTTGCCAATATGAAAAAATTGAATGTCATACAAGAGGGATTAGGTTCGTTGTTGCTTTCCTTCAGAACGAAATGGAACAACAGGGAACCAAAGTTCTATACTTTTGACAACGCCCAAACCATAGGAATACTCTACGATGCGACAAACAAAGACACGCATACAAAAGTTTCGGAGTTTGCGAATATGATTGCCCGTCTTCACCCGAACATCCGCATCAACGCACTGGGGTTCCTATCGAATCCCGAAGCGGAAATCAGTCTTTCGCAGGCTGTTCCCACAGATTTTTTCTCGGCAAAGGATTTCAGCTGGTCAGGCGGACTACTGAGAGGAAAAGCGTTGGATTTCTCAAAGAAAAAATTTGACATTCTGTTTGACTTAACCACCGAAACATCCTATCCCATCAACTACATATCGCTTGCATCAAGGGCGTCGTACAAGGTTGGACGGTATATTGAGAACGATTTGCGCTACGATTTACTCATCGACATAAAAAAGGAAAACACAATTGAGTATTTAATTATGCAAATCAATGTATATTTGACGAAAATTAAACCAAAACAATAATATGACAATTCAAGATAAATTTCACGGTACCGGAGCTGCGCTTATAACTCCATTCACCGCTGACAACAAAATTGATTTTAAATCGTTGGAAAGACTTGTAAACCACGTAATTAATGGCGGGGTTGACTTTTTAGTCGTATTCGGCACAACAGGCGAGCCAGTTACAATGGACGAGGGCGAAAAGAAAGCGGTACTTGATTTTATCTGTGAGAAAAACACCAAAAAACTTCCGATGATTGTTGGATGCGGTGGCAACAACACGAGTGAAATTGCTGATAAAGCAGCAAAAATCGACACCCGTTTCGATGCAATTCTGTCGGTTGTACCATATTACAATAAACCAAACCAACGAGGAATGTTCCAACACTACAAAACCGTGTCGGAAGCAAGTGCATTGCCTGTGATTGCATACAACGTTCCTGGACGGACAGGTTGCAATATGGAAGCAAACACAACAATCAAAATCGCACACGAACTGCCAAATGTGATTGGAATTAAAGAAGCTTCGCCTTCGGTGGAACAATTCACGTACATAAAAAAAGATGTTCCCGATGATTTTATGGTAATCAGCGGCGACGATTCCATTGTGGTTCCTCACATGTCGCTTGGCGCATGGGGAGCGATTTCGGTGACCGCCAACGCGATGCCTAAATTGTATTCCGATATGATTCGCCTTTGTATAGCAAACAAATACGACGAAGCATTGAAAATACACTTGAAATTGATAGAATTCACCGACAGTCTGTTTACCGAAGGGAGTCCGGCAGGCGTGAAAGCCGCATTGTCGATTATGGGAATTATCGACAACAATCTACGATTGCCATTGGTTCCTGTAACAGACAAACATCACGAATATATCACACGTCTTATCAACGATTTACAAAAATAACATTCTGTAAATCATTGTCATAAACGGAACTCGACCTATTATAGGAAGAGTGAATCAATAAAATCTTTTTTGTTGAAGAATTGCAAGTCGTCGATTCCTTCACCAACGCCGATGTATTTTACAGGGATTTTGAACTGGTCGGAAATGCCAATCACAACGCCGCCTTTGGCTGTACCATCTAATTTAGTGAGAGCCAATGCGTTGACTTCGGTTGCTTTGGTAAATTGCTTTGCCTGTTCAAACGCATTTTGACCTGTAGAAGCGTCAAGCACCAACAAAATTTCGTGTGGAGCGTCGGGAATCAGTTTTTGCATAACACGTTTGATTTTCGTCAACTCGTTCATCAAATTCACTTTGTTGTGCAAACGACCAGCCGTATCGATTATCACCACATCGGCATCGTTTGCCATTGCGGAGTTGAGTGTATCGAACGCAACCGAAGCTGGGTCTGAGCCCATTTGCTGTTTAATGAGAGGAACATCCACACGGTTTGCCCACACCTCCAACTGCTCAATTGCAGCAGCACGGAACGTATCGGCGGCACCGAGATAGACTTTTTTGCCTGCAGCCTTGAATTTTGCAGCCAACTTGCCAATGGTGGTAGTTTTTCCCACACCATTCACGCCAACAACCATAATAACATATGGTTTTGTGTGTACGTCAAGAAAATTTTCGGAAATATCGTTGTCGTTTTCGGCAAGCAAACCCATAATCTCCTCACGGAGAATCGTTTGCAGTTCGTCGGTGCCGATGAATTTGTCATGGGCAACCCTGTCCTGAATCCGTTCAATAATGCGAATGGTAGTATCAACACCCACATCGGAGGTGATAAGAATTTCTTCCAAGTTGTCGAGCACATCGTCGTCAACCGTAGATTTTCCAGCAATCAAACGAGTGATTTTTTTCAAAACCGACTCTTTGGTTTTTTCCAAACCTTTGTCAAGTGCCTCTTTTTGACTGCTTCCCTTAAAAAAGTCAAATAAACCCATCGCATTTAATTTTCGGCAAGTTACAATTTTTTTATGCCCAAACGTTTTATAAAAAATATTTTCTTGTAAAAATCTACAAAGTGTTCGTGTTTTTACTATATTTGCATAAATTAACACCAAGAAAATGAGTTATAAATCAGTCGCAGACGTGTTGACATTGCTTAAAAATAATGGGTTTATGCAAGTTAGTCAAAAAGGAAGTCACATAAAATTAAGGAATGGCGATAAAATTGTCATTGTTCCTAACCATGGGAAAAAGGGGATAGAAAAGGGAACGTATTTTAACATATTACGACAAGCTGGATTAAAATAGATAGTTATGGCAACAATTAAGGTTATAGTAGAATATGCAGGGAAGAATTTAAGTGCGTATATCCCTGATGCTCCGATTTTTACCGTTGGCAAAAACCTCAACGAGATTCGTACAAACATTGAAGAAGCCATTTCTTTGTATTTGGAAGACAATCCATCGCCTTTGGAAATGTTTGGTGGCGACTATACACTTGAGTTACAATTAGATGCGGCTACATTCATCAATTGTTATAGTGGTATTTTTACAAAATCGGCATTGAGTCACATTACCGGCATAAACGAACGGCAAATTTGGCATTATGCGGCAGGAATGCACAAACCCCGCAAGGCACAAGTACAGAAAATCCAATCCGGCATTGACAGAATTTCAAAAGAGTTGTCGCAAATATGTATTTTATGAGATGTTAGAGCAATTAGGATATTTTGGATTGTTTATCGGCTCGTTTTTGGCATCAACGATTGTGCCGTTTAGTGCGGATGCGTTGTTGATTGGCTCGCTTGTTGCCGGATTGGATATGTTCCTGTGTCTAGTTCTGGCAACCGTAGGAAATTGGCTCGGTGGATTAACGTCGTATGCTATTGGATGGCTCGGCAATATGGAACGCATAGAAAAATGGTTCAAAATCAGTCCCGAAAAATTGGAGAAACAGCGCGAAGTTGTTTCCCGTTGGGGCAGTCTGCTGGCATTTGTAACATGGTTGCCGTTTGTGGGCGATGTGTTTTCCATAGCCCTTGGGTTCTACAAAATCAACTGGTGGCGATGTGCGTTGTGGATGTTTGTAGGCAGAGCCTTACGCTTTGTGGTGTGGATTATTCTTTTTGAGAATACAAATCTTTTATAAGAATCAAAAAACGGGGAAATAAAAAAGCCTCATCAGAAACTGACAAGGCTTTTACAGTATATAAGTAAGAAATCTTATTTCTTATTCAAATATGCTTGAACTTCGCTGTTAGGAACGATTTCTTCAGTGAAGATGTATGCACCTGTTTTTGCCGACTTCACCGACTTAATTACTTTTGTATAATCTTTTCCTGCACCTTTTTCGTGAAGAGTTGCAACTACTTTCTTTGCCATAATTCAGTATTATTTTATTTCTCTGTGAACAGTTACTTTTCTTAAATACGGATTGTATTTTTTCATTTCCAATCTGTCAGGAACATTTTTACGATTCTTAGTCGTGATGTAACGTGACATTCCTGGAACGCCGCTTTCTTTTTGCTCTGTGCATTCAAGAATAACTTGTACTCTATTACCTTTCTTTGCCATTGCTGTTATTATTAATAGTTTTGAATATATCCTTTTTCTTTTGCTTCCTTAAGAGCTTGGCTCAAGCCTTTCTTGTTGATGGTTCTGATTCCATTTGCCGAAACACGAAGTGTGATCCATCTATCTTCTTCTGCCAAATAGAATTTCTTTTCTTTTAAGTTAACATCAAAAACGCGTTTCGTCTTTACGTTTGAGTGGGAAACATTGTTTCCGCTCATCGCTCTCTTTCCTGTGATTTGACAAATTCTATACATTGTATTATACTATTTGCTATATTTGTACTCGTACCTCTTAAATTGGGTTGCAAAATAACTGAAAAAATTTCAAATAAAAAAATATCTATCAAAGTTTTTTTCGAGGATTTATTTCTCGCCTATTGATTGTACGATTTGTTTGCAATACGGCACTATCGACTCGTTTTTTTCAATCTTTATTCCTTTTATACCGGCACGTTCCGCAGCCTCAATATCGCGTGAGCCATCGCCGATGAGAAAGGATTTTTTCCTATCGATATTGAATTTCTCAATTGCCTGCTCAATGAGCAATGTTCCAGGTTTGCGACATTCGCACGGGCCACTAATGTCGGGATAATGGGGACAATAATACACGCCGGCGATTGTAATTCCCTGCTTTTGCAATTCATCGCACATATATTTATGTAGGACTTCAACATCGTGTTCGGTGTATAATCCTTTTGCCACGCCTGCCTGATTGGTAATCACCACGAATATAAATCCCGCGTCGCGGAGCATTTGAAGTCCTTCAAAGACACCTTCGTTGAACGTAAAATCAGAAATTTTGTAGGTATAATATAATGTACCGTCGTTTATTACACCGTCCCTATCAAGAAAAATCGCCTTTGTTCCCATAATTATAAGTCTATTTTAAGTCCATCGTAGGCAAGGAACACATTGGGCGGCAAGATTTTGCTCGTCTCCGCATAGAATCCCATGCTGTGGCTGCAATGTGTTAGGTACGCCTGTTTGGGCTGCAAGGTTTGGATTATTTCGAGCACCTGCGAAACACAAAAATGAGAATAATGCGGTTCGAAACGCAATGAATTGATTACCAGACACTCAACTCCTTCGAGCAATGCCATAGTTTCCGGCGGAATACTTGACGCGTCGGTGATGTAGGCGAACTGTCCGATGCGATAGCCGAAAATCGGAAGATTCAGATGGAGCACACGCAACGGCTGGATTGTAATTCCCTCATATTCAAACGGTTCTTCAGTAATAGTTTGTACATTCATCATAGGAGAACCTGGGTAGGGATGTTCGGCAAAAACGTATGAATATTCCCGCTTTATGGCGTCAACAACGCGTTGTTCCGCAAAAATCGGCATAGCCTCATGCCGCATGAAATTAAACGGGCGAATATCGTCGAGGCCGGCAAGGTGGTCTTTATGTTCGTGCGTAATGAGCAACGCATCGAGCGAGGTAATGTTGTTGGTGAGCATTTGCTGGCGGAAATCGCACCCTGCATCTATCACAAGATGAACCCCGTCAACATCAAGGAAGAACGCCGTCCGAAGCCGTTTGTCGCGAGAATCAGACGAATGGCAAACAGCACACTCACAGCCAATTACAGGCACGCCCTGCGATGTCCCCGTTCCAAGAAAAATCCCATGTATCGAATACCTATTCATTCTCTGGCTCTTCTGTTTGTTTGGTTTCGGGATACGGAATGCGTGCGTGGTAGAGATTTATCAGTTTTTCAACAAACACGCCTTTCACCACATCCAAATCTTTCAATGTAATATCGGCAAACTCCAATTGCTTGCTTTGAATCAGATTTCCAATCACCTTTTCCACCAACGCCTCGATTTGTTCACGTGTTTCCAGATGCATACTCCGCGAAGCAGCCTCAACGCCATCGGCAAGCATTATGACAGCCAACTCACGATTCACAACTTTCGAAGTCGGATATTGGAATATTGTTTCGTCAACAGGTTCGCCTGGATGCATTTTCTTATATTTATCAAGGAAAAACGCTGTTTTTGAATTTCCGTGATGTCCGTAAATAATCTGTTCCAAAGCTGCCGGAAGTCCATGTTTTCGGGCAAGTTCCTTTCCATACACAACGTGGTCGATAATAATCTGCGCACTTTTTTCAGGAGGAAGATTATCGTGGGGATTTTCCTTAAACGTCTGGTTTTCAACAAAAAACGCTGGATTTTTCAATTTACCGACATCGTGGTACAAACCGCCAATGCGTCCGAGAAGTTCATTTCCACCAATTTCACGAAGCGCAACCTCAACGAAATTTGCAACCTGCAACGAATGTTGGAATGTGCCAGGTGCCTTGTCAGACAGTTCACGGAGCAATCCCCTGCTTGTATCGGACAACTCAAACAATGTGATGTCGGACGGAAAGCGGAATATTTTTTCAAATATGAAAATAAGCAGATACGTGGTAAGCAACAGCACGCAGCTTGCCAAGAACCATAATAATTGTGTCCACTCTATATCGCCCAAACCGCCAAGCTTTACCAACGAGAGTCCGAAGTAAATAACTGTATATGAGACAAATGATATGATTGCCGTCCAGAACAGAAAACTTCGCTGGTAATGGTTGCCCAAACTATACACCGCAATCACACCGACCGAAATCTGTAAAAATGTGAAATCGAACGGGTTAGGCGCAATAAATCCGATAATCAACATAGTAACCACATGCACGAACAAAGCCACACGTTCGTTCATAAAATTCTTTATCAGAATCGGCAACGCCACGTATGGAATCAGGTAGATGCTTACGTGGTTGAATTTGAGCGTAGCCGTTGCCATGGCAATAAAAAGCACCACCACCGAAACAATGAAAAACGAATATTTCACGCTTTTGAACACATCGGGATCGGAATAATGGATTAGCAATATCAAGACAAAGAATGCCACCAAAATCAGGATAAACTGTCCACCCAAAATGGCGAGTTTTCCATCGAACGTAACATTCCCCGATTCATATTCCTTTTTCAGGGAATCGAGCACTTTCTTATCTTTTTCCGTCACCACGGAACCGCGGCTAATGATACGTGTGCCCTCGCCCACAAATCCATATTTCTCGGAAACAGCCGAAAGCAATTCAGCCTTTCGCTGCGACGATGCCGCATCGTCATATAATGTATTAGGGACCAACGCCGTATAAATAATTTCCTTGAACTTCGCCCGCTGTGTGGAATCGAACCGTTCCGGAATTTTTTGCATCAAATCGCCGTGCGCCTCAGGCAATGTGCGGATTGAATGGATAGAAAACCGCATATACTGTCCACTTTTTGCGACCAACAACGTTTTATACGGTTTTTGAACATCAATAATACCGAAATCGTAGATGGTATGCAGCAAACGCTCGAATTCCACCAATCCCTGCGACTTCATCAGCGAATGGTAATCGTTGATGGAATCAGGCACAAAATGACCAAGCAACAAGGTGTAACGGGAAAAAATCGTATCGGTCACACGTTTATATACAGTGGAATCGTAGTTGTAGCACGGAGAAAATTTCTGCATCACGCTGTCGCGTTGCTTGCTGATTTCCTCTTCGGTCTTGTCGATTGAGAAACTAAACGGCGCGTACAAATCGTCATGGAACCACACTTTGTTTTGCTGATATTCATACTCGAACTTCTTTTCGTTCGGAAGTAACAACATTATCAACGCAATGCCGAATGAGAACAGCATCATCGATAAAATCACAGCCTTATTTTTTTTCAAAAACGGAAAAATTCCCATCGTTACATTTTTAATTTTCAAATTCGCAAGTAAAAATATATATTTACGCTCAATTTTTAAGCATAAATCTGATGGCAAAATTACGATTAGTTTTCAATGTTGAGGAAGAGACCCTGATAAACAAGGATTTTTTTATTCAAAAAGACCTTTTGAACCACATTGCGATGGTTCTTTCAAACATCAGAAACAGCGAAAGCGATGTGATTCTGGTCACCGCTGGAGCAATTGCGTCGGGAATCGAGCAAACGGGCCTGCGCAAATACCCGAAAGCCCTGAGCGACAAGCAGGCATTGGCCGCGATTGGACAAGTGGAGTTGATTAAACGCTACCAAAACATTTTCGACGAATATACCCAAATGATTGCACAAGTGTTGCTTGCACGCGATATTTTCAACAATCCGAAGCAGCAATTCAACGCAAGAAACACTTTTAAGAAACTTCTTTCGCTGGGAATCATACCTGTTATCAACGAAAACGACACGATTTCGACCGCCGACATCGAACTCGAAACCAACTATATGCTGACGGTTACGGTGGCAAATATTATTTCAGCGCACGCATTGATACAAATCAACAAAGATTTGTCGTTCAACGTGTTGTTCAAAGGCGATTCGTTCAGTTACTACTGCAAAGACAAAGATGCATTGTTCAAAATGATACGTGAATTTGCAGGACAGAAAAATTTAGGCAGAAAAGACTATCCATCGGTATTTCCAACCGAGACCAAGAAATACGAATAGTGGAAAAAAAGTTTTGCATCGCAAACGGTGACTTGGTGAAAATAGACGCACTCCGTTCCGCCCCTATTTTCATGCTCAACGACTATGTGACTGATATTCTTAGACTTTACAACACAAAAACACTTTGTTTGGGAATGCACATTAATAATATTCAGGCGGCGATGGCAATCAAACACAAAAACCTTCCGCCGGAATTCACCGCGGAATACCTCGACCGACGCATCAGGAGTTTGTTGAACGTGAACAATGTATATAAAGGTGGTTCCTGCCGTCTGCTTGTGTATTGGCAGACGTTTCCCGAACAAACCGAACCGCAATTTTGCATTTTCACCGAACCGCTTGAGTCGGTTGACTACAAATTCAACACCAAAGGCTACATATTGGAAATGAGAGATTTACAAACAGAAATTTCCCAATATATTCCACTTACCTCCCAAACCGAAACGCCAGAAACGCTTATCTGCGAATTCGACAAACATGGGAAAACGTATACCGCTGGGAACCACGACATTATACTCATTCACGACACCCAACTGACGGTATGCGAAACCACGTTGCCGTTCACCACATATTTTCTGTCGTATCTTGCCCGAAATCAATGGAAAATCAAAAAAGTGCCCTATTTCACAAAACAAGACTTTGACGAATGCACTGAAATATGTATTTGTAACCAATTCTCTGGAATCCAATGGATTCGGAGACTTTACCATACAGAACATTCCGAACAATATGCTTCGTTCGCAACAAAACAAGCCCAAAAACTTTTTGCGGAATTAGCCACAGCAGTAACAGAAATGTAGGAACCTAATCCTCGTTCTTCAGGATATACAGAATATCTTTCACGCGAATCAAGCGAATCACGAACGCCAAAACGCACCCTATCACACAGAGAATCAACGCATTCCAAATCCAATTTTCACAAACCACATTCTTCAGGAAGAAAAACAATGCCACATTGATACCGATAAAACACAGCATTTTCGCAATATCCTTATATGGGATATGGAATTTGAAATACGTAATCGAAAGTACAATCTGAATCAACCCAGTAAGGAACTGAGTGACAACGGAAACCGCTGCCGCACCAAGCGCACCGTACCTCGGAATGAAAATAGCATTGAACACAATGTTGAACACCATGCCACACGCCGCCATGCCATTCATTACTTTCATGCTGTTGTTAGCCGTAAGCAACGTGCCAAACACATACGACGATGAAATTGGTATGAACCCGATTATCAGCACATTAAATATCACCGACGACGTTTCCACATTATCGGTGTACATCAAATCCATCAATTCGTGGCTATGGAAACAGCATGCTATAACAAACACCAATACGGGCACCATAAGCAGCAAAAACGAGAATTTTGTGAACTGTCCGAGCGGCTCCTTGTCCTTCAACATTTTGGCAAACATCGGCAACAGCAATGTGGCAAACAGATATGCGAACATACTCACCGCATCGAGTATGCGGTACGATTGCGCGTATATTCCCGCCTGCTCCGCCCCATTGGGCAGCATCTGCTCTATCATCACCATATCGATTCGGGTGTAAAGCCCCATCAGCAGCGTGAGTAGAGCGAACGGATACGTATGGCGTATGATTGTCCACAGAAAATGCAAATCGAAGTGAAACGAGAACGTTTTTGCTTTGGCAAGGACTATACAAAACGCTATCACACAAGGAATTGCATACGAGATTGTTTGCGCATACACAAACCATTCTATTTTGAAATTTTCTCTTTGGGTAAGCAGCAGATATCCACAGATAATTATCATCAACGTCCTGTCTATCACCGAGATACAACTATCGGTTTTGTACATATACGTTCCCGAAATGTTTGAACGAAGATAGAGCAAAAACGAAAGCAGGAACTGATTGAAAATCAGCACGCTAAATATTTTAAATTGTTCGGCGGTGTATCCCAGGAAAAAGCCGACGATTCCGACAACCACAGCATACAGTACGCCGAGAAGACATTTCAGAATCACCATGCTCGAAAAATAGCGTGGTAAAAGATTGTTGTTTTGGGCAATATTTCTATTGTTGAAATTCGCAATGCCCATATCGAGAATGATATTGAAAATGATTGACAGGCTGAACATTGCGGCATACATTCCGTATGATTCCGAACCAACCACATTTTGCACCGTTCTGTCTATTCCAAAAATGTAGAATGGCTTAATCAGCAGATTAAGAAACAATAACAGAACGAGATTGGTGACAAAAGTTTTTCTCAAAACAAATCAATTTTCAACGCACAAAAGTACATTTTTTCTGGTCAAGATTTAACTAATTCGCTTTCTTCAACTAAAAATCTTTTGGTTGGCGATTTTGCCGAATTTGCAAGATACGTTTTCTGGGCAATCTCTGGGCATTGTCTTGAATCTCATTCTCTATCTCAAATGATATCGTATTATTTTCACATATGTTATATTTTGCAATTTTTTTGCAAACATTTTGAAAAATTCACTTTCACAAACAAAGACAAAAAATCTACGAAACAAAACGAAATCAAGCACTTACGAGGATTTACAAATAGGAACTGAAAGAAAACAAAAAAGACCTGCAATTGCTTGCAAGTCTTTCGTAGCGAGAGGCGGGCATGATCCGCCGACCTCATGATTATGAATCATGCGCTCTAACCAGCTGAGCTACCTCGCCATGATTTCTAAATCGCTTGCAAAAGTATAAATAAATTTTACTCCACCAAGTTGAATATGAAAAAAAATGTAATTATTGTTGAAATCGTAGATATCCTACCGCATTTTGTCTCTTTTTGCCGCCAAAAGTCTATTTCCCATTCGCATACATATTGATTTATCTCATATATTTGTAGTGGTATATCTGTAGTTTTATTATGAAAAAAGCGTTATTCATAGGTGGAACGGGCACTATCAGCACCGCCATCTCCAAACGGATTGCCCAGTCCGACGAATGGGAATTGTATGTATTGAACCGTGGCTCACGAAACAACATACTTCCCCAAAACGTGCACTCCATCGTGGTAAACGACGTAAACAAAGAGGCCGAGGTGACCAAAGCCCTCAACGGATTGTCGTTCGACTGCGTGTGTGATTTTATTTGTTTCGTGCCGTCACAGATTGAACGCGATTACCGCATTTTCAAAGGAAAAACGAAGCAATTTATGTTCATCAGTTCGGCATCGGCGTATCAAAAACCGCTCGGAAACTATGTGATAAACGAAGGCACACCGCTTGTAAATCCGTATTGGCAATATTCTCGCGACAAAATTGCCTGCGAGGATTTTCTGATGAAAAAATATCGCGATGAACAATTTCCAATCACCATAATCCGTCCCAGCCACACTTACGACGAACGGTCTATTCCGCTTGGCGTACATGGCAAAAACGGCAGTTGGCAAGTTGTGAAACGTATGCTGGAAGGAAAACCTGTCATTATCCACGGTGACGGCACTTCGCTGTGGACGTTCACCCACAACAGCGACTTTGCAAAAGGATTTGTCGGTTTGATGGGGAATCCGCACGCCATAGGCGAAGCTTTCCAAATTACATCAGATGAATCGGTTACGTGGAATCAGGCATATCAGAGCATTGCCAACGTTCTCGGCGTGGAATGCAAGCCCTACTACGTATCATCGGAGTTTCTTGCCTCCGTCGGCGATTTCGATTTCACTGGCAGTTTGATTGGCGATAAGGCAAATTCAGTGGTGTTCGACAATACGAAACTCAAACGTGCCGTTCCCGATTTCAAGGCAACCGTGCGTTTTGACCAAGGCGTTCGGAAAACTATCGAGTTTGTGCTTGCACATCCCGAATACCAAAAAGAAGACAAGGTATTTGACGCTTGGTGCGATGCCGTGATTGCTGAACTGGAACAGGCAAAACAACGATTAAACAGTAAGAAATAACGCTATGAGACGACATTTGCTCATCATTCAATTATTGCTTCTCGCCCTCTATTGTTCGGCGCAAGGGTACAAAAACCCAGTGATTTCGGGCATGGCTCCCGATCCGAGCGTGTGCCGCGTGGGCAATGACTATTATTTGGTGACAAGTTCGTTTATTCAAAATCCAGCATTGCCGATTTATCATAGCAACGACTTAATCAATTGGGAATTAATAAATTATGCCGTAACCGACCAAAATGGTCTTGACTTGAGCAAAGGCGTCGGCATGTTTGCCCCGACAATCCGTTACAATGAGCATGACAGCACATTTTACGTGATTTGTACCAACGTTGGCTGTGGGCAAAATTTCATAGTTCATGCCAAACATCCCGATTCCACGTGGAGCAATCCCGTGTTTCTCACCAATCCACGCATTGGGATAGATCCCTCGCTCTTTTGGACTGATGACGGGGCGTGTTATTTGCAATGTACAGGCGACAACAACATTATCCAGATTTGCATCAATCCCAAAACTGGCGAAGAATTGTCGTCGTTCCACTACCTGACCGACGGCTTGGGTGGCCGATACCCCGAAGGGCCTCACATTTATAAAAGAGGTGACTATTACTATCTCATGATTTCCGAAGGAGGAACCGAGTTTGGACATCACGTGAACCTATTCCGCAGCGACGACATTTGGGGGCCGTATATGCCAGCACCGAACAATCCGATACTGTCGCACGTAGGGAAAAATGCCCAAAACAACCCGATTCAATGCACAGGTCATGCCGATTTGATAGAGGCACACGATGGCTCGTGGTGGATGGTTTTCCTGGGAACACGTCCCATCGGTGAATTTTATCCTTTGGGCAGAGAAACGTTTCTGGCACCCGTGGAATGGAACGATAAAGGTTGGCTTACGGTGAACGGTAACGGAACAGTTTCGGAAGAAATGAACGTGAAAACCTTGCCACAATCAACAAAAAAGTCCGTTTCGCAACGGAAAAACCCGATTACTTTTGTAAATGGTTTTTCTCACAACATTCCCGAAGATTGGAACGCATACCGAGTTTCGCCACAAACCGTTGCAAAAATCACCCCTGAGGGACTTGAAATCAAGGCAAGCAATACGTACGATGCTTTTGTCGGCACACGACAATTGGATTACTACATGGACGTGGAACTCAAACTCGAAATTGCCGATTGGGAAGGCGAAGCGGGGCTATGTGTCCATCACGACGACGGCAAACGCTACAATATTGCCTTGGTGCGCGAAAACGGACAAGCATTTGTCAAGTCAGAATGTTTGTTCAATAGCGTCAATCAAGTAAAAACGACGGAAATTGATTCCAAGACGCACGTTATTTACCTGAAAATCAGTTCACAAAAGGAATTGTACAAATTCTATTGGAAATACGCCGACAATGCAAACGGCCAAGCATGGACTGAAATCGGGCAAATGGATGCACAATACCTTGCAGGAGGATTTTCGGGATTGTTGGTCGGTCCCTACGTTGCAAAGGGCAAAGCAGTATTTACGTGGTTTACAATTAAGTATAAATAGTGCTTTTGTGATTTCATAAATATAAAATCTTTCTTACTTTTGGCTACAATATAATGCGATGAAACGAGTTTTTATATACTGCATATTGTTGTGTGCCTGCCTATCCTGCTCCAAGAAAAAAGCGGAGCCCGATGTTGCATGGGACAAATATTATCCGACAAAAATCGGCAGCGGCAATGTGTATGAATTTACTCAAATAAAAATTGATGTGTTAGCCGAGAGACGAGATACGAGTGTGTTTTATGTGCAAGAATTGTTTTCGGCATGTATTTCCGACACCAATTCCTGCAAGGTTTACGCCGTGAACAGTTTCAAGTCAGAAACGCCTTACGGACCGTGGCAGCCATACTTATCGTCAAGTGTGCAGAAATATCCACATTCCATTGTGGAAGTGGAACAAAATGTGCCATATCAGATTTTGAAATTCCCTGCCAAATTCGATTATTCGTGGGATTTGAACCTGTTCAACACAAACGACGAACAATTGGCACACTACGAAAAAATCCAAACTACCGATACAATTTTGGGAGTTCCGTACGACTCGGTCTTAGTGGTTCTGCAACAAGACTTTAAGACACTTTACTCATGGCAATATGGTGAAGCCCGATATGCTAAAAATATTGGTATGATTTACAGGAAAGCGATTGATGTGGAATCGCAGCCGAACCATGCGCAAATCGATTTGAGTAAACCAATCGAAGAACGAATTACCAAAGGTTCAATCACACAATACCGCTTGGTTTACAGACAACAATAACTATGAAGAAATTTTGTTCAATACTATGTTTTTTCTTATGCCTCACATATATCACTGTGGGACAACAATTTATAGTATACGACACGATTCCTATCAAACACGGTACAAGCAAACTTCGCCTCTATCGAAATATTGAAAAATGGTTTGAGAAAGAAAAAGGACAGAAATTGCTTGGCAAAAACTGGAAGGAACTCAAATTTGTTGGGAAAGGATATTTTCCATACGCAAATTACGTGCAAATGCCCGATGTATATCTGTCGTCGCACGCTGCCGAAAAAACAAAAGGAAGCATTGTATTTAACATCAACATTGAAATTCAGGATTCGATTATCGTCGCAAAGTTTTCGAACTTCTTACACGAAGCCCGTTTCACGGAATATGGAAGCACTTCGTTTGGCCGCCTGATGAACTACGAAAAAGTTCCTTCGGGAAAATGTATGGAAGTGGAAGAATGGTGCAATGCGGTTTGGGCAGATATGAAAGCGTGGGCAGTGTACGAAACAAAAACACGCGCCAAACGGATGATACCATCAACGCTCGTACGAAAACGAACGTATAAAGTTCACGAAGAAGAAGTTGTGGCTCCACCAACAGCCCAACCATTCGACAATGCAGAATATTTGAAACTGGAAAATTATTTGTTAAAGGACACAGAAGGAAAATATGCCGACTACAACAAAGATCCTGAGGAAATAGAAGCAGAAAAGGCTGCTGCCGCCGCTGCATTGGCAGAAAAAGAAAAGAAGAAACATAAGGAAGCCGAAGTTGTGGAAGAACCCGAAGAGACCGACGAACAAACGGAGGAAGCGCCATCGGTGGCACAGGAAAAGGAAACTGTTGCAGAAAAGGAAACAGCCGAACCTGCCGACGATGAGGATTATGATGACGAGGAAGAACAGCCTGCAAAGAAATCGAAGGACAAAAAAGAAGAAAAAGCCCCGAAAGTAAAGGCTGAAAAGGAATCAAAACCGGCTAAAGCAGCAAAAGAAAAGAAACCGAAAAAGCCTGCCGACGATTATGACGACTACGATGAGGAAGACGAGGATGACGACGACTATTAATCTTCACACCATTTTCGTAATATGATTCAGCCAGATTTCATTTTTCAATGATTATCAGAAGTTTACACAATATTGCAACCTTTACAAAAAAGGAAAATTGTGATTTATTTCTCCACTTTCTTATTTTTGTAAAAAATTCAAAACTATGGCTAAAATTGAATTGACAGACAAACAGTTCCAAAATCTTCTGCAATTAGTGTATATGGGAGAATGGATGCTGCAGGCATACGAGCCAGCCGACAACGCAGGCGAAATCGACGAACTGGAGCAACAACTTTACGAAAGCGCCTACCGACAAGGAAACGACGACATTGAATTCGATAAAAAATTAGGCGGCTATGCTCCGTGCCAAGAATTCGAAGACGACTGCGACGAACTTATCGAACAATACGACGAACACACATTTTGGGAAGAACTGATAATCCGCATGGCAAACCGCGACCTAAAACAAATGGGCGGCGACAAACTATCGCCAAAGGAGTTCGAGAAAAAACAAAATGAATTGATTCAAAAGTACGAAAAAGAGTTCGGCAAAAACGGCATCGAAAACCTGATTCTAAAGAAATAACATGAAAGGTCTCGTCCTTAAATCGACTGGCAACAACTACAAAGTAAAAACCGAAAGCGGCAACGTGTACGACTGCCGAATAAAAGGGAAACTGCGGCTCAACGGCATCAGAAGCACAAATCCTATTGCCGTGGGCGACTATGTACTGTTCGACGAGGAAAACGAGTCGGCTGGCATCATCACCGACATTGCCGACCGAAAAAATTATATTATCCGCAAGGCATCGAATCTTTCTAAGGAATCGCAGATTATCGCCGCCAACATCGACATGGCGTACATTGTAATCACCGTCCACTCGCCACAGACCTTGCTTCAGTTTGTCGACAGATTTTTGGTTACCGCCGAGGCTTACGACATTCCTTGCACCATTCTCATCAATAAATACGATTTGTTCCAATCCGAAAAAGACCAACAAACTATTCAGGAATGGCAGGGAATCTACCGACTTGCCGGCTACGAAGTACTTTGTATTTCAACAAAAACGGGACACAACATCGAAGAATTGAGAAAACGGCTTGCCGGAAAAGTGTCGCTTTTCTCGGGCAATTCGGGCGTAGGCAAAACATCTATAATCAAAACTTTGACGAACAACAACGACCTGAAAACCAGCGAAATATCAAAATCATTCCACAAAGGGCAACATACCACCACATTTGCCGAAATGTACGAAACAGCCGATGGTGGCAACATTATCGACACTCCCGGAGTGAAAGCGTTCGGCCTACTCAATATGGAAAGCGAAGAAATCAGCCAATATTTCCCAGAAATCTTCAAATATTCCTCCGACTGCCAATATTACAACTGCACACACTCACACGAGCCGAAATGCAATGTGATTAAAGCTGTGGAAGAAGGGAAAATCGCCTTGTCGCGATACAAAAATTATTTAACGTTTATGGAAGATAAAAACGTGAAACACAGAGAGGCACAATAACATAAAACCTACGATTATGATACTACACGAAGAAAACATCAGAAACGAAGCGGTTATTTCTATTGCTAAAAAAATTGCGATTGCCGCACGGACAGCACCAAAAGGGAAAGGTGTTGACAATCTTGAAATTGTGATTCTAACCGACGACGATATTGAGCGTTTGGCGACAGCCATGTGCGCCATTGCTGAAAACGAGGGACGGACATCATTCGCCCGCGATGCCGACAATTGTAGGAAAAGCCAAGCTGTTATGCTGTTCGGCACAAAAGTGCAATCGCTTGGGTTGAACTGTACATTCTGTGGATTTCAAACATGTGCCGAAAAAGACGAGCACCCCACTATTCCTTGTTTTTTCAACGCCAACGACTTAGGCATAGCAATCGGTTCAGCCGTTTCGCGTGCAGCCGACAACCGCATCGACAACCGTGTGATGTACACGATTGGCTATACCGCCACAAAAATGAACTTATTGCCTGAATGCAACATCATTTTGGGCATACCATTATCTGTGAGTGGGAAAAGTCCATTTTTCGACCGAAAATAGACATTCAATCACGCACGGCGGAAACACACGTGCCTGCCGCAAATCTGTACGGCATTCTGCCACGAAATCCGGGTATTAATACGCATTGGTAAACGAGGTTTCCAAACCATCGTTATACCCTTTTTTGTACCCGTCTTTTTGCCCTTGTTCGTAACCGTCGTTGAAACCTTTAATCTTACCTTCCTCAAGACCAGTCACATAGGCATTTTGGATTTCTGTGTCAGTAGCTCCACAACCTGCCAACGCTAACGCAATAATTGAAAAAATTAAAACTCGTTTCATAGCTGTAAACCTTTTATACAAATTTGACCTCGTTTTTTTCAAATTGTTACAAGTACACTAAGGTAGTTATCAACAACATATGTTAATTAACTAAAAATGAGGCAATTAAAATACCTCATTTTATATATAAAAGTGAACAGTTTTAGTTCAGAAACAACTCATCGGAAGATTTTCGTCAATGTAAAAAATCCGTTTTTGGATATTATATTACATCAACTTAAAATCTGTCAATTCCTTAAATCTGAAAATTCGATTCTTTATATCCTCCGCCGAAAGATTTTCGAGAGCTTCGGTGCCCATTTTTTCAACGGTGAACGAAGCCATGGCAGAAGCCACCACAACAGCGGTTTTCATTGTTTCAAAATCAGTTTTGTCCTGTTGGGCTATGTAACCGATAAACGCTCCAGCGAATGTGTCGCCGGCTCCCGTTGGGTCAACCACATCCTCGAGAGGCAACGCAGGAACACTAAAAATCTTATCCTTGCTGAACAACAATGCGCCATGTTCGCCTTTCTTTATAATAACATAGCGAGGTCCCATAGCACAAATCTTGCGTGCCGCCTTTGATAGACAACGTTCGCCGTCTGACAACTGACGGGCTTCTTCGTCGTTTATAATGATGATGTCAACCATCGAGATGGTCTTTTTGAGTTCGTCCATCATGGTGTCCATCCAGAAATTCATAGTATCAAGAGCGACGAACTTCGGCTTATGGTTAAGCTGCTCCAACACGCTGCGTTGCAATACAGGACTGCCATTTCCCAACATTACATATTCGGTATCCTTATATGAATCAGGAAGAACAGGCTTATAATTTTTCACCACGTTCAGTTCCGTCGTCAACGTTTCGCGTTGGTTCATATTGTCGAAATATCGACACGACCAAAACATAGATTTTTCATCTTGCTTAATCTGCATACCAGCCAAATCAACGCCCTTGTCCTTCAGTTTTTGAATGAATTCCTGTGGGAAATCGTATCCCACGGCAGAGAGAGTCTGAGGTCTCACAAAGTAAGAAGCTGAAAAACAGATATATGTACCAGAACCGCCAATGATTTTATCCGTCTTGGCGTACGGAGTTTCAATCGCATCAAAAGCAACCGTGCCGAAAATAATTGTATTCATTGTTATTTTTTTTACAAAGATATTTTTTTATTCAAAATTACTTGTATATTTGCACTGCTTTTTCGGGAGCAACATTCCCAAATAGCTCAGTTGGTTAGAGCATCTGACTGTTAATCAGAGGGTCACTGGTTCAAGTCCAGTTTTGGGAGCAAGCCTCAGCAGAAATGTTGAGGCTTTTTTATGTCCAATTGGGTACTAATAATGTACAGGATGCATAGCGCATACGCTGAGCATATATCCTTCATATTCAACGCTTTTGCAGAACCATTGCGAGCCATTGTACACGATTGGTTTTTCCTCTTGAAACGGCATCACCGAAATTGAATCAAGCGGCACGGTTATACCGCACCCTACGGCTTTCACCAAACTTTCTTTTTGTGTCCACAAGGTAAAAAAACGATGAAGTACGTCATCGTTCATCCAAGTGATTTCTTCTGCCGTAAACACTTTTGAGGCAACTTGAAAATGACGCTCACGAATCTTTTCTATATCAACACCAACAGGTTGGTTATCAGCGACTAAAACCACATACGAGCCACTATGCGACACATTGAATTCCAATCCGTTTTCCACGAAAAGTTTTCCGTTGTCGTTCGTTTTCAAATCAGATTCCCGAAGGTCTGGAAATATTTTGAGCAATAACACCCCTACTCCAATGCACCGCAACGAATCCTGTCCACTTTTAAAGCGTTGGGAACGAGCATACCGAAGCGGCAAACGCTCGGCAACAACATGTTGCATTTCCTGCGTAATGCTGTCGATATTGAGGATATGAAGTTCCATTAGAACGAAAGATTCAGTCCCATCAAGAACAGACGCTGTTTCGGATAATCGTAGTAATAGATACCATTCGCACGGGTTTCAGGGTCAAGACCGGTAAATTTCGTCCATACGAACGGATTTTGCACCTGTGCATAAATCATACAGCGGTTCACTTTTATTTTTTCGCACAAATCAGATGGCAACGTATAATTCAACTGTATGTTTTTCAAACGGATATACGAGCCATCTTCCAGATAACGGGTTGAGAACGCATTACTGTTGCTACCATTATTCTGTACCAATTTTGGATTTGCGGCATTGTCGCCCGGCTGTTTCCAATAATCAAGAGCGGCAACTGACTGGTTCAACGAAGTGGTAGCTCCATCGGCAATCAATTCGTTGTTCAACTGATTGAAAATCAAGTTCCCATAACTGCAATAGAACATAAAATTCAACGCCCAATTGCCGTATGTGAAATTATTTGTCCAACCAGCGGTGAATTTCGGATCTGCGCTACCCGCAATCACTTTTCTTGCCTTATTATAATCCTTTGTAAGATTTCCATTTTCATCATACCACATAGGTGAGCCATCGGCAGAATTCACGCCTGCCCATTCTGCCAAATAGAAAGTCTGCAACGACTGTCCCACAGTTCTGATTTTTGTACTGACAACTATCGTGTCGCCACCATACAATTCTGTGATTTCATTGTGGTTTTTGGCAAACGTAAGCGTTGTTGTCCAATTAAATTTGTCAGTGTTGACAACCGTTGACGAAAGCGACAATTCCACGCCTCGGTTCACCATGGAACCGACATTCTGCATCTGGCTTTCGTAGCCCGTAGTCATTGAAACAGGCACTGCGAGCAACAAATCGAAGGTATTACGGTTATACAAATCAACACCAAGATTGAATCGTTTCAAGAACTTGAAATCAATACCGAAATCGGCATTATGGTTTTTCTCCCATGTTAAATCAGCATTTCCCATTGTTGACGGAGTACTACCAGGTTCGTCGAAATAATTTCTACCAAACGCATACAATTGCATAAACAAGTAGTCATCAATATCGGAGTTACCCGATGTACCGTAGCTTCCGCGCACTTTCAACAAATCAATCCACGTGAGCGACTGCATAAAACTCTCGTCCGACACAATCCACGAACCACCAACCGACCAGAACGGTGCCCAACGGTTCGACGGGCTGAACTTTGAAGAACCATCGACACGGAAACTTGCGCTCAAATAGTATTTAGCCATGTAGTTGTATTGGAAACTTGAGATTCCCGACAACAACGACGATTCCCGACCAAATTCATTCATCTGCTCCATCTGCGAAGCGTTCGCTATGCTCGACATACTTTCCGAAGCAAAATTCGAGGCAATCATATTCGAATAATTCAATGAATTGGACTCAACCTCAAAACCACCCATTATTTGCACAGCGTGTTTCAATTTTTTGTAATCCCATCTCAATGTTGACGAAGATGTCCACGTCAGCACATTCGTTGAATAATACGACGAAACGCCATTTTTATCGGAACCATCGGGCGTTTCAGGATGCAAATACGAGAACTCGTCAACGGCGATGTAATCAGCATTAGCAATCGTCTTGAATTCCAGATTCAAAGGAAGTTTGTATTCAACAAACATATTTCCAAGCATACGCTTGGTTTTATTGTAATTGTCGTTCAAATTTATTACACCAACAGGATTATAGAATTTATTCACGAAGTTATATGAATCCCCATTCATCACCGAAACCGTTGGTTTTGCCGTATATGCCGTTGTCACAGGGCTTGATGTGTAACCCGGTTCAACCGTTGTGTACTGGGTGGTGAACGATGGATTGAACTTGAAACCGAATGAACATTTGTCGGAAGCTTTGTGGTTCAAATTCAAACGAATAGAAAAACGTTCCAAGCCAGTTCCTGTAACAATACCTTTTTCGTTTTTATATTGTCCAGATGCGAAAAACGTGGAATTATCGTTTCCGCCTTGTGCCGAGAATTCATAGGATTGATTCCAAGCCCGACGGTACACCTCGTCGAACCAATCGGTGCTTGCCGTGTCGTCGAGCAATTCTTCCGCAATTTGGGCGTCGGTTTTACCAGAATTTCTCATAGCATCAGTCAACCACGATTTATATTCACTTGCGTTCATCAACTTGAAATTGTTGGTGGTAATCATGCCCAGACCTTGCGAAGTCGAGAACGAATAGATTGTTTTTCCCGATTTACCCGACTTGGTTGTCACCATGATGACACCATTCGACGCACGCGATCCATACAACGAAGTAGCCGCAGCATCCTTCAGGATGGAAATACTTTCTATATCGTTGGGATTGAGCGAAGTAAGGATAGACGACGCATCGGAATTCTGCGATGTTTCACCAGAAAACATTGGCACCCCGTCGATTACAATCAACGGAGAACTACCTGCCGAGATAGAACCAGCACCACGGAGCTGGATTTCCGACGAAGCACCCGGCTGACCTGAATTTGTGCTCAACACAATACCTGGCACCTGTCCCTGCAAGGCCTTTTCGAAGCTCGATGTCTGTGCGGCGGCGATATCGTCAGCCTTCAACGCAGACAGAGAACCCGTGAAAGATTCCTTTTTCTGTTTTCCATAAGGAACGGTAACAACAACGGTTTCAATCATCAACGCATCAGGAGCCAATGCTACGTTATACACTGATTCAGAAGTTATTGGAACAATTTTCGTAGCCATACCCACGTAACTGAATTCCAATGCAGCGGCATCAGTAGGAATATCCATCACGAACGAACCGTCCAACTCGGTGAATGCTCCGTACATTGTCGGCACATACGAACCGTTATCGCCTTTCATCATTGCCGCAACTGAAGCAGCCACCAATGGTTCCTTTGTTTGGGATGAAGTAACCTTTCCCGAGACTTCGCGGGTTTGTCCGTACGAACAAATTACCGCAAACATCATTATTGCAAGAGTGTAGAAATATTTCATATCAATTAATTTCAGTGCAAATTTATGATTATTTCTCTCTTTTTTCTACTATTTGAAAAATTTCAGATACGAATGCACCAACATTTTATGGATTTTAAGCGCATCGTCAAGTTGTTTGGGCGTTACATCGGGATGTTCCATCTCAAAATTGTTGCATAACTCTGCCAAATATGCATCATCGTTGAAATTCTCAAAAGCATCGTCAACTTTCACCACAACATTATACGCCAACAGAGGCAAAATGCGGTTTGCAAGTCGCATTGCAACAGTTCTTTCCTCGTTCGACATCACCGTTTTCGAACACAAATCCGTGAGTGTGTCGACAAAATAGTCGGGACACGACGAAAGCAACATCACCTGTGTATGCAACGCATTGAAATAATGCTGTTTATATTGTTCCACATCGGTTTCGCACAATTCTATGGAGCGTTGGGCATACACAAACGCCATCTGCAACATTTTCAATTCATCTTCTTCGTCGTCAACCAAATCGTAGTGATGCATCACCAAAAGCGACTTTGCAACCTTCCACACTTCCACCGAATTCCACAGCAGTTGCGGATAGCGCATAACCGACTCATACACAAAGGGTAATATATGCTGCGCCTTTGCCTGTTTTCCTTCATTGGAAAATTCCAATACCTTATTGATAACGGCAAGTAGCACTTCTTCCGGATTTTCCTGATTCATAGTTATTCCTTGATTAAACTTTGTAACCGTTTGATTTGCTTTTGTTTATTCACTTCCCTATTGTTTTTCGCAAAGTTTGTGAAATACGTATGGTTCGAGATGAATTTTATCTGTTGTTTGTTCCACGTATTCTTATCATTCACAATATTTTGCACGTGCAATTCATCGTAAAGCGTATCGGAAACCGGAATAAAATCGGAACGACCTAAATAATCCAAATCGGCATCGCACATAATACATTCGAGCAAAGTTTTAGGATTTGGAGGCAATTGAGTCGCCATAATCAGCGTGCAGATTTTATCAATTTGCTCTTGCGAATAACAATACCGCGGGAGAATTTCGCGAGCGTAGTCGCAACTGATGTTCTCGTGTCCCTTCGACTGCACGATTTGTCCCATATCGTGGAAGAGCGCAGCCGTACGCAACAACAGCATATCCTCTTCGTCAGTTACCTGTTCGGCGGTGGCAATCACCTCAACGCCAATAAGCACATCCATAGTATGTTTCACATTATGGTAGTGCAGATACGACGGAAGTTCCTTTTCGAGGCGGTTCAAAATATATTCCTCCAAATCGGGGAAGCGCACGCGCGCCAAACGAATGAAGAAATCGTGGTTCGGAAGCTGAAAATCAGCATCGCAAGAATATTTTGGTTTGAAACCAGTGACACGATACAAATTCACCACGCCCGTATATTTCACTGGCAAAGCCCCAACTACCTCACACTGAAACACATCACGCAAAAAACCATACGTCATTTCCGAGATGATTATCTGCCCAGGCTTGGTAAACGATTCTATGCGATACGCAATATTTGCCGCATCGCCCTTCACTTCGTAGTGTTTCTTATTCTTTCCAGAAATTATCGCTGCCACAGGACCCGTATGAATGCCCATGGTAACATCCCAAATGCCCTTTTCCGTACGGAGATAACGGACAATTTCCATTGCCGCCAGAATCATTTCAATCGGGTTCGTGCGATTCTTTTCGGGAATACCGCCCGCGCACATATATGAATCGCCTAACGATTTGACTTTCTTTATATTATATTTCGACACAATTTTATCGATGTGTCTTAAAATAGAATCGAGGCCATCAACCAACGACTGGGCATTTTCAACGGTTTGCAGTTTTTCGAATCCTGAAAATTTCGCATACATAACCGTCACCATCTTAAAGCGACGATTTTCGAGTTCGTGCGAGGATGGTTCGGCGTCTGATTCCGTTTGTTTAAGAGTTGCGAGTTGCGAATTTGCATCGTCGAGCAAGCGCTTGAGATGTGCTATTTCATCACGAAGTTGCTCATTTTCACGTTGTAAACTCTCTACATCCATCAAACCGTCACTTAGAATTATTCATACACATATATTCGTTTCACCCGTCGGTCAATCGAAGTCATCACTTCGTACGGAATCGTGCCGATCCGTTCTGCCATTTTAGTGATTGGCAAATCTTTTCCGAAAAGAATCACTTCGTCGCCCAACTGAATATCGGGGACATCGGTCACATCAATCATTGCCGCATCCATGCAGATATTTCCAACGATTGGCACTTCCTTGCCACGAACCAACACTGTTCCCACGCCATTGCTCAACTTTCGGTTGAATCCGTCGGCATAACCGATAGGAATCACGGCGATTTTTGAATCACGATGGAGCATTCCTTTTCGAGAATACCCAACCGACGTATTTGATTTTTTCTCACGAATACCAGAAACAAACGTTTTCAACGTACTGATATGCTGACAGTTCTGTGGATTGTCGAAACTAATTCCATACAAGCCAATACCCAAACGAACCATATCAAATTGATATTCACGGAATCGTTCGATGCCAGCCGAATTCAATATGTGGCGCATAATCGGATATGGGAACGCATTCATAATTTCCGACGACATTTGTTTGAACAATTCCAATTGCTCCATGGTAAACGAATCAAATTGCGAATCGTCGCTACCCACAAGATGCGAGAATATCGAAGTGATTTGGCAATTTGGAATCGCCTTCACTTCCTCTATCAGTTGCGGAATCTGGTGAGGTTGGAAACCATAGCGCGCCATTCCCGTATCCATCTTCAAATGGATTGGGAACGTTTTGTTTGGATATGATGCACACAATTGCTGTAACTCATTAAGTACGGCAAAGTTATGGATATTCGGTTCCAATCCGTAGTCATACAATTTTGAGAGCATTCCGTATTCAGGATTCATTACAATGATTGGAACGGTGATACCTGAATTACGCAGTTCAACACCCTCATCGATAAACGCAACTGCAAGATAATCAACCTTGTTATGTTGCAAGATATTCGCTATTTCGTACGTGCCATTTCCATAACATGACGCCTTCACCATAATCATCATCTTGGTTTTAGGATTCAAGCACGAACGGAAATAATTCAAATTGTGAACGATAGCATTCAAATTCACCTCAAGAACAGTCTGGTGCATTTGCAGTTCGAGTTGTGCGACCAGTCGTTCAAACTCAAACTCACGCGCAGCCTTGAACAAAATTGTTTCGTTCTGGAATGCAAACTCATGGAATTTCGGCAGCAACGCATTTGTTGATGCATAATAATTTCCCGTTGGCAGATATTTCTTCAAATATTTTGAAATATCCTTTCCCACACCAATCACACGGTTAATGGAATATTCACGAACCATATCGGCAATGCTCGAATACAATTCGTCGAAATTCATACCCGTTTGTTTCACATCGGATAGAACCAATGTTTTTGAAGCATTTTTATGTTGTTGGCTCAGATATTGCAATGCAATCTTAACACTTTGGAAATCAGAATTATAACTATCATTTATCAGCACACAGTTGTTTCGTCCCGAAATCTGTTCCAAACGCATGGCAACTGTCGGCAAAGTCTTGAACAATTCCAAATCAACAGAAACGCCAAGCACTTGGATTGCATAAAAACAATGTACCGCATTTTCTATTGAAGCCGCATCGCGGAATGGAATTTCGAACGTATATTTTTTATTGTTCCATGCTGCGGTAATTACCGTTGTTTCAGCATTCGACACATACGAAACCCGATGTTTAGCCTGTTCGGAAAATCCCCAAGCGACCAATTTTGCAGACTTCAGCAATTTTGCATTCTCGTCGATTGGAGCATAATCGCTACAGTATACCAACGTATCGACGTGGGCGAACAATTTCATTTTTTCCTGAACTTTCTGTTCCAACGAAGTGAAATGTTGCTGATGCGCATCGCCAATATTCGAAAAGATTCCGACGGTAGGAAGAATCATTTTCTCCAACTTTTCCATTTCCCCCACTTCGGAAATTCCCGCCTCAATGATGCCGTACGAGTATGAGTTATCAAGTAACATCAACGACAAAGGAACGCCAATCTGCGAGTTATAACTTCGCGGACTACGAACCACCTTGGTGGTTTGTTTCATCAAGAAATACAGCCATTCCTTAATGATAGTCTTTCCATTACTGCCTGTCACCGCAACAATCGGATTCGTGAAAAACGCCTGACGGTAATGCGACAACAGTTTCTGGAACGAATACAACACCGACGAAGAGATAATATAATTTGAGTCGCTGAACTTTGGATACGACTCTCCTTTTTCCACCCAAAAATTACGGCAACCACGTTCGTGCATATCGGCTATGTAATCGTGTCCGTTGCGGCTCACGCCCTTTAAAGCCAAGAAAATTGCGGAAATTTCATCGAACGAAGTCCTACTATCTGTCTGGATTTTTGTGATTTTTATATTTCCATTGCCTTCACATTCCGAACTTGTGATAGAAGCGATGTCTGCTAACGAAAATTGAAACATAACTAAACTCTATAACCAATAACCAAAACGTCGTCAACTTGTTCAGTGTTACCTTTTTCAATCCAATCAACCAACTCGTGGTCTAACAATTCACGCTGTTCGTTCATTGGCGACTCATATATATTTACAAAAACTTGTTTCAATCGTTTAATCATAAACTTCTTGCCTTTCTCGCCACCGAATTGGTCTTGGAAACCGTCGGAGAAGGTGTAGAGCGTGTCGCCCGGCTTCAATGTGATGCAATATTCCTCGAACGGAACCATTTCAGGATAGATTGCGATTGGCTGTTTGCTACCTGCAACCTGAATGATATGGTAGGTTTCACCATTTGTTTCCGAAATAAATTCCTGGATTTTCACTCTTTCGTCGTCGGCAACCTCGCCTTCCACGTAATCCTTGCGGACAAGAATCAACGGGTTGTTTGCACCAGCGTAGCGAAGTTGACGGGTTTCCTCGTCGAACATCCACATTGCCAAGTCCATACCATCCTTTTGCTCACCTGCGGCACCAGTTTGTTTCAAAGCCTTGATGATATTTTCACGAAGTTTGTCAAGGATTTCGCCAGCATGGATGTCGGGCATTGTCGGGTCGTTGATGATTTCGTTCAAGAATGCAGTACCCAACATACTCATGAATGCACCCGGAACACCGTGACCAGTACAGTCGGCGGCAACGGCGATTTTCCATTGAGCCTTCTTACCAATCCAATAATAGTCACCACTTACGATATCGCGAGGTTTGAACAAAATAAACCGATGTTCGTGAAACAAATCCTCAACCAATTCCGGACGAGGCAGGATGGCCGACTGGATTCGGCTTGCATAGTGGATACTATCCAAGATGTTCTTCTGTTGAACCTCGATTTGTTCCTTCTGCGCGGTAACCTCATCACGTTGCCGCTCGATTTCAATATTCTGCCTATTGATCTTATCGTTCTGCTCGGCAAGCTTTTTGTTCGATTTACGGACTTGCATCAACAAGTAAACCACGAAAATCAAGAATATTGCAATGATGACCGAGGCGCCGACCATAATCAAGAACCTCTTCCGCAACGCATCCTGCTCACGGCTCATAAGTTCCTGTCGTTCCTTTGCTGCCGCGATTTCCTGATCTTTCAACTCAGAACCGTAACGCACCGAAAGCAAATTCATCTGCTTTGCTGCATCGGCGGCACGCAATGTATCGTATAATTCCACATATTTTTCGTACGACCGCAACGCGCCTTCGTAGTCACGCAAGGAATCCAACGTGCTGGCATAGTCCCAATACCACATAAATTCCTTTTCCTTATACTCGCCTGCCTGAATACGCGGCAATTCCTTCAAGAAATACTCACGGGCTTTTTCGTAGTTACCCATTCTATGGTACAGCAACGCATATCCATTTTCAATACTAATAATGTCGGACACCATGTTTTTCGCCAAGGCGATTTTATACACCGAGTCGAAATATTTCTTCGATTGGGCGAAATCGTTTGTCATGTAATAGCCAATACCAATGTTCATACGACATTTCACTATATTGGCGGTATCCTTCATTTCTTCACAGAGACTCAATGCTTCGTTAAAATAATAAAACATTGAATCCATATTGGAAATGGCACGTTTCACACCCTTACGGTTGTGGCCAGAATAAATCGCACCGATGTTCATCAACTCCTGAGCATACTGTGTTGTATTGCCTGCGTTTTTGAACACCTCCATACTTTTCCGATGGTATTCAATGGATTCGTTGAATTTCTCCAACTGATAATATACCGAAGCTATATTTTGCCACGCATTGGCAACATCGTTTTCGAATCCGCCGTCATGGAACACACGGCCTGCTTCCTGATAACTCTGCAACGCCTCTTCGTAACGGGCCAACTCATTGTAGGCGTTACCAGCCTGCATGTTTGCCACAGCCACACCACGCATATATTTCGCCTTCTGTCCGGCCTCGATTGCTTCCTTTGAATATTGCAACGCCTCTTGGTTCTTTCCCAAATACATACGGGTAAGGTTCGCCACTTGGCACAATGCCATGTTCAATTCCTTCCACGCATTACCTTTCCGAGCCACTTGAGCCGCTTTGTTGAAATACACGAGGGCGGAATCAGCCGAACTCATCATCAAATACAACTTGGCAACTTCGCGATAGGCATTCGCCGACTGCGAATACAATTCATACTCCTCGCCCTTTTTCTGAGCAAGTTCATAATAGCGGAAAATGGAATCGACTTTTCCTGTTGCGTAGAAATCCTTTGCTTTCTGAATGTATGACTCAACTTCCTTGATCCGTGTTGAATCAATCTGAGCGAGTGCCGCAGAACTTGCGAGCACCACTCCCAATAGTATAGTTATAATCCGTTTCATTATTGCAATAATAGCGAAAAAGTCTTGAATTATGAACACTCTCATCTGAAATTCGACAAACAAACTTATCAACAGATTATAAATATCTCAAGCCAAACTTGTGTTCTTCAAACAATTCAATAAAAATCACGAAGAAAAAACGGAAATTTTTCCTCCGCGGCAACACTTCACAAAAAAATCAAAAATTCCGTTCACGTTTCTAAATAATTTCTACCTTTGGCACGTAAAAAAATAAAGTTTAATCCTAAATAATAATACAATGACTCAGCAAGATTACATGGACAGAGAGCTTAAGTATGGTGCTCACAACTACCATCCACTCCCTGTAGTTTTGGCGAAAGGCGAAGGTGTATATGTATGGGACACCGACGGCAAACGCTATTATGATTACCTGTCTGCATATTCAGCAGTGAACCAAGGACATTGCCATCCAAAAATCGTAAAGGCAATGGTTGACCAAGCACAAAAGATTTCCCTTACTTCACGTGCATTTTTCAACGATACACTTGGTGAATATGAAGAATTTGCAACTAAATTTTTCGGTTACGACAAATTGTTGCCGATGAACACTGGTGCCGAAGGTGACGAAACTGCATTGAAACTTGCTCGTCGTTGGGGTGTTGTAAAGAAAGGTATTCCAAACGATGAAGTAAAAATCATCTGCTGCGAAGGAAATTTCCACGGAAGAACTATTTCTATCATTTCAATGTCAATCGACCCTGAATCGTATGCAAACTACGGACCTCTTACTCCTGGTTTCATCAAGGTTCCTTACGATGATGTTGACGCACTTGCAAAAGTTCTTGAAAAAGAAGGCGACAAAGTTGCCGGTTTCTTGGTAGAACCTATTCAAGGTGAAGCTGGTGTATATGTTCCTCACGATGGTTATTTGAAAAAATGCTACGATTTGTGTAAGAAACACAACGTACTTTTCATTGCCGACGAAGTTCAGACTGGTTTGGCTCGTACTGGTAAAATGCTTTGCTGCGACCACGAAGGCGTTCGTCCTGACATTCTTATCTTGGGTAAGGCAATCAGTGGCGGTATGTTGCCTGTTTCGGCAGTATTGGCTGACGACGACATCATGTTGAACATCAAACCGGGCGAACACGGTTCAACTTACGGAGGAAATCCAATTGCAGCAAAAGTTGCTATTGCGGCTCTTTCTGTTTTGAAAGACGAAAAATTGGCTGAAAACGCTGAACGTCTTGGAAAAATCTTCCGTGACGAATTGAATTCTTTCCAACACCCAATGAAGAAATTGGTTCGTGGTAAAGGTTTGTTGAACGCTGTGATTATTGAACCACACAATGGAAAGAAAGCATGGGATTTCTGCTTGGCTTTGCGTGACAATGGTTTGTTGGCAAAACCAACTCACGAACATATTATCCGTTTTGCTCCACCGCTTGTTATCAACGAGGAACAACTTTGCGATAGTATCGAAATTATCAAGAAAACATTCAAACAATTTGAATAAAAAAAAGAGGGTTGCAAAACCCTCTTTTTTTTATAGTTACTTTACCCTCTCAACCCCTTCATACGTAAAGAATTCGCCAGATTCTATCATTTCGTTGATTTTGTCAAAATTAGGTTCTCTGTGCAATGTTGAACTATCTACAATATCGCATAATTTTTCGTCTATAAACTTAAATTTGTAATATTCGACAAAGGGATTTGTATCAATTATTCTTTTCTTCATAGTTTCAAGTAATTGCAACGAATCAATTTGTCCTTCTGAAGAAAACTCTTTGCATAAATTATCATATTCTTCAAATGTCACATCGGTATAGTTAATAATTTCTGGGGATACTACAAAAGGTATAAAATAGTAATCTTCGCTTAAACTTTGTCCTTTCCACCATTTTATATAGTTCTTGCCAACGCCACTAATATCCTTATTCAATGTGTCATTTGGATTTGGTTTAGAGAAAATATGATTTGTTTTACTCACATAAACATAGTCGGAATAATCAGCTTTTGTTTTATAAACAGAATAATACACCATTTCATCACGTTCTTTTTTTATTTTTGCGGATGTAATGTCATCCTCCCTTGCACATGAGACTACAATTACACTTAATAATAAAATGCTTAACCTTTTCATTCTTTTCAAAATCATTAGCAAATTTGACGGAAAATCGTGATGCTTCGTGCAAACAGTGGTAATTCGTGATTATTCGAAACTTACTTTACCCTCTCAACTCCTTCATACGTAAAGAATTCGCCAGATTCTATCATTTCGTTGATTTTGTCAAAATTAGGTTCCTGATATATGCCTTGACATAAAATCGTATCAGCTCTTGAAAATACATATATTTCTTTATAGGGGTCTTTGTCGATTATACGTGAAGCAAGCGTATCACAAATGTCTTTTCCTTCCATAACTTTCCATATCTCCTTATATTCGCTAATAGTTATGTTAGTATAAGCGGCTGTATTCTTTTTCACTAAATTGTGTGGATCACCAAGGACATACGTATTCAAAAAATAATCGTTTGAACATTTGGTAATATTCCTATTAGTTGAGAGAGTTTTGCAGTCACTTGAATCTGGATATGCCACAAGTTTATTCTTCTCTGCTGAATATCCTACCATAACAAAATTCTCATAATCTCCATTGAATTTATACAACAAATACCCAGAATATGGAGCTCCGTCGAAGTCGTTTTTGTTGCAAGAAATCATTGCTAATCCAAAGATTGCAACCATCAAAATTTGAAATGTGTGTATTTTTTTCATAATCCTAATTTTTAGAAAAGTAGAGACGTGCCATGGCGCGTCTCTACCAGAAATTATCGTACCGAAATGCCTATTGTTTTTCCATCAACAACCACAAAATACACCCCAGCCTGTAGGTTTGCATTTGCAATTTTTTGTCCGGAAATGGTTACTACGAATGCAGGAGCCTCACCGTCCACAAAAATTTTACTGTTCACAATCGTAACTGACGAAGCATTGGAAACTTCGGAAATTGCGGTAGCACCAGTTTCTCCGCTGTTACCTGAAGCGCCTTCTTTTGTGGTAAATTCACCTTCGTATTCTTTGAGCACAATCTTATTGTTGTCAAAAGCTTTGAAGTTGTAACCATACGAAGTTCCTTCCGAAAGTCCTGTTACGGTAAACTGATATGCCAAAACATCCGATTTTAGTTCACAATCTGCCGCATCTGAAAAATCTATGTTTGCCAACTGTCCTTGTGCATTGAACGTAAGCGAACAGACTGTTTCCCCATGGTGTTTAATGGTAAGTGTGTAAGAATCAGCACCTTCGTTGATTGGCATCGTGAAAAATGCTTCTGCTCGTTCTGCTTCAACAATTACTTCGTCGTCTGCAACTACATAGTCGTCTTCCGAGATTATTCCATCTGGGACTTGATATTTCGGTTTATCGGTCATGTCAACAGAAATGCTGGCGTTTTCAAAATACAATGCCACAGCTTCTTCTGCAGATTCCGCCAAAATACAATCTCCCATATATGGGAATATCATAAAACCCTCATTGTCGTATTTTATGAAATTGGTCTTATTCAACGGGAATGAAAAATGAGTGGTTACCACATCCCCACTTTGAACATTTTCGGCAAAAGTAATTGCTTCGGACGTTGCCAGCGGAGTAGTACGAAGATTTTTATATGAATATTCCGCCATCATGTATGAGATTTTTTCCATATCGGCAAGAGCTTTCCCTGTAAACGAAACGTTTACGAAAGCAGACGAATACACATCGTCAAAAGTTAGTTTGCTTTTAGTAGCCGACTGATATTGATAGCTATCCAATCCTTCAAGTTGTTTTTCGTAGGTTGCAACCAACGGATTTTCTACATCAATTGTTTCGGAGAACAGAATGTTCATGGTTGCATCGGAAATTGTAAATGGTTCTTCAGCATTGAAGCCTTCGTCGGAAGATTTTCCTGCATAGGTGAATCCAAGGACCAGTTCTGCGGCACTCAAACCACCTTCCACTTCTTCGCCAGTAGTACTATGAGTCACATTATCCAGAAATATGGTACCTTCCAAAACAAATGGTTCCCCTTTCGTTACCTGAACTTCATTCCAATTTTGCGACAACAATGTGAACCAACCTGCTTCTTCGCGACCGTCGGCAATTGCCATGTGTGCAAGACCTGTGTTGTTTGCAACGCCCGTGATTCTTACAAGGAACCCTTGTCCCACCTGCGGAGTCCAATCCCGACTTCCAGTGGTTGCTTCCACTGCGTCAATCAAAACGCTTCTGCAGCTCGCCTGCCACTGAACAGACGTCCACGCATCATCATACATTCCATACGGATTGTATTTAATCTGAATTTCTTTTGCTTCAGCATTGAATTGCCAAGGATTTTGCGAAAAGGTGGCAATTCCCATCAGCGACATTGCCACAAATAACACTACTTTTTTCATACCACTCTGTTTTTATAAGTTACTACTATACAATAATTTACTAATTTCGTCAATATACAAAGATACACTTTCTTTTCTTGTTTTGCCTATATAGTCTGGAAAATATTAAAAGACTGCACGCCTACCAAATAAATTTTATTCCCAATGGTAATGAAAAAGCAAACGGATGTTTAATCTTGTCAGACGTAGAAATATAATATTTCACACTTGGTTCCGTATAGATGCCAATGTGCTTTGTAATATTGCATTGAACACCCAAACCAGCACTTGGGAACCACAGCCATGGCGCACGCGGTGCAGTTAAATCGAGTTTTTCCGCCTCGCTGCGGGTAACGCCACTCACGTAAACTTGAGAATAGACTGGAATTCCCATTGTAATGCCAAGATTTCCATAGAGACTCCAGCGTTTGCCTGAAGCCATAGTATAAATACCTTTTATTGGCAAACCAAGATAATGGGAAACATCTGTTGGTTTGTAGGAGCAATAGTTTCTATAAATCCGTCTCATTTCGGAAACCCGTCGAATGTAATTTACCCCCGACTCCAATGCGAATCGCCTGCTCTGTTTATAGCGGAACGACAGTGCCAATGTGATAGGCTTGATATCATATTGCAGTATTTCCTCACTTGCATTTGATGCATTGCCTTGAACACTTGCGTCTTCGGCCCCCATACCCATGTCAATCGTCTGTTCGGCAACACCTCCTGTATATGCAAAACCTACCGCCCATAGTTGATTGGTATTGGTTTTTGGATTGATTTTCTCAGGGAATAGGTTGGCACGGTCGTAATACGGTGTTTCAGCCATTTTCTGGATAAATTGGATTGTATCGGAAGGTTGTCCGTTGAGCAATGTGTCGGCTGTGGTTGCATCTTGGGCTACCATAGTGGTAGAAGTGTCGATTAGTGCATAATCGGTTTTGTTGGCAACGGCGGAGCGTTGCGTATCTGCCGTGCTGTTGGTTGTTTTTTGCGTTGGTTGTTGAACAACTTCCGCTGGTTCCTGATTTTGTTCCGTAGGTTGTGTAGTCGGCGTGTCGTTATGATTTACCACGACTGGGGTTTCGCCGTCGGCAACGGAATTTTCCTTGCGGAGCAAAAGGAGCGTAATAGGAATGAGTAACAACAAAAGCACAGCCCAATATTGCTGAATCATTTTGCGGAGCAGTTTTTTCGCCCGTGCCAACTGCGACGACGACGAATGCGGCTCAATATTAAGCATTTCGGCAATCTCATTGTGCGACAACCCTTCGAACACAGCCAACCGAAACACTTTGCCATATCCTTCGGGCAATTTGTCAATCATGGCCATTAACTCGTCCATCGAGATATCTTTTATCTCCTCTTGGAATTCTTCGTCAAAGGGCGCGTTACTGCTTGTTTCGTCAAACGCCACGGTTCGATGGGCTTTTTGAAAATCTTTGTATTTCGATGCTACGTTTCTCGTTATCGACATCATCCATGCCTCGGCTTTGCTGTCGTCGCGCAATGTGTCGAGCGAAGTGAAGATAATCACAAATGAATCGTGCAGCACGTCGTTGATTGCCCGCTTGTCGGACAAATAGCGACGGCACACGCTGCTCATCCGCTTTGCGTACGACTCATATAATGCCCCGAGAGCTTCCGTATCTCCCTGCCTGCATCGTTGTATCAACCGAGTAATCTCCACCGAGGTCAAAAAAATATCTGTTCCCTTAGTCCGAAAATAACAAAAAGACTGCACGACATTTATAATTTTTTTCAAAAAAATTTTGTTCGTGGCATTATTTCGCTAAAATGTCTTTTCTTTGCCATAAGAAAATATTTTTTTATGAAAGCAAAACTGGATTACGTTTGGTTGGATGGCAGCAAACCTACTCAGGCATTGAGAAGCAAGGTGCGTGTTGCCGAAAATTTTAGTGGAAAACTTGAAGATTGTCCATTGTGGTCGTTCGATGGAAGTTCGTGCCAGCAGGCCGAGGGCGACACCACCGAATGTATTTTGAAACCAGTTTTCATTTGCAAAAATCCGTTGCAGATAAATGGGTATATTGTAATGAACGAAGTGCTTCGTGCCGACGGAACTCCCCATTCAACTAATGCCCGTGCGACCATCGACGACAATGGCGATGATTTCTGGTTCGGGTACGAGCAGGAATATTTTCTTATTGACTGCAACACAAACCTTCCTCTTGGATTTCCTGCCGACGGCACACAGCCTCGTCCGCAAGGCCCTTACTATTGCGGTGTGGGAGCCCGTATCGCATTTGGCCGCGAAATCGTGGAAGAACATCTTGACGCTTGTTTGGAAGCAGGTTTGAATATTGAAGGAACGAACGCCGAAGTTGCCTGCGGACAATGGGAATACCAAATTTTCGCAAAAGGTGCGAAACGTGCCGCCGACGAAATTTGGGTTGCACGCTATATAATGGATTTGATTTGCGAAAAATATAATGTATATGTGGAACTGCACCCGAAACCACTTGGCAAAGATGCCGACTGGAATGGTTCGGGAATGCACGCAAATTTCTCGAACAGCGTGATGCGCACCCGTGGCGACAAAAAGATTTTCGACGACATCTGCGAAGAATTCAGTAAACACGTGAAAGAACACATGGATGTGTATGGCGCATACAACGACCAACGTTTGACAGGCAAACACGAAACTGCCTCAATTCACGATTTCACATGGGGAGTCGGAACCCGCGGAACATCGTTGCGTATTCCTGTAAACACAGTGGCTGCTGGTTGGAAAGGCAGAATAGAAGACCGTCGTCCAGCATCGAACGGCGATCCATATAAAATTGGCGCCCGCATTGTAAAAACTGTGAAAGCATCGGGACATTTTTAATCACGCACTAAAACAGCCGACAATGTTGAGTTTCAAACATATAGTATGCTGTTTTCTGTGTGTCGCCTTCACTTCGCTCTGTTTCGGGCAATATGACATGAACGGGGCGGAACCAACACGTACAACGTGGTGGCAAATCAAAACCGATAATTTTCAGGTAATCTACCCAAAAGGGTTCGACTCCGTAGCAAACGAATTCACAAAAAAATTGGAATTCGTATATGCTTCGTGCAGCAAAAGTTTGCGAACCGAGCCAAAGAAGATTTCGGTTATTCTTCACAATCAAACGAACATAAGCAACGCCGGAGTAGCGTGGTGTCCAAGCCGAATGGATATATACACCATTCCGTCGGAACACCAACATTCCCAAGAATGGTACGAACATCTTGCCATTCACGAATTCAGGCACGTAGTGCAAATGAACTCACTAAACCAAGGACTTACAAAAATTTTATATTTCTTGTTAGGCGAACAAGCTGCCGGTGCTGTTGCAGGCGTATATATTCCCATGTGGCTTATGGAAGGCGATGCCGTTTGCACGGAAACCGCGCTGAGCACATCAGGACGCGGACGGCAAGCGAATTTTTCCATGGGGCTCCGCGCCCAAACCTACGACAAAGGCGTGTATTCCTATAGCAAGGCTTATTTTGGTTCGTACAGGGACTATGTGCCAAACTATTACGAAATGGGATATTTCCTATTGGCAAATACAAGAAAACAATATGGGCAATTTATGGAAGCGGAAATTCTTGAACAAGCCGCAAAATATCCACTCAGCATTCGTCCTGTGAATCGTGCCGTCTTAAATAAAACAAATCTACCTCGAAGATATTTATACACATCATTGTTTGAGGTTCAGGCAAACGAATGGAAACTGAAACACGACAGGGAAGTTCAAACGAAATATGACACTATCGCCTATTCCGATTATATTTACACGAGTTACACCAACGGGTTTCAACTAAACGATTCGGTGTATTTCGCAGAGCGGAGCGCATTGAATAGAATTCCGCAACTTGTAAAAATCGCGAATGGTAAGGAAAAGGTGATTGCAAACGTATCGTTCAAGCCAAACGAAGGCTCAATACATTCTAACGGAAAAACAATTGTTTGGGAAGAGACCAACTACCATATCCGTTGGGAACAAAGACAAACATCCCGAATCTACATGTATGATATTGAACGCCATCGAAAAAAATCAATTCGCACCCGGGACCACGTGTTTTCGCCGGCAATTTCCCCGTCTGACAACCGAATTGCTGTCACAAAAGATGACGAAGACGGAAAATATTACCTTGTAATATACGACAAAGCGACCAAGAAACCCATCAAGCAAGTGCTCTCACCCGACCACGATGCAATTTTGCAGCCTTCGTGGGACAAGAATGGCTCGAAAATAGTGATGCTCGGCTTAAACAGCAAAGGGAAAAGAATCATTGAATATGATGTCGCCGAAAATTCTTTTTCCGAAATCATGCCATACACAACCGAAGACCTAACATCGCCGCTTTATTGGAATGAATACGTTATATATACATCATCGTATTCTGGGGTTGACAACGTTTTTGCCATACATCGAGATACAAAACAAATCTCACGAATCACAGTAGGCGACTTTGGTTGCAGATTTCCATCGGTAACCGACAGCACATTAATATATTCCAACTACACTTCAAACGGGTACCAATTGGCAAAAATCCATTTGAATCCTGCCCGTTGGCACGATTTAAACGTGGTGCGAAAAGAAAACTACAATCTTGCCCAAATGATGACAAACCAAGAAGGTGGTCCTCTTGATTTTTCCACAATGCCAGATACTACATACACATCAAAGTATTATTCCAAAGTGCTGCATGCTGTGAATATCCACAGTTGGATGCCGCTCTATATGAACTACAACGGCGAATATGTCGATGATTTCGGGAATGGATTTCAGGTGTTGTCGCAAAACAAACTGGGGACAACCATTTCAAGCGCGGGCTACAAATGGAACAACATGGCCGGGACACACAATTTCTTTACAAAAGTCACATACAAGGGCCTATTCCCCGTGTTTGATTTTGAAGCCGATTATGGAACTTTATCGACTATCGACACCCTTGAAATCACAAAAAACCAATTCGAAATCGCTGACTTACAATATCGTACGAAAGTAGCCAGCGGACGGGTGTATTTCCCGTTAAATTTTTCATCGAAAGGATACAAACGTTCGGCGATTTATCTTTTGCAATACCAAAAATCATGGTACGACAGGATTTCCTGTCCCGAACATCTAAAAAACAATTACAAAGAAGCATTTTCGGTAAATCTTCTTTCTCATCAACTTATTCTGACAAACACACGGTTAAAAGCAAAGCAAGACTTATATCCACGCTGGGGGCAACAACTGAATATAGGCATAAATAACTCATTGGGACCAATTACAATGACAAACACAGGTTTTGCCACGAACTATTTTGCAGAACTGTCGCTGTACATACCTGGATTTCAATTAGGGCACGGCATTTACCTCTATACGGGGCTTGAAGCAAACAACGCCCTTGATGAAATCAAAAAACAAAATGGGTTCAATTATCTTCCGCTGAACGTAAAACCTCCTCGCGGATATATCGACACGCTGGCATTTCCATCAATGGAATACATGTGTTCGTTTAAGTTTAACTACGCCTTCCCAATGTTTTATCCCGACTGGGAATGGGGAGATTTTCTCTATCTGAAAAGAATCTGTTGCAATGCCTTTGCCGACTACGCCTACGTTGAAGGACATAAAAACTATGCATCGTTCGGAGCCGAAATAACCGCCGATTTCCATCTATGCAATTTCATAGCCCCGATAACCTCCGGCGTTCGCCTCTCAAAACTTTCGGAGCCCAAGATTTCCGTTATGGAATTCATTTTCACCAGCAACTTCAATAATTTATGAGATAATTCACACAATCTGTTTATAGATTTTTATTAATAAACACCTAAATAAAAAACTCCGACTTTCCATAAAATTTATACATTTGTCAAAACCAAAAAACAATGCGGAGATTGCGGAGGCAAACAATAATAAAAGTACTATACACCTTATCAATACTGGTACTTTTTTGTCAATGCTCTGTGACACGGCATCTGGAAGACAATCAAAAACTTCTCATTAAACACAGCATATCGAGTGACGAGAAAAAAGTCAACACCGACGAAATGCGGAACTACATCAAACCGAAACCGAACAGGGCATTTCTGGGGTTCCACACTCGACTTTATTTTTATTACACCTTCGAACATGCGACTGGAAAATTTGGAACATGGATGCGCGATATAGTTGGCGAAGCTCCCGTTCTTCTCGACGAAACCCTCGTCACCAAAAGCGAGGAACAGCTGCGCCTATACCTAAACGAATTGGGATACTACAATGCCAGTGTTTCATCAACAATATCGTACAAGGGACGGCATAAGAAGAAGGCTATCGCCCACTACAAACTTACTTGCGGAGATTTGTACACCCTCAGCAATGTTTCCTACCAGATTTCCGACTCAACAATCTCGGCAATCGTGGCACGTACACAAAATTCCTCGAAACTGAAAAAAGGAAAGCCGTTTGCCATAGGCTTGCTACAGGACGAACAAGCACGGATAGTAAGGATTTGCAACAACTTTGGATACTATGCGTTTTCAAAAAACAACATTTTCTTTGCCGCCGACACTACCCATGGCCCCGACAGCGTTTCGCTTATCATAAGTGTAAAGGAAACATCGGCAAACTCTCTGAAAAAACACAAGATTCGAAACACCGAAATCAATCAGAATTATACGGCACAAAATAGTCGTCCCCGACCGATGAGAGAAACCGAGCCAACACCCGAACAAAAAAAGGCAAGCGATGCCACACATGTGAAAGACGAAACAATACAACAGGCGAATTTTATCGAAAACGATAAACAATACAGCTTGTTCAGAGTGGAACGAACCCAACGAATACTTAGCAGCTACCCTCTGTTCAAGTTGGTAAACATAGAATTCAAGCCATCGGAAACACAAACGTGCGCCGACACAATAAACCTTGACTGCAAGATAAACATCACACCCGAAAAACGGCAATCAATCAGCGTTGATGTGGAAGGCACAAACACCAGCGGCGACTGGGGCGCAGCCATCAACACTTCGTACAAAAACCGGAATTTTTTCCACGGCGCGGAGTTTTTCAGCCTCAAATTAAAAATTGCCGGTGAATATAATAATGTATTGAAAGAGGAAAATGAGGATATTCGACTATTCAACTCGTTGGAATATGGCATTGCCGCCGACCTCACAACGCCGAAATTCCTATCCCCCATCAATCTTCGCAAATACAACAAAAAATTTAGGGCAAAAACAAACTGCCATCTTGAATACAATTTCCTACAAACTCCCGACTACACACGTCCAACATCCGAAATCAACTATGGTTACACCTGGTACGGTCGCCGATTCCTAACATACAACCTAAATCCTATCGACATCAGCTACATCCGTTACTACGACATTTCTGAACGATTCCACAACTTCATCAACAGTAAAAATTACTATAAATATAGTTACGAAGATTATCTTCTCTACTGCAACAATTTTTCCATCGTTTATTACAACAAACGACTCTCTGAGACAAGGGATTACCAATACTTCAGATTGTATGCTGAAACAAGCGGAAACTTAATGTACCTTTATTGCAAGGCAAGCGACAAAGAAACGAACACAGCGGGGAACTACGAGACTTTCAATCTGCCGTTTGCCCAATATATTAAAGCTGAAGCGGATTTTCGTTATTACAATGTGATTTCACCCAAGACAACACTTGTGTATAGAATTTTTGGAGGAATTTCTGTTCCATATCTTAATTCGAACGGTCTTCCGAGTGTGAAAAAATACTACGCCGGAGGCGCCAACAGCATGCGTGCGTGGGAAAGCCGTTCGCTCGGGCTCGGCTCTTACATCGACACTACAAACTCATTCAAATATTATTTGGGTGACATAAAACTGGAAATGAACTTCGAAAGCCGTTTCCACTTATTCTGGCTCATCGACGGAGCCGCTTTCATTGATGTCGGGAATATTTGGTCGTTTAGAAACGACGACCTTTCAGGTGCGCAGTTCCATTTCAAAGATTTCTATAAAGAATTAGCCGTTGGTACTGGATTCGGACTTCGATTCGATTTCTCATTCCTCATCGTTCGATGCGACCTCGGCGTCAAGTTCCGCGAAGCACACACCATTACAAACACTAACTCACACATAATCTGGGGGAACCGAAGCCTTACTTCCGACGACTTCAATCTGAACATAGGCATAGGCTACCCGTTCTAAGCACATGAGACATACTAATCAAAATTGGACTCGATTAGGTAAGAACCTATCTACCCTCATCGTAATCGCAACTATCGCGATATTCTTCTACGTGTACACTCCCAAAAGCAACAACCCCTACCCGATTTCTCAAGATACATCTACATATATAATAGAAGAACAAAGCATTGAATATACCATCGACACCATAATCAATCCAAACACCGCAACGTTAGACGACTTTCTACGAATTGGGCTGAACGCAAAACAAGCACAAAGTTGCATCAACTACCGACAAAAAGGCGGTCGTTTCAAACAAAAACAAGACATGAAGAAAATCTTCACCATAACCGACACCGATTACGCCAGAATAGAGCCATACATAACTATTCCTGTAGAAAAACCACAACGGCACAGTTCCGAGAATCACCCCAAGAAAGAAATCCTCAAAACAACGCCAACAACAGTCAACATAAACACCTGCGACACTACCGAATTGAAACAACTTCCTAAAATTGGTTCATTCAGAGCACGAAAAATCGTGGAGCAACGCGACCGCCTCGGTGGGTTCCACACCATCGAACAATTACGTACAATCTATTCAATGGACGATGACATCATTAACGAAATCAAACCATACATTATAATAGATACAGCCGACATTCAGAAAATCAACATCAACACCGCCACGTTCAAGGAAATCAACTCGCACCCCCTTATTTCGTACGAACAGACAAAAAAAATCCTTCAATACAAAAAAATCATGAATACAATTTCAACGCCCGAAGAATTGCTGTCGAACAACATTCTCGACAAGGATGAATTTGAAAAAATAAAATTCTACATAAAAACATTTTAATAAAAACTTGCTCATTATTCAAAAGTTTATACATTTGCAGTCCATTTAATAAACATTCTAAATAAGGAGAATAATATGATTATTGTACCAGTAAAAGAGGGCGAGAACATAGACAAAGCCCTGAAAAAATTCAAAAGAAAATTTGAAAAAACTGGAGTTGTTAAAGAATTACGTAACAGACAAGCTTTCACTAAGCCTTCAGTAGTACGTAGAGAACAACTTATCAAAGCTATCTACAAACAAAAAATGCAGCTTACAGATGAGCAATAATTCCCATAATGAGGAATTATTGCAATCTTTTTTGAACTATCTCGAATTTGAGAAAAAGAGTTCAAAACACACAGTGGTTTCGTATAAAAACGATTTAACCCATTTTTTGTCAACCATAGGCGAAAAAGAAATCGCCGATATAGAATCCAAGGATATCAGACTTTGGATTAGCAAACTATCAGAAGAAGGAATTGCTCCCCGATCTATCAACAGAAAGATTACAGCAGTTCGTTCTTTTTTTTATTTTCTCCAGAAGGTTGGCGCTCTCAATCAGAACATAGCAAGAAAAGTTCATTCATTAAAGACAAAAAAAAGGCTTCCTTTCTTTGTAGAAGACGAAAAAATGAATATCTTGCTAAACGAAATGTCTCCAGAAGATTTTTCAAGTCTTCGAGACAAAGTGATCATTGAATTATTATATACAACGGGTATGCGTCGAGCCGAACTATTAGGATTGAATCTCAATTCCATTGATTTTTCGGAAGGCTGCATCAAAGTACTGGGAAAACGGAATAAGGAACGCATCATCCCAATTCTACCGGAATGTGCCGAGTTGCTCCAAAAATACATAGCGGAGCGCAACGCCATAGCGAAAACCGACCGTCTGATAATAACCGACAACGGCGGTCCCGCCTATGCCAACTTTGTGTACAGAATCGTACATAAATATATAGGTCAGGTTTCCACTATCGACAAGAAAAGTCCGCACGTACTGCGTCACTCGTTTGCCACCCACTTGCTGAACAATGGTGCCGACATCAACGACATCAAAGAACTGCTCGGACATGCAAATCTTGCCGCCACCCAGATATACACCCATAATTCATTTGAGAAACTGAAAGACGTTTATAAACATTCTCATCCGAGAAACTAAAAATAAATAACTATGGAAGTAAAAATTCAATCAGTAGGCTTCAAAGCCGATGCAAAACTTCAGGATTTTGCAACAAAAAAAGTGAACAAACTGGATACATTCTCCGATGTGCTTCAATCCGCTGATGTGTTCTTCAAACTCATCAACACGCCATCCGAGGAAAACAAGGAAGCTGAGATCAGCATTAAAACGCCAGGAAAGGAATTATTTGCGAAGAAATCAGCAAAATCATTCGAGGAAGCTGTTGATTTGGCAACCGAAGCATTGCGGAATCAAATAGAAAAAATGAAAGGAAAACAAGAAAAAAAATAAATTCTTTTGTTTTTTAAGAAAATTATCTACATTTGCAGTCCGAATTTTCGGGCAGAGAACATTGTGCGGAAGAGAACAGGCCGATGTAGCTCAGGGGCAGAGCACTTCCTTGGTAAGGAAGAGGTCATGGGTTCAATTCCCATCATCGGCTCTACTGTGAATGTTTGAAGATTATAGGAAATTTTATATGTTGAATAATAAATATTAGTAGAAATGGCAAAAGAAAAGTTTGATAGGTCCAAAGATCACGTAAACATTGGTACTATCGGTCACGTTGACCACGGAAAAACAACTTTGACAGCAGCAATCACAACTGTATTGGCAAAGAAAGGTCTTTCAGAAGTTCGTTCATTCGATCAAATCGATAACGCTCCTGAAGAAAAAGAAAGAGGTATCACAATCAATACTTCTCACGTAGAATACCAAACAGCAACCCGTCACTACGCTCACGTTGACTGTCCGGGACACGCTGACTATGTGAAGAACATGGTTACTGGTGCTGCTCAGATGGATGGTGCAATCCTTGTAGTTGCTGCAACTGACGGACCAATGCCTCAAACAAAAGAACACGTGCTTTTGGCAAAACAAGTAAACGTACCTCGTATCGTTGTATTCCTTAACAAATGCGATATGGTTGAGGACGAAGAAATGTTCGAACTTGTTGAAATGGAAGTTCGTGACTTGTTGAACAAATACGATTTCGACGGTGACAACACTCCTATCATCCGTGGTTCTGCACTTGGTGCATTGAACGGCGATGCAAAATGGGAAGAAAAAATCATGGAATTGATGGATGCAGTTGATACTTGGATCCCACTTCCTCCACGTGAAATGGATAAACCATTCTTGATGCCAGTAGAAGACATCTTCTCAATCACTGGTCGTGGTACTGTTGCTACAGGTCGTATCGAAAGAGGTGTTGTTCACACTGGTGACGAATTGTCAATCATCGGTTTCGACGCTAACTTGAAAACAACTTGTACAGGTGTTGAAATGTTCCGTAAACTTCTTGATGAAGGTCAAGCTGGTGACAACGTAGGTTTGTTGCTTCGTGGTATTGAAAAAGACCAAATCAAACGTGGTATGGTTATCTGTAAACCAGATTCAATCACTCCTCACAAGAAATTCAAAGCTGAAGTTTACGTATTGACTAAAGAAGAAGGTGGACGTCACACTCCATTCCACAACAAATATCGTCCTCAGTTCTACATCAGAACAACAGACGTTACTGGTGAAATCACTCTTCCAGAAGGAACAGAAATGGTAATGCCAGGTGATAACGTAACTATCACAGTTGACCTTCTTTCACACGTTGCTCTTAACCTTGGTTTGCGTTTCGCAATCCGTGAAGGTGGTAGAACAGTTGGTGCTGGTCAGGTTACTGAAATTATTGAATAATAATAACAAGCCAAAGGGGTTGGGAAACCAATCCCTTTATTTAGGGGTATAGCTCAGTTGGTAGAGTAGTGGTCTCCAAAACCATTGGTCGAGGGTTCGAGTCCTTCTGCCCCTGCAAATAAAGAAATTACAATGGGACTTAAAACATACGTAAAGGAATCTTACAACGAATTGGTTCACAAAACAACGTGGCCATCGTGGCCAGAACTTCAATCCAGCGCAATAGTTGTTCTGGTGGCAACCTTTATCATAGCACTTATAGTTTTAGTAATGGATTTCTCATTCTCATTAATAATGAAGGATGGTATTTATCACCTCTTACGCTAAATCTCTAAACAATGGCTGAAATCACAGGAAAAAGATGGTACGTCGTTAAGGCGATGAGCGGCAAAGAGAAAAAAGTCCAAGAAAGAATTATGTATGAAATATCACGTAATCACTTGGAGGACTACGTATCGCAAGTACTTATCCCTACTGAAAAGGTAGTACAAGCAAAGAACGGAAAGAAAGTTAGTAAAGAAAGAAATTACCTTCCAGGTTATGTTCTAATCGAAGCTGTATTGGAAGCTAACGTGGACGGTACAAAAATAAATATTGCGGGAACCATAAACAACATAGACGGAGTTATAGGATTCTTAACGGCTGAACGTCATGGTGGTACACCAATGCCTTTACGGTTGAACGAAGTAAACCGTATTTTAGGTAAAGTCGACGAACTTGCCGAAAGTGAAGAAGAAACTATTATTCCTTTCGTTGTTGGCGAAGTTGTGAAAGTTATCGATGGCCCGTTCAATGGATTCTCTGGTTCGATTGAGAAAGTCAACGAAGAAAAGAAGAAACTGTCCGTTGAAGTTAAGGTTTTCGGTAGAAAGACACTACTCGAATTAGGATTTATGCAAGTTGAAAAAGAATCTTAATAAATAATAAAGCGTTATGGCAAAAGAAGTATCAGGTTTAATCAAATTACAGATTAAAGGCGGTGCTGCAAATCCTTCACCTCCAGTTGGACCAGCTCTTGGTGCAAAAGGTGTGAACATTATGGATTTCTGTAAGCAGTTCAACGCCAAGACACAGGATCAAGCAGGAAAAGTTCTTCCTGTAATCATTACTGTTTATTCTGACAAATCATTCACATTTGTTGTAAAAACTCCTCCTGTAGCAGTACAGTTGTTGGAAGCTGCAAAAATAAAGAGTGGTTCTGCAGAACCTAACAGAAAGAAAGTTGCGAGTGTAACTTGGGATCAAGTAAAAGCTATAGCTGAATCTAAACTTCCTGACCTAAACTGCTTCACAGTAGCATCAGGTATGGAAATGGTTGCTGGTACAGCTCGTAGCATGGGTATAACAGTTGAAGGTGAAAAACCGACACTCTAAAACATTGAAACGATGAAGCTTACAAAAAATAGAAAAATCGCTCTCGAAAAAGTAGAGAAAGGTAAAGCGTATGCCATTGATGAAGCAGCAAAATTAGTGAAAGAAGTTACCACAACTAAATTTGACGCTTCTGTAGATATGGATATTCGTTTGGGTGTTGATCCTAAGAAAGCTAACCAAATGGTACGTGGTGTTGTTACACTTCCTCACGGAACAGGTAAACAAGTTCGCGTATTGGTTCTTTGTACACCAGATAAAGAAAAAGAAGCTCAAGAAGCAGGTGCCGACTACTATGGCCTTGACGAATACGTTGAAAAAATCAAAGGTGGTTGGACCGACGTTGACGTTATCATAACCATGCCTACAATCATGGCGAAAATCGGTGCTCTTGGTAAAGTTCTTGGACCTCGCGGTTTAATGCCAAACCCAAAAAGCGGAACAGTTACTATGGATATCGCAAAAGCAGTATCTGAAGTAAAAGCCGGTAAAATCGACTTCAAGGTTGATAAATTTGGTATCATCCACGCATCTATAGGAAAAGTTTCCTTCGCTCCTGAAGCAATTGTTGACAATGCGAAAGAATTCGTTAACATGGTTAACAAATTGAAACCAGTGTCTGCAAAAGGAACTTACGTAAAAAGCATCTATATTTCTTCTACTATGAGTCCTGGAATTCAAGTAGATACAAAATCATTAATGTAATTGTAAAGCGAGGATTGTTATGGATATAGCACAAAAAAGAGATATAGTTGAAAATATCGTTAGTAAGATTAACGAGAATGGTCATTTCTACATCGCTGACATCGAAGCATTGAATGCAGAAGAAACATCAGCACTTCGTAGAAAATGTTTTGAAAACGGTATTGAAATCGTTGTTGTAAAGAATACTCTTTTAAAGAAAGCGTTAGAACAAGTTGAAGGCGATTTCGAAGAACTTTATGGCGTTTTAAAAGGCACGACATCTGTTTTATTCTGTAAAACAGCTAACGTTCCTGCTAAAATGATCAAGGAACTTCGTAAGGCTGGTAAAGAAAAACCTGTTCTTAAAGGTGCCTTTGCAGAACAATGTATTTACATTGGCGACGACCAATTGGATACGTTGGCTACAATCAAATCCAAGGCAGAACTTATTGGAGATATCATTACACTTCTTCAATCACCAATGCAACAAGTATTGTCTTCTTTGGAATCAGGAAAGAATACACTTGCTGGCATCGTAAAAACATTATCAGAAAAAGAATAAATAATAATAAAGTAGTAGTAACAAATTAAATTTAAAAAGTCATGGCAGATTTAAAAGCATTAGCAGAAGAATTAGTAAATCTTAGCGTAAAAGACGTAAAAGAGTTGGCTGACATTCTTAAAGAAGAATACGGCATCGAACCAGTAGCAGCAGC
>JAFZOY010000157.1 GCA_017552705.1 Bacteroidales bacterium
AAAGCACAGAAAAACAGAAACAAATCATCTAAGAATCTGCATAAATCAACCACATCGTATCGTAAACGTGCCAACAGTTCAAGACATCGTTACACGAGTGGTGGACGTACTCAGGTTAAGAGTTCTCACACTAATTCGCTCTCTACTAAGAGAAAATACACTACAAGTAGTGGAAACCAAGCTGGTATGAAGATTAAGAAGAGCGATAACACGAACTCTGGAAAGAATTCGCCAAAATATCCTGTTCATTATTAAGCCATACCCCCAAAAGTGGTTATGTATTGATTGTGATAAAAAATTTACCACGATAATAAACTTTCGTTTTGTTAATTATGAGTAAAAGTTTATCTTTGTGGCATAAATTTAATTACAAAACTTAAAAATCAATATTTATGTCAAATCCATGCTTACTTAGTTCTTCTATCGGGAAAAAATTCCTGATGAGTATCACGGGACTATTCTTCGTTTTGTTCGTGGCATTCCACGCTACAATGAATGCAGTCCACATTTTTAGTCCAGAGGATTACAATGCCATTTGTAAATTCTTGGGTGCAAATTGGTACGCCTTGGTTGGTACAGGTATCATCGCACTTGGATTCATCATCCACATTGTGTATGCCACAATCTTGACGATTCAAAACCGCAAAGCGCGCGGTACTGACCGTTACGACAGCGAGGTTCGTCCTGCTTCGGTTGAATGGGCGTCGAAAAACATGTTCGCTCTCGGCGTTATCATTATTCTTGGTCTCGGACTCCACTTGTACATGTTCTGGGCTAAGATGCAGTTGGCTGAAATCGCAGGTTTCGTTGACGAAATCGCAGGTCCTGCCGATGGTTCAGCATTCATATTCTACTGGTTCTCAAAACCTTGGGTTGTTGTTGCTTACACAATTTGGTTGACCGCTCTTTGGTTCCACTTGACTCACGGTTTCTGGAGCGCATTCCAAACAATGGGTTGGAACAACAAAACATGGATGCCTCGCTTGAAATGTCTTTCTGACGTGTTGGCAACTATCATCTGTCTTGCTTTTGAGGCAGTTGTTATTGCAGCGTTCTGTATGGCTTAATTAATATTAATATAGTATTAACCTTAGAAAATTATATAGTATGGCAACTTTAGATAGTAAAATTCCAGAAGGACATTTGTTTGAAAAATGGTCTAACTATAAAGCTCACCAAAAACTTGTAAACCCAGCAAACAAACGTAAACTTGATGTTATCGTTGTTGGTTCTGGTTTGGCTGGCGCATCTGCTGCTGCTTCGCTTGGCGAGCTTGGTTTCAATGTAAAGTGTTTCTGCTACCAAGATAGTCCACGTCGTGCACACTCTATCGCTGCACAAGGTGGTATCAATGCGGCTAAGAATTATCAAAACGACGGCGATAGCGTTTATCGCTTGTTCTACGATACAATCAAAGGTGGTGACTACCGTGCTCGCGAAGCTAACGTATATCGTTTGGCTGAAGTCAGCAACAACATCATCGACCAATGTGTTGCTCAAGGTGTTCCTTTCGCACGCGATTACGGAGGGTTGTTGGCTAACCGTTCTTTCGGTGGTGCTCAAGTTTCCCGTACATTCTATGCAAAAGGTCAGACAGGTCAACAATTGTTGTTGGGTGCCTACAGCGCATTGAGCCGTCAAATTGGTAAAGGTACGGTGAAAATGTACACTCGTACAGAAATGATGGATATTGTGATTGTTGACGGAAAATGTCGTGGTATTGTTACTCGTAACCTTATCACTGGCGAAATCGAGGCTCACTTCGGTCACGCTGTGATTCTTGCTACTGGTGGTTATGGAAACGTATTCTTCTTGTCAACCAATGCAATGGGTTCTAACGGTTCTGCCGCTTGGAAAGCATATAAGAAAGGTGCTTATTTCGCAAATCCTTGCTACGTGCAAATCCACCCGACTTGTATTCCGGTTCACGGAGAATTCCAGTCAAAACTTACGTTGATGTCTGAATCACTTCGTAACGACGGTCGTATTTGGGCTCCAAAGAAAGAGGAAGATGCTCAGGCAATCCGCGAAGGCAAGAAAAAAGCTTCTGATATTCCAGAAGAAGACCGCGATTTCTACTTGGAAAGACGTTACCCTGCATTCGGTAACTTAGTTCCACGTGACGTTGCTTCACGTGCCGCTAAGGAACGTTGCGACCACGGTTTCGGCGTAGAAAACGGCGGTGCTGTATTCTTGGATTTCAAATACGCTATCGAACGTTTGGGTAAAGATGTGGTTGAAGCACGTTATGGAAACTTGTTCCAGATGTACGAAAAAATCACGAACGACAACCCATACGAAACTCCAATGAAGATTTATCCTGCTATCCACTATACAATGGGTGGTATCTGGGTTGACTACGAATTACAAACAACTATCCCTGGTTTGTTCGCAGCTGGTGAAGCAAACTTCTCAGACCACGGAGCTAACCGTCTTGGTGCTTCTGCGTTGATGCAAGGTTTGGCTGACGGTTACTTCGTAATTCCTTACACAGTTCAAAACTACTTGGCTGACGAACTTCACACGCCAAGAATGGACACGAACTCTGGCGAATTTGCGAAAGTTAAGGCTGACGTTCAGGCTCACATCGATGAGTTGATGAACATCAAGGGTACTGAATCTGTTGACAGCATTCACAAACGTCTTGGTCACATTATGTGGGAACACGTTGGTATGGGACGTACGAAAGAAGGTCTTCAAGAAGGTATCAAGCAAATTCAAGAACTTCGTGCTGAATTTTGGAAAAACGTTCGTATTCCGGGTAACGCAAACGAATTGAACGTAGAACTTGAAAAAGCAAACCGTGTTGCCGACTTCCTTGAATTAGGCGAGTTGATTGCACGTGATGCTCTTCACCGTGAAGAATCGTGTGGTGGTCACTTCCGCGAAGAATATCAAACGGAAGAAGGCGAAGCACTTCGTCAGGATGACAAGTTCGCATACGTTGGCGCTTGGGAATACAAGGGCAAAGACGTTGAACCAGAACTCCACAAAGAAGAGTTGAAATTCGAATTCGTAGAATTGAAACAAAGAAATTATAAGTAATCTATTGTCTAACACCTGAATAGGATAAAATATATCGAGTTATGGAAGTACAAAACTTGGATTTGACACTGAAAGTTTGGAGACAAAAAGGTCCAAAAGAACAAGGTCATTTTGAAACATATTCATTAAAAGGAATCTCTCCTAACAGTTCTTTCTTGGAAATGATGGACGTTCTGAACGAACAACTCATCAACGAAGGCAAAGAACCTGTAGCATTCGACCACGACTGCCGCGAAGGTATCTGCGGTATGTGTAGTATGTACATCAATGGTGAGGCTCACGGTCCCGACGACCACGTAACAACATGCCAATTGCACATGCGTAAGTTCAAAAATGGTGACACAATCACTGTTGAACCTTGGCGTTCGGCTGGTTTCCCTGTAATCAAGGACTTGATTGTTGACCGTAGCGCTTACGACAAAATCATGCAAGCTGGTGGTTTCGTTTCTGTAAACACTGGTGGTGTACCTGACGGAAATGCAATTCCTATTCCAAAACCAGATGCTGACGAAGCTATGGACGCTGCGTCATGTATCGGTTGCGGTGCATGCGTTGCCACATGTAAAAACGGTTCTGCAATGTTGTTCGTTTCTGCAAAAGTTTCGCAGTTGGCACTTCTTCCACAAGGAAAGGTTGAAGCTGCACGTCGTGCAAAAGCCATGGTTGCAAAAATGGACGAACTTGGTTTCGGTAACTGTACAAACACAGGTGCATGCGAAGCTCAATGTCCAAAAGGCGTTTCAATCACAAATATCGCTCGTTTGAACCGCGAATTCTTGTGTGCGAAATTCCAAGACTAATCAATATACATTGATTTTGAAAATCAAAAGGCTACCCAATCGGGTAGCCTTTTTTATTTTGAATACAGAAAAATCAACTATAAAAAAGACAATCCAAAACGGATTGCCTTTTTTGCATATAAGAAACCTTGTCCTTTATTTATTGCTTCGGCACAGGAATGGTGTAAGTGGTGTCGTGGTCGCCAATACGTTCGGTGATAGTGTCGTACGTGTAATCACGCTCTATAGGTTTTGATTCATAAATATAAATTATAGAATCATGGACATTTTCACCTTCGCCCACCTTCACAACAATAGAACCTTTTATAACTGCCGGTTCTATGTAAGGCACACCTACCACAATCAAGGTATCCTTGCCGTCAACATTGGCCAATACGCCTTCTTCGTCGGCTTTCAGGATAGTAATTTGGTCATTTGCAGTCGGTTGCTCCGTTTTCTGCGGTTCTTGCACTTGAGGAGTTGCTTCCTCGTCTTCCTTGCCACAGGCAACTATCGCTGCCACTGCAAGCATTGAGATAAAAAATACTTTTTTCATAACATTTATTTTTAGAATTGAACTTCCGAATTATCCACAATTTCTTTTTTTACGAAATACCCAGATATTTGTTCTTTGCTATAACCGAAGTATAATGTATCATTTGAAAGGATTACATTTTCTACAATGGGGGCATAACATAACACCAAATCATTGTATGCAATTGCTGTATCCCCAAATGTTGTATAAGTACATCTTTTTATTTTGTTACCACTTGCGGCATCTATTTCAAAAATTTCACTTTCCGTAAAGTTATAATAAACACTATGTTTGATTGCGGAGTTATTATAGTCATCGGTTCCAGTTTTATATTCAAGGTACCAGTCTGTTCCGATAATTTGATTTTGAATTACAGAAATTGCTGAACCATAACCATCCGAATCGCTTTTGGTAACATTCTTTGGGTCAATAGAATTTTCCTCCTCGTCTTTGCTACAAGACGTTGCAAGGAAACCGAAACATACAGATGCACATAGCATCCCAAAAACTACTTTTTTCATACTATTATCGAATCTTTAGTTAAACTTATTTTTATTTCACAAAAGTCTTTGTCGTTTTTTGTCCATCTGCATTAATTACACAAATATACACATTTGATTTTAGGTCAGATAGGTTTATTTCTTTGGAAAATGAACTCTCATTTTCATAATTAAATTGCTTTACCAATAGTCCGCTTGGCGAATATATACTTAGTTGTATGTTTTTATAGGTGCTACTATTATTTAGACTAACTTCAATCACATCGCTGGATTTCTTTTTTATAATCAGAGATTGATTTACTGTTGGTAAAACAGATAATCTTGTAATACCTTCCATTACATCATAGTCAACAGCTTGAAAAATACCAGATTCATAGATTTTATTTCCACATTCTATTGATGTCCCACTTTTATTGTCAAAACAAATTAGAGTGTACCATAATGGCATATGTTCATTATTCCCGACAATTTCCACGTGTAATTGCTCTGCTTGTTGTTCTAATAAAGCAACATCGTCTTCGCTTTTTAGTTTTACATAAAAGAAGTTTGAAACAGGGCGTGTATGTTGCTCGAATTTATAATACGGTGAGTAATATGGAACA
>JAFZOY010000158.1 GCA_017552705.1 Bacteroidales bacterium
GATCTTTGACAAAATTTCATTATTATGGTGACAATAAACCGAGTCTTTCTATAAAACAGTGTATTGAAGATTGTACAGAAACATCGATAATAGACTTAAAAGGGTGGTATGCTTTATTTAATACTAAATATAATGTTGCTGCTATATTTTATAGCCGTGGTTATAGTAGCGACTATTGTTATGGACCAGATCAAGCTCCATGTTTGTATTCAGGTCTAACTACGTTTATTATACTGTATGAAGGAAATTATTCTGTAACTTCAATTGCTTCAAACTCCTTTAAAAATTGTACAAATCTTACTTCTGTTACTATTCCGAACTCAGTAACAACAATAGGTAGTTCTGCTTTTTCTGGTTGTACAAAACTAAAAGACGTAACTTGTTTGGCAACCACGCCGCCAGAAGCGAATGCAAATTCATTCGAAAACTATAATGGATATTTACATGTTCCATGTGAAAGTAAGGACGATTATGATTTCGCTAATTGTTGGGGGTCGTTCAAGCACGTGGAATGTATTGGCTCAGAAATCGTAGAATTGCAAAAGGACGAAGTAAAAGTTGAGCCAGAGAAAACCGAGGCGGTATTTTCAATGCCAATCAACGAGTCGGCTAATTCCTACACGCTTACAATCCAAAACAATGGCGTAACTTTCTGCACACTCACGTTCAACGCACAAGGGCAGTTGGCTAACATAGACTTCTCAACTACAAAGAGTTATGAACTAAAGGCAAGCGTTTCGGGTTACCAATTCACGGTTACAGGCCTTTCGGAAGCAACCGATTATGGCTATTCTTTCAAGGCATTGGCTTCCAACAAATCAGTGCTAAAAGAATACACTGGCTCGTTCACAACTAAAAACAGTGATGGCACAGGCGGTAGCACTTCTGGTGGTGGCGAAGGGTCATTGGCTGTAGATAACATTTCGGCAACCAATGCCGTTATTATCGCAAACAACCAAATCTTTGTAAACGGCGAGGCACCAGCATTTGTGGTAACAATTTCTGGTCAAAAAATCGCAAATCAAAATCTAAAATCAGGGGTGTGTTTTGTGAATGTTGAGGGCGAAACAGTGAAGGTGGTGTTGAAATAATGCGTAATGCTTAATGCGTAATGCTCAATGCGAAATGCGTAATTCAAGGGATTTCCGAGAGGGATCCCTTTTTTGTGTTTGAGTACTGCTGAGCCGCAATCAATGGTATATAATCGGCAAAACCTCCAAATTCTTATGTTTGTTTATGGTTTCTGCTGTAAATTCCAATTGGCGGAAACAAGGGAAGCATCTATCTTTGCATTGAAACTAAAAGAAAAGGTCTATGCAAATGATTAAAATTGAAGACGTGCAGGACAAGGTCTTGCAACTTCGCAACGAAAATGTGATTATCGACAGCGATGTGGCTGTGTTGTATGGCGTGGAAACCAAACGAATCAACGAAGCAGTCAAAAACAATCCAGAAAAGTTTCCAGAGGGATATGTTTTTAAACTATCTCCATAGGAGAAAACAGAGGTGGTCGAAAATTTCGACCACCTTAATCAGTTGAAATTTAGCAAAGTAGAGCCAAATGTCTTTACCGAGCGAGGTTTATACATGCTTGCCACCATACTCAAAGGCGAACGTGCGGTACAAACAACATTGCTCATTATCGAAACATTTGTTAAAATCCGTGAATTGTCGAGAACCATTGCTGCCTTGCCGCAAACGGAAGACAAATCCACACAAAAATCCCTTATGCAGAAAGGTGGCGAACTAATTTCCGACATTCTTGGCAATGACCTCAATCCAACGGAATCGGAAACCGAACTGGAACTGAATTTTGCAATGTTGAAACTGAAACATAAAGTTGTTCGGAAAAAATAATACCTTCACAAAATTAGTGTTTTGTGAATGTTTAAGGGGAAACGGTGAAGGTGGTGTTGAAATAATGCGTAATGCGTAATGCGCAATGCTTAATGCGAAATGCGTAATTCAAGGGTTTTTCGTGAAGAAGTCCTTTTTTGCGAATGGTGGAGAATTTTGATGTAATTAATGTAAATATCACCAAATAGGTGATAATACGTATTTTATTGGTGTTGTGTTAAAAAAATGCAGTTTTGCGGTGTTGTGAAACAGGAAAATTGTAAATTTGCAAGAGACAAACATTTAAAATATTACAGATGGATATTTTTGACAGAATACATGAATCGACTGGCGGACCGATAGGTCAGTTCAGAGAGAAGGTTGAGGGATATTTCTCATTCCCAAAATTGGAAGGCGAAATCGGTGCCCACATGAAATTCCAAGGAAAAGATGTGCTTTGCTGGAGTTTGAATAACTACTTGGGCTTGGCAAACCATCCCGAAGTTCGTAAGGTTGACGGCGAAGCTGCTGTACGTTGGGGTTTGGCTTATCCAATGGGTAGCCGTATGTTGACGGGTAACACCGACTTGCACGAAAAGTTGGAACGCGAACTTGCTGATTTCGAAAAGAAAGAAGCTGCATTCTTGTTTAACTTTGGTTATCAAGGTATTGTGTCAACCATCGATTCGTTGTTGACTCGTCACGATGTGATTGTGTTCGATGCTGAATGTCACGCTTGTTTGCTCGACGGTAAACGTCTTCACCAAGGTAAAGCATTCTCTTACAGACATAATGATATTGTAAGTTGCGAACAGAAATTGAAAGTTGCAACTAAAGTTGCCGAAGAACAGGGCGGAGGCGTACTTCTTATTACCGAAGGTGTGTATGGTATGACCGGTGCGCTTGGTATTCTTGACCAAATCGTTGCATTGAAGAAAAAATACAATTTCCGCATCATGATTGACGATGCTCATGGTTTCGGTGTAATGGGACCTAACGGCCGTGGTACTTCGGAACATTTCAATGTGATGGACGATATTGACATTTACATTGGTGCATACGCAAAATCAATGGCTATCATTGGTGGTTTCATCGCAACGAAAAAACATGTGATCGATTACTTGCGTTACAATATGCGTTCTCAAATCTACGCAAAAGCATTGCCAATGCCTATTGTTGAAGGCTGTTTGAAACGTTTGGAAATCATCCGTAGCAAGGAAGGCGATGAACTTCGTAAGAAATTGTGGACTGTTACCCGTCGTTTGCAACAAGGTTTCCGTGACCTTGGTTTCGACATCGGTCCTTCTGAGGCTTGTGTGACACCAATTTCGTTGAAGGGTGGCCCTAACCAAGCTGCGAATATCGCATACGATTTGCGTGAAAACTATAAGATTTTCTGCTCAATCGTGGTTTATCCTGTTATTCCTCCGGGCATGATTATTTTCCGTATCATTTCTACGGCAGCTCACACTGTTGAAGATGTTGACTACACGTTGAATGCTTTCAAGGAAATCAAGGAAAAACTCGACAGAGGAGAATACGATTCTGAAGAGTTGAGAGACTTCACGGTAAAATAAATCATACGTGTTGTACGTTTAATAAGGAAACCAAAACGGTTTCCTTATTTTTTTTAGATGGGAAAAAGATTGTGTTTCATAGTGATTTGCTGTGTGTTTGGATATATGGATATCCTTGCACAGTCTGTTTTGCCCGATTCGGTAGCTGTCGTGTATGTTGATTCCCTGAAATTATGGGAGGAAAGAATGCTTTCCACCGACGGACGGTTATATTCCGTTACACACTATTCCGACTCATTATTGACAAAGCAGGAGGGCTCCGAAATATATTTTTTCTCGAATGGAACAGTGAAAAGCACTGCTATGTATAGAAACGGGGAATTGTCGGATACAGTGCAGGCTTGGTATTATGATAGGAGCGTGAAACGGCGGGATGTGTACGAAAATGGTCGCCTGGTCGAAGGTGTGTGCTATGGCCCCCGGGGTGGCACGCTTACCCATACCGATTACCGCAAGGATACCGAATATAAAGGTGGAATTCCTGCTTTGTATTCGGTAATTGCAATTAATGCGCAGAAAGTTGTATTGCCCGATGATGAGCCTGCGAAACAAGGGAAAGTGATTGTGCGGCTGTCTATTGATAAGCGTGGTAGAGTGTACGACAAGCATGTGGTGCAATCGCTCCATCCATTGTACGATGCCGAAGTGCTTCGCATCTGTGAACATTTGGAACAATTCGAGCCAGCATTGCGCGATGGCGAAGCAGTTCCATGTTTTTATTTGCTTACGGTATTGTTCTGATTCCTAAAATCTGCGTTTTGCCCGATCCATGTCGCGTTTTGCGTCACGTTCTTTCATATCTTCCCGTTTGTCGAATTGTTTCTTTCCTCTTGCGATTGCAATATCGACTTTCGCCCATCCTCGTGGAGTAAGGTACATGCTTAACACAATGATAGTGATACCTTTATCTTTTAATTTTTCCTCCATTTTATTGAGCTCACGGCGGTTGAGCAGCAGTTTCCGTTCACGGTCGGGGGCGTGGTTGTTGTAACTTCCGAATGAATATTCCGAAATGTGCATTCCCTTGCACCATAATTCCCTGTTGTGGAAGTAGCAGAATGCCTCGGTAACATTGGCTTTCCCGTCGCGGATTGACTTGATTTCCGTTCCAGTAAGCATAATGCCGGCCGTGTATGTTTGAATTGTTTCGTATTCAAACGATGCCTTTTTATTTTTTATATATACTTTTTTCTCTGCCATTTCGTATCTTTGCCTGTCGTTTTGGCAAGACAAAAATAGTATTTTTTCATAAACAATACCAATGTCGGACAATCTTCGCATATTACCTGTCATTATTGGACCAACAGCTTCGGGGAAAACGAGGCTTGCCGCGCTTGTGGCAGCGGAGACGAATGCTGAGATTTTGTGTGCGGATTCCCGTCAGGTGTATCGCGACATGACTGTTGGAACTGGTAAGGATTATGACGACTATATTGTTGATGGTCAGCAGATTCCGTATCATTTAATGGATATAGTTGATGCAGGGGAGAAATTCAATTTATTCAAATTCTACGATGCGTTCCAAATTGCCTATACCGATGTCGTTACGAGAGGAAAAAATCCGATTGTATGCGGAGGAACAGGTATGTATGTGGAATCGATAATCAAGAATTACAATATGCATCTGGTGCCTGAGGATGCGGAATTTCGGAAACAGTGCGAAGCCCGTGAGTTTGATGACTTGGTTGAGGAACTGAAAACGTACAAAACCTTGCACAATACTACCGATATTGATTCAAAAAAACGTTTGATTCGGGCATTGGAAATTGCTCGGTATGAATCGTTGCATGAGGCTGAATATCAGCAAAAAACCTGTTCATACAATCCTGTCACGATAGGCGTTTCCATAAGTAGGGAGGTTCGTCGCGAGAGAATTGCGAAGCGGTTCAGAAAACGTCTGGACGAAGGTATGACCGACGAAGTTGAACTGTTATTGAAAAAAGGCGTTCCTGCCGAAACATTGATTTATTACGGGCTTGAATATAAATTCCTGACATTATATGTGACTGGAAAAATCTCTAAATCTGAAATGGAAGAACAACTGCTGACGGCCATTTGCCAATTCTCGAAACGGCAGATGACGTGGTTCCGTGGCATGGAAAGGCGAGGCATAACTATTCACTGGATAGACGGTGAATTGCCGATGGAGGAACGGAAACAGGCCGTTTTACAAATATTACAGCAATTTAATTTTGGTGGATTATGATTTACACAATAGGAGAAACCGTTATTGACCTGATATTTAAAAACAAGCAACCACAGGCTGCTAAGGTTGGCGGTTCGGCATTGAATACTTCGGTGAGTTTGGGTAGACTGAACGACAAAGTAGCATTTATTTCTGAAATAGGCGGAGATGAATTTGGAAATTGGTGCAAAAATTTTCTTGCGGAAAATGGCGTCGACACCTCAAAAATGTTGCAATACGATGATAAAAAGACATCGTTGGCAATTGCGTTTCTCAATGAACAAAACGATGCGACATATCAGTTCTATAAAGAATTTACGCTGAATATGCCTATTTGTCCCATTGAATGTAACTCAAACGATATATTGTTGTTTTCATCATCGTTTGCTTTGAATTCCCGTGTACGCCAGTGTGTCGCAAATATTTTGCATCACGCGTCTGAACGAAATGTTTTGATAGTGTACGATCCCAATATGCGGAAACCGTTGGATAAAAAATCCGATGCGTATCAGTATATGCGGGAGAATTTTCGTTTTGCCGATATAGTCCATTTGTCGGATGAAGATGCATATGCGCTGTTTTCCACAACCGACGTAGAGGCGGTGTATGCGGAATTGCAGAAATATTCTGTGAATACGTTGATTTTTACCCAAAACAAACAGGATGTTGTGGTTCGCACAGAGAAAGAAACCTTGTTGTATAACGTTCCCGAAATTAAAACGGTGAGTACAATCGGGGCAGGCGATACGTTTAATGCAGGTGTTTTGCACATTCTTAATAATCAAAATGTTACTAAAAAATCAGTAGCAAGACTTTCGAAAAAATTTTGGGATGTTGCGATACCATTTGCTATTGCATGTGCGGGGAATGTGTGTCAATCTATGGACAATTATGTGGACTTGTCTTTTGCTCTGAAACAAAACTCATAAAAATAGTTACAATTTGTTCGTAAACTTTTTAAGATTTGGCTTGCCATACGGCGAGAATGTATATCTTTGCGAAAAAATAAAAATACAATGCATCAATTGAGCGAACAAGAACAAATCCGTAGAAATTGTCTGCAAAAATTACGTGATATGGGTATCAATCCGTATCCGGAAGCCGAGTTCAAGGTAAACGCAAAATCACAGGAAATACTTGACACATTCAAACCAGAAAGTGGTTTGTTCCAAGATGTTACGTTGGCTGGCCGTTTAATGGCCCGTCGTGTGATGGGTAAGGCTTCGTTTGCGGAATTGCAGGATTCTTACGGTAGAATACAATTGTATATCAGTCGTGACGAGATTTGTCCGGACGAAAATAAGGATTTGTACAACGAAGTTTTCAAAAAATTACTTGACATTGGTGATTTTATTGGGGTTTCAGGTTATGCGTTTGTTACGCAGATGGGCGAAATCTCAATTCATGTGAAAACACTCACTGTGTTGAGCAAATCGTTGCGTCCGTTACCAATAGTGAAAGAGAAAGACGGCGTGGTGTATGATGCATTCAGCGATCCTGAACAGCGCTATCGTCAACGATATGTGGATTTGGTTGTGAACCACGGCGTGCGTGATGTGTTTGTGAAACGTGCGAAAATCATCGACACAATGCGTTCTTTTTTCAGTTCCAAGGGATATTTGGAAGTGGAAACTCCAATTCTGCAATCAATTCCTGGTGGTGCAAGTGCCCGTCCATTTGTAACTCACCACAATTCCCTTGATATTGATTTATATTGTCGAATTGCAACGGAATTATATTTGAAACGCCTTATTGTTGGTGGTTTCGAGGGTGTGTACGAAATCGGCAAAAACTTCCGTAACGAGGGTATGGATAAATTCCATAATCCAGAATTCACGTGTATGGAAATATATGTTTCCTATAAGGATTACAATTGGATGATGTCGTTCACTGAACAATTGTTGGAAACAATTTGTATTGCGGTGAATGGTTCAACCGAAACGGTTTTTGAAGGAAAAACAATTAGTTTCAAGGCTCCTTTCAAACGAATCACCATGTTGGATTCTATAAAAGAGAAAACCGGCTATGATTTGACAGGGAAGAGCGAAGAGGAAATCCGTGAGATTTGTCATAAGCTAAACTTGGGACATATTGACGAAACGTTTGGTAAAGGCAAAATGATAGACGAAATCTTCGGCGAATTTTGCGAAGGAACGTATATCCAGCCTACGTTTATAATAGATTATCCAGTGGAAATGTCGCCATTGTGCAAAAAACACCGTTCAAATCCAAATCTGACAGAACGGTTCGAATTGATGGTGAACGGCAAGGAATTGTGCAACGCATATTCCGAACTGAATGATCCAATCGACCAATACGAACGTTTCAAGGAACAGTTGCGTTTGTCGGAAAAAGGCGACGACGAGGCTATGTTCATCGATAAGGATTTTGTACGGGCATTGGAATATGGCATGCCGCCAACATCGGGTATGGGAATGGGTATCGATCGTTTGTGCATGATAATGACAGGCGCTCCTTCAATACAGGATGTGTTGTTCTTCCCTCAGATGAAACCTGAGAAAAAGGCACAGAAAGATGATATCTCGGTGTATGTCGCTGCTGGTATTCCTCAGGAATGGGCAGAAATAATCCAAGCACTTGGATATCTGAAACTTGCTGATGCACAAAATGTTAAGTTCACCAAACTACACATGGAAATGTGTGGCTATAACAAAAAGAATAAACTGAATTTAGTAAATCCTAAGCCAGAAGAAGTAAAATCTTGGTTGAATCAATAGTAGTATGGAATCATCAAAGAAAATAGCATTATTAGGTAGTGGAAGTTGGGCTTCGGCGATTGTGAAAATTCTTCACATCAGCCAGAAATCGGTTGCGTGGTACATTCGTGAACCAGAGATTTTGGAAGGTGTGCGTGAGCAAAAGCATAACCCAACGTATGTTTCTGATATTGAGTATAATACAAAGAAATTGGAACTCTATGGTGATGTTAACGAGGCAGTGAAAGATGCCGACATCATTATATTCTGTGTCCCTTCAAAATTCATTGATTCGCTTTGCAATGGCATAACGGTTGATTTGTCGAAAAAACAATTGGTGACGGCAATCAAAGGTATGGAGCCGGAAAAAGTCATGTTGGTTTCGGAATTTTTGCAACAACGATTCAATGTTTCCGCAAATCAGATGGCGGTGATTTCAGGACCGTGCCATGCCGAGGAAGTGGCGTTGGAGCGGATGTCGTACCTTACAATAGGTTCATCGAATGCCGAATTGGCGAAAGAAGTTGCCGATATTATGTCGGTTAGCTTTATTCACACTTGTATATCAAAAGATATGGAAGGCATTGAGTATTCGGCAGTTATGAAGAATGTGATGGCTTTGGCAACTGGTATTGCCCATGGATTGGGATATGGCGATAATTTCACTTCTGTTCTGATTACCAATGCAATACAGGAAATGAAACGATTCCTCGATGCTGTGAAACCGATGGAACGCGACATCAACGATTCAGTATATTTGGGCGACTTGCTTGTGACTGCATATTCTCAGTTCAGCCGTAACCGCTCGTTTGGTATGATGATAGGCAAGGGATATTCGGTAAAGGCAGCGCAATTGGAGATGAATATGATTGCCGAAGGCTATAACGGCGTATATTGCATAATGCACGCCAATGAGCAATACGGCGTTGATATGCCAATTACACAGGCTGTTTATCGTATCTTGTACGAACGTCATTCTGCTCGGAAAGAATTTATGACATTGTCGGAAAAATTTAAATAAAATGGAATCCTCTCTATTTATACCAAAAAATTATTCGTCGCCGCTTGACCCTCGCCAAACGGAACTTGCGATAAAACTTATAAAAGACACGTTCGAGCATAATCTTTCGGTTGGATTGTGCCTTCGAAGGGTTACAGCACCATTGTTTGTGTTGAAGGGAACGGGAATCAACGACGATTTGAATGGAACGGAGCGGAAAGTGACATTTCCCGTAAAAGCATTGGGCGAACAACAGGCCGAAGTTGTGAATTCACTTGCAAAGTGGAAACGAATGGCTCTTGCAAAATATGATATGCAACCGGGCTATGGAATTCTTACTGATATGAATGCAATCCGTCCAGACGAGGATTTGGATAATATCCATTCCCTGTATGTTGACCAATGGGATTGGGAACGGGCTATTTCGGCAGAGGACAGGAATCTGTCGTTCTTGAGATTGATTGTCAAACGAATTTATGATGTGCTGAAACATACAGAATACGTTGTTTCTGAGGAATATCCAAGCATAAAGCCAATTCTTCCGGAAAAAATCACATTTATTACATCCGAGGAATTGTTGCAACGCTATCCGAATCTAACGCCAAAACAACGGGAATGTGAAATCACAAAAGAATGCAAGGCTGTATTTTTGATTGGCATCGGCGATGAATTGTCGAATGGTGAAAAACACGATGGCCGTGCTCCAGATTATGATGACTGGAGTTTGAATGGCGATATTTTGTTATGGAATCCTGTCTTGGAAAGTTCCTTTGAAATTTCATCGATGGGTATCAGAGTTGACAAAACGGCTATGGAATATCAATTGAAAAAGGCTCACGCCGAAAATCGCAAAGATTTGTTGTTCCATAAAATGTTGTTTAACGACGAATTGCCGTTGTCAATAGGTGGAGGTATCGGACAAAGCCGTTTGTGCATGTTCTTCCTTCGCAAGGCTCATATCGGCGAGGTTCAAAGCTCGTTGTGGAGCAACGAAACAATTGAAATCTGTAAGGAAAATAATATCAATCTGATTTAGTATTCCGCACAATTTATTGTGAATCAGACAATTTCTGTGGTTTGTATGTAAAATATACATTCTTGGGATAATGTCTCAATTAAAAAAGTATCTTTGTCTCACTATGATACAGGAAAACATACACAAGATTCAACAAACGTTACCTGCAGGCGTTCTGTTGCTGGCGGTTTCAAAAACAAAACCCGAAAGCGATATTATGCAGGCGTATGAAATTGGGTGCCGTGATTTCGGTGAAAACAAGGTACAGGAGATGGTTGGCAAATACGAAAATCTTCCCAAGGATATTCGTTGGCATTTAATCGGTCATCTGCAAACCAATAAAGTGAAATACATTGCTTCGTTTGTTTCGCTTATTCATAGTGTGGATTCATTGTCTTTGTTGGAAACAATCGACAAAGAGGCTAAAAAACATAATCGTGTGATACCTTGTTTGTTGCAATTTCATATTGCAACCGAGGAAACAAAATTTGGACTGTCGTTGGAAGAGGCAGAATCAATTCTGCAATCAGCGGAATTTAAGGAACTAAAGAACGTTGAGATTTGCGGTGTTATGGGAATGGCAAGTTTCACCGACAATACCGAACAAGTGCGCAAGGAGTTCCAACATCTGAAAACAATCTTCGATACGCTTCATAAAAAGTATTTTCCAGCGGATTCGTTCAAAGAAATCTCTATGGGAATGTCGGAAGATTACCCAATAGCGGTGGAAGAAGGCAGTACCATCGTGCGGATTGGCAGCTCAATATTTGGCGCTCGCCAATATAACGTTTAAGGATAGTCTACGATTTCCAGAACACAAACACTACAGCCATAATAAGGCATGCAAATGCCGCAAAGTGGTTCCATGCAAGTTTTTCTCCTTGAAACAGTAAATTGGCAATAACGCAGAAAACCGAGATGGAAAGCACTTCCTGTATGATTTTTAACTGCAATAGTGTGTAAGGGCCGCCGTTTTCAATGAATCCCATTTTATTCGCAGGAATCTGAAAACAATATTCAACGAATGCGATTCCCCAGCTAAAAAGGATAATTACAATTAACGGCCAGTTTGTAGATATTCCCATTTGATTGAGTTTCAAATGTCCATACCACGCAAGTGTCATAAACACATTTGCTAAAATCAGTAAAACTATTGGTAAAATATATTGCATAACGTGTAATTTGAAATCCCCAGTTATAGCACTCTACAACTGGGGATTGGGTTTAACATTGTTTAGTCGTCGTATTCATCGTATTCGTCACGTTCCTCTTTCTTTTTCTTGCCCTTGTTCAACTCTTCATCTTCATCATCGTATGATGGTGGATAATCCTCATACGGTCTATTAGCACGGAAGCGTTCGTGGAACTGACGTTTAAGGGCTTCACCGCCGTCAAGATGAACGCCACCGAAGAGCTGCAGATGATCGACACGAACGACA
>JAFZOY010000159.1 GCA_017552705.1 Bacteroidales bacterium
CGAACGGCAACCACTCTCAAACCTTTAGCTACCAAATATTCGATAATCTTACGTGAAGTCTGTGATTTACCGCAACCAGTACGGGTAGCGCCAACAGCAATCACGGGCTTGCTCGAGGGAATCATGGTATCGTTAGGACCGAGGAGCATGAAAGATGCACCGGCAGCATTTACGATAGCACTGATTTTCATTACGTACGGATAGGGTTTGTCGCTGTATGCAAATACGCAGTCATGAACGTTATACGTCTTGATAAGTTCGGTAAGCATTGATTCCGGATAGATCTTAATTCCATTCGGATACAAATCCTCACCGGCCAATTCCTTCGGATACCAACGGTCGTCGATACCAGGGATTTGTTCTGCCGTGAAAGCCACTACGTTGTAATGGTCGTTGTGACGGAAAAAGGTGTTAAAGTTGTGGAAATCTCTTCCAGCAGCACCAATGATAATTACATTTCTTTTCATACTGTTTATATTTTAAGTTAAATAATTTGGTATTTCTCACAAATGGCTGTAAAACACTGCTATATGCAAGCATTTTACCTTTTCCGAATTGGTTTCGCAAATTTACAAAAAAATTCGCTCGAAAAAATATTCTGCACCACAAAATATTTTTTTGAAAATGATAAAAAAGGGGCGAATGAATATTCGCCCCTACGTTGTTTAATTGTTCATTTCGGTCAGACGGAATTAGTTGCCCATCAAACTCAGGATGGTGGAAAGCGCCGTGGCAGCATTGCTTCTTGCCGTCGAACTTGAACTGCTGCTCAAGCCGGACAATGAACCGAGCGAATTGAGCATGTTGTCGTAAACATTGGAGGCCGAAACTTGGGTCAGTGCACCGGCCGAACCCAGCAACATACCGGCAATGTAAGATTTACGGTAATCGGAATTTCTGCCGTTGTCCTTCAAGCCAGCCATACTTGACGACAATGCCAAGGCGTTGGTCCACACATTGGTATCACTCATATTGATTTTCTTGCCATTGGCTTTGTATGATTTGTACAAATTAACCAAAGCCGACCCGCAGGATGTGCCCATAGATTTTGCTGTGGTATTGGCGCTGGCAGCTGCCGATACTGCGTTTGACAAAGTTGACGTAGAACCGCACGACACCAACACAACGGCGGCCATCAAGACTGCTATTACAATATTTTTTCTCATTGTTACAATAGTGGACTTCTAGTTCTTACATAAGTTTCTGTCGTTTCCCAAGTTGTGCGAAGTCCGTGAACACATTTCAGAAATACAACATTGCAAAGGTAATGATTTCTATTTTTAATTCGGCTTTTTGTTATGAATGTTTTTGAAAAAAAACATCATTGGGCCTTATTTTCGATAAACCTGTTGCTTTGAATGCCCATTTTTTCGTACGGAATCGGTTGAAGGCCATACTTTTTCAAGCGGCGGGGATGCAAATAATAGGATAAGGATGCCTTCCCTTTTTTTATTTCAACATTGCCTTGCAAAACACACTGCTTTTCGTCGACGGGAATGGCTATTTTGGAATCGACAGAGAGATTATGGAAAATAAAACTGCGATTGGGCGGAGGCAGCAGAATCGAATCGCTTCTCAATTCAGGGTAACGCTCTTTGTATAATTCCGAAGGGAAATCAAAATCCTTAATTTGCCGCTGTACCCTTTCGGAAGAAACTACATCACTCCAACGCTTGTCCGTCCACTTGCTGGTGCTGTACATTTTGTGGCAATGGAACATCAGGTTATTGGTAATCAGATTGTCCTTGCC
>JAFZOY010000160.1 GCA_017552705.1 Bacteroidales bacterium
CAGGGGAGAAGGGAACGCGCGGAGGGAATTTCGATTGGAGGGCTTTGGTAGCGCCCTATGGGAATTTTAATCTCTGCTGAATGTATCAGGTTCAGTGCTCACATTAACACATGAATAATTCAAAACACAATTCGTATCGGTGGCAGCATTGTAACGCAAATCAACAGAGCCGTATTCAACACGACAATTCTTGGGTGAAGGTAACATAGATTGACATTGGCGAAGATGAAGCAAGCGTGCCTTTGCATCGTTTGCTGCTTCTGGGTTTTCCTCCACTTCGATAGATCTCCAATCGCTAATGCTTGTGCAATTCGCATTCACCACGCAACCGAGACAATAAATCGCGTTCCATTCAGAATCGTTGTATTTGTTGTTTGCAACCCAATTGAAACGGTCAAAATCGATGATGTTTACAACGCAATTGACGAATCGCAAACCTGCCATTTCGGTATCGATGTTAGAACCGCTATGTGCAATTCTGAAAACACCATCGAAGAGTGCAACGAAACGAGGATAGCTGGAAGCACTGAAATTGATTGTTCCGCCACTCCCAATGCTGCGAAGTGCATTTGCTGCATCGGTTGCAAACTTGAAAACAAACCTGTTCGGATACGAGTTGGTATCTTGGAACAGTTTGCCAGTCTCGTTGTTAACGTAAACTTGCCTACGATACGTGCCTGTATCGTTGCTTTCGAATACGAATGGGTTAGTGCTCGGTTTGAAAGTCTGTGTATTGTCAAGCGGAACAGCGAGGATGCAAGGGAGATTGTAACCCTCCAACGTTTGACCGAGATTGACATACAACACATCATCTGCAATGGTTGCGCTTTCCACTTCCTGACAAGGTACGAAATCATACCAGGTTTCCATTCCAATTGTCTTGATATGATCGCCCGTGTGCATGTTGAAAATTGAAACTGCATTCGGCTGCCAATGACCGAAAACAATGTAATCATTGTTTACGAACATCGACTGGATAACGGAATTCGTCATTAGAGCAGGTGAAGAAAGCTGTAATTGGTCAACCATAGAAGCGTTGCCGATTTCGTAGAAGTCAATCGTTGCACCGTTTGATGAAAGACCGCAATATTCAGTTGATGATGTGAAGCAAATCAAATCGTAATGTGTCGTATGTGCAAGCGATTGCGTTGTAAACGATGGGTTAGAAGGATTTGTGACGTTGATTTTGATTAGCTGTTTGTTAGTATCGTCAACGCAATAGAGATAACCGCCAATATAGGTCAACGATGGATCATGGTAATTGGTTACATCCTGCAACCTGCTAACCGTTGTATGCGAATCAAGGTTTCTAATGTAGAGATCGTTATAAGAATCATCATCGTAAAGGATGAACTGTGCATAGTAGCGTGTATTGTTCTGAATGAAGCAAATGCCATTCTGCACACTTGAAATCCTATCGGTATGATAACCCTCGCCACCATCGCCACGGTCAATGATGAAACGGTCAACGATTTCGAAATCACGCCCACATTTAGAAAGAATACCGTTTAGCATCTTCTGACGTTCGATATCAAGTTCAAGACGTGGTACAGACAATTCGAGTGCATCAACATCATGCACAAGACCGCTCGAATTATCGCCAACGGTTGTTTGCAGCTCTGCAACATCATGCACAAGACCACTCGAATTGTCTCCAACGGTTGTTTCAAGTGTGGATACAGAATTGGAAACGCTAACGACTTCCTGCCTATATGCTTCAACTTGCGCATTGTAATTTCCGCTGCAAATCCAATATTGCGTATTGTTGATATCGATTCCACTTGGCACATACTGCCTAGATGTGTACGAATTACCCTGATAGGTAACGATTGAAAGCGGTTCATATGTAACCGTGTTATCCCAATCGCCAATGTAAAGCGGTACATAACGCGCGCCAACGTATTCTCTAACAGTCATTTTAAATGCTCCAATCTTCGGGTCTTTGGTTTACGCTTTCGCCTGAATTGTCAACATCCCATCTGAGAATCAATCGCCCGTAAGTATCGACACCGTAAACGAAACCAGTATCAAAAACGATATCATCCCAACTTTCAGGAATGTAGGCAACAAAATATCCTTCAAGGGTCAAACCGAAAAACACTTGCTTAACTAGCAATTTGAAAAGCGTTTCCAGATTATCGTTAACCCATTTTTCTATTTGCTCTAAATAGTAATCCTCGAAACCATGTTCCTTGAATTCAATGAACTGTTCTTTGAGCCATTCCAGCTCGTCACGTGTCATGTTCAAGTTATCGCCCAAGTAATCTGAATAGCAAATCAACTTGTCCAACATATCGCAAATGCGCAAAATACGCTGTTCTTGCGAATGTACATCCCAATACATTTTTGGGATTGTCGGGGTGAATTCAGTGAATCCGAAAAATGGGGAAATGTAGCGTCCCGCATTTGGATTGCATTTTGGGGGAATATTGCAACAACTCATTTGACCACCTACCAAGTCATATTGACATTTGCAGTATATAGGCTAATGAACATTGATTCAAGTTCATCAAGAATCAACTGATCTACACCTTTGTATTTCGCTGCAAAGTTTTCCGTACTGTCTGCTAAGTTACCTTCTTTTATCCTTTGAAACTCTTCGTCTCGTCCATCTGTGATGTAATCGGCATTGGCACTGAGCAACGTTTCAGGATAAGCGCTTTGTATTGTCCTGTTCTTGTAATACTCGTTACCATCTGCCAACGGATTTATACCTTCTGCAACACGTTCGTAAAGCGGTTTGTATTTCGGCATTAGTTCGTAAACGAGTTTCCTTTTCAGAACTTTTGCCCACTCCAAAAACGGTTCAATGCTGATTTCGCGCCAATAGAAACGCTCAACGAAGTAATTGCAAACACGTTCGTATTGTTCTGCATCAAGTGCTGCGTTGCTCCAATCAAGGATTTCTCTTGACCAATCGAATACACCGTTTTCTATCAATTCTCCCAACTGGATTGTATAAACAGCATTCCAGATGTTTTCACCTGTGTAATCCAACCATGCATCAACATCAATCGATAGATCGTTGAAACAGTATCTATTCGCCATTAGAAACACCGCCAATCAACGAAACATCCAATGTTCCATCACTGGAAAGAATAACCTTGTCCTGTGCCATTTGCTCAATGTTGTTGGTGTAGTTGTAATTGTAGCTTTCCAAATCCTCATTGAAGTAAACTTGAATATCGAGGTTGAATTTTCTATTCACCTTTTCGCAAAATTCGCGTCTTGCCTGCAAACAATCTAGAAGCATGATATTTGTCGGTGCTGTGTTCGCCCTTGCTTCATCTTCAATCATTCGTTCACCTTTTTCAAAGGCAAGATGTGGAATGCCCAAGTAAAGCAAAGCCTGATTCAAGACGTTTTGATGTGACCTCGCCAATTCTTCTGTAATGAGCGGTACACCAATATCAAGCGTTTTCACGTTATCGACAAGTTTTGACAATCCTTCATCACCTAAAATTGCAGGTTCACCACCTTGCACCTGTTTTAGCAGGTTCACAAGTTCAATTCTCTTTTCCTGTGGTGCAATGCCGATGAACGGTGTCATTTGCTGTGACAAGTTAACATCTTCTGTTCTTTCGTAATGGGTCATTTTACGTGCGTAGATCTCAAGTGCATTCCAAGGACAAACACGCGAATATGCATAGTAGCAAAGTTCACCATTCGAATAGTTCACTTCATAATCTGTCAAACCGTCATAACCAACGGCACGCCATTCTGTCGGTAAACCATACATGTTGTAAACACCGTTTGGCATAGCCTGCAATGTCGTGAAAATGCGCGTCGGTTCATCACGCTTGAATGAAAGCGTTGCAATGCCGTTTCTATGCAATACCTTTTCCAGATACCTTGCATCGCATGTTTCAGGTAGATTGACCCAACGGAAACGGTTGATTGCAAGCGATAGGAGCAAATCAAGGTTTTTATGGTATGAACGGAAATTGTAATTGTCCGATTCCCAAAACCTATCGGAAAAGAATTCGCCTTTTCGCTTTCGCCTGTTCTTACTTGACATTTTCCATTCGCTCCAATCTATCGAAAGCAGCTTGTACGAGATCGTCTAGTTTCTTTCGTGCCAATTCTTCTGTTCTCTTGCATTCGTCTATTATAGCCTGTTCGCTTTCCCTGCGCATTTCGTTTACCTTTTTCCATTGGTCGTTTCTAAGTGCTACCTGAGATTTGAAATCAGCGTATGTTTCCAATTCTTCTTTGGTGAACGTCGATTCAGGGTCAAGCATCTTCTTTGCAACATTGTTGACTATGATTTTTTCGTTTTCGGTGAATTCCAGTTTCTTCAAATAATCAAGTTCGCTCATTTCAAACACCTTTCTAAACATCGAAATTCGTGTAAGGGTCAATCTTTCCTATATATTCTGGTTTTCTCCAAACGGTGACACCGCCGAAAAGGAAAAAGCGAATCTTATCCATGTACATATCTGGAACATCTAAATTCGAAACCCAAAAATCTTTTAGTTTCCAATAGGTGAAATACTTTCCAATGTTCCAATTTCCGTTGAATTCCCAGAATTTTTCGAACATGTAACCGTATCGGACGAATTCATCACCTGCACTTGCAATGGCGCTTTTGGATTGCGTCACGATATGGGCTATCATTGCCATTGGTCTAGTTGTCGAGGTATCACCGTTTTCAAAAGAACCGTAAATGAACGGTGCTCTAAGGTCTGCTTGCAAAACATCGTTTGAAACTGCACTTGCCGCTGCATTCTTGTTTCTAAGTGCGTTAGCCTTTTCGGTTGCTGCACTGTTCGCTGCACTACCTGTCACAAGTGCGTTGTTTGCAGATGTGACAGAATCAATGTTTGCGTTTGCCGCTGTGGTATGTGCATTGTTCGCATATTGCGCCCTGTCTGCTGTTGCAGTTGTGAAATCGGCACTTACTTCTGCATCACTGTACATCAGATTAGTGCCAACTGCACATTGAGCCATTGTCGAAGCTGCATTAGCAGCGCCACCTATCGCCGCTGTAACAGCACCGCCGATATTGCCACTCGCCAAATTCGATATAGCACTTGTGCCTGCCGTCACCGCTGTTGTTGCCGCTGCAATGGCGCTTGTCTGTTCGGCTGCATCTATTTGATTGTTCACGCTACCTAGCAATTGATCTAGTGAATGGTTCGTTTGAAAATCAACAGTAGAATTGTCGATTGTCGTTTTAGAGCTGTTCAACGTCTTATGAGCAGAAGCGTTTGCACTATTAGCAGTAGCCTGCAAACCTGCATTTGCAGTTAGGGTATCGGCGCTTGCGTCTGCATTGTCCTTTGCCGCTGTGTAATCCACCACCCTTTGCTTTCTATCGAAATGCGTTGAATAGTCGTATTCCTTTCCAGGATTCAACACAATTGCGAAAACAGGCACATTCCAGCTATGCAAGGTTTCATACCATTGGCCTTTTAGCGTTATGGATCTATCGGTTATGTTCTTGAATGTGATTGTTTTAGAAGCTGTACCGCCAACACCTGTCAACTGCGCGTCAACGGTAATGAACGGATAAGCGGTGTTCATAGCTGCATTGATTTTGAACGTTCCAGTCGTATCTTCAATCTTGATGATATCCACATTGCCGTTTTCATCTGTCAATTCGATATGCGCATAAGGTGATGTGTAGAGTTTGGCAATGTTCGCATATCTTTGAGGATATCCGAACTGCGCTTTTTCAAGTTCGAAGAAATCGAGCGTTTGCCTAGTTGCCTTCACACGATAGCAAGTAGTGCTTGCAAAAGTGAAGCTGTCACCCAATGTTATGAGATCATCTGATGCAAACCAAACACCTTGCACCGTTTGTCTGAACTGTGGATAAGAAGAACTGATGTTAGATAGGAAATCATTTAACTTGTCTGCTTTCATGCAGAAAACGTACATTGACGGTTGACCTTGTTGATTGTAATAAGCGCTTGTCGGCACTTTCCAATCATTGTTAGATTTAGATCCCCACGTTCCCTGTGGATTTGCAGATGTGGCAATGCAGGCATACATGTTTCCAGCATTGAGTGCAACTGCTTGAATGTCTTGCACAATACGTGCTTCACCGAAATTCACATCTTCTGTTAGCAGGTATTCGTTATGCGTTAGCGGATTGCCTAAGTACGAATCTGCCTTGATTGCAAACATAGGTGCATGACCTCGTTCGAGCATCATACCGCTAACGTTGATATCGTAAATCCATGTTTGAAAAGCATCGTCCATCAAATGCAACCTTGTAGTGTTAGGTGCAAGGAATTCCACTTCTCGAATGAACCAGAACCATTCACGCAAACCAAAAGAACCTTCGTACTGAACAGGTGAATTCTCGTTAGCGAATTTCGCATACTTCACGACAAGGTAATTGTGCTTTGCGCACATGTCATAGGGAACAGGCACATCTATTTGCAACGACCTGTGCAATTCCTTGAATTTCGTTTTGAATCGGTAACACTCCAAATCGGGAATTGCATCAAACCATTTGTCTCTTTCTTCCTTGCTTTCGAAGTAAACAACATTGCCGATTCCCGAAATGGTGCGGTTTCCGATATGCGCTTCTCCCATATCCCAAGGTACAGTGCAAATTTGCAATTCCATTTGATCGTAATCGAATCGGCCATAATCGAAATCGTTGTCGAATTTGTAAACATCCACATTCCGCAAATGCGGGAAATCGCTTTCGTTGTGAATCAGGTAATTGAATTCAGGCATATAAAATCACCCCAAATGAAATGAGCGGTATTGCTACCGCTCATTATACTAGGTTGGTTTGATGATGCAAAATTAGACAAGTGTTTGATCTCCCAGACGTTCGTCGGGATCATCGGCCATTACCACGTACATATCATTTAACAAGAAGAAAGTTACAATGTATTTCTGAGAATCTGATTCATATAAAGTTTCAAAGACAACGCTTGACAACAACTGACCGTTTGCGTTCACTTTGACGATTGGTGCAATACCGCTGTTAAAAATACTTTGAAGCTGGTTGTAAGTGAAGTTTGTTGTAGCAACATCCTCACTGTCGATTTCAACGCTCAATGGTTTGCGAATGGTAGAATCCTTTTCAAACGAATATGTTACATACGGATAATCATCCACCATTGAATGTTTCGTGATCTCGTCGGCCATTTCCAATCATCCTTTCTAATCGAGAATCATATTAGTTATCGGACTTGAGCTGTAGAATGCAACCTGACTGATTTGACCGCCACGTGTCAAATTGGAGAATACGGCGAAATAAGTACCTTCGTTATATTGCAATTGGCCAAGTTCGAAACGGTTTACGTAATAATCGCTACCGTTATGATATTCTTCAAAAATGTAGGGTTTCCTACCTGAGCGCAACATCTCCAACAACTCATTGAAAGACTTGCCTAATTCACCATCGGTCACAATCACTTCGTCATCGTTTCCCGTTCCGCTGATGTAGACAATCCCTTCATCATTGACTGACAAGCCACTACCTACGCGAATGCAACCGAGTTTGTTTGCAGTTGCAATGGGCAATTCCCCAAATCCGTTGTTGATGTAAACATTGTTCACCTTGTCTGTGTAGACCAGATAAGGGTAATCATCTACAAGAGCATGTTTGGTGATCTCTTCTGTCATTTCACATCATCCCTTATATATTCAGTAATCCGTATTATTTCGCTCCATCCTTCATCAAGCGTTGGAGGTTCAAAATCTTTATCAGCAAGGTATTTGAAATTATCAGAATGCCTTTTGCATATAATTTCCTTTGGCGTGTCAATCCAAATGCATGTTTTGAATTCGTCTTTTGAACGACTTTCCAATAAATTCAATCTACGTTCTTTTGTATCGTAAACACCTTCTAGAATGACGTTTTCAACGTCCTTTATCTTGTCGATTGCTTTTTCATAACAAGTTAGAACACCACCGCAATAGTCAAGGTGAACAACATCATCGTATCGTTTTGAAAAAGTTGTTTTACCAGCGCGTGATTTTCCGCAAACAAGTTTAATCATAGAATTCAACGCCATTTGCCGTCCAAATGAAACCAACACCACCTGTGATCATGAGGTTTATTTCATTTGGTTTTGTAGGATCGTAAATTATTATAAGATCATATATATCTTTTGAATATCCATTAGTACCAGAACCGCCATTATTACTATATTCAAACATTTGTACTTTAAAAGGTTTGTTGTTCTTGATTGCATCAAGGCATTTTTCAAAATCCCCTATAACTTGCCAACCAATATCGCCATCAGGAAGATAAAATAAAGCATTTTGTGGTTCTTGATTGTCAACGCTCAAAACACCGCTTTCTGCAATTTCCAGCCCATCACCGATTTTCACACCGCCAATGGTATCGGCGCTTGCAATGGGGAGCGTGTAGCCACCGCCACCGCCACCGCCACCG
>JAFZOY010000015.1 GCA_017552705.1 Bacteroidales bacterium
ATCAACAGTGCCCTGTCCCACCAAAAACTCACCAGTGGAAATATCGAGGAATGCGACACCGACAACAGAATGAGAATAATATATGGCTGCAAGAAAATTATTTTCCCGATTTTCCAACATACTTTCGCTCAACGACACACCCGGCGTAACAAGCTCAGTAATACCACGTTTCACCAAAGTTTTTGTCTTCGACGGATCTTCCAACTGCTCACAAATGGCAACCCGTTGTCCTGCCCTGACCAATTTGGGAAGATACGTGTCGAGCGCATGATACGGGAATCCCGCCATCTCTGTTTCGTTTGGCGTACCTGCCGCACGGCGAGTGAGCGTTATGCCCAATATTTGCGATGCAAGCACCGCATCGGAGGAATATGTCTCATAAAAATCGCCAACTCTATACAGCAATATTGCATCAGGATGTTTTTCCTTCATCTGGAAATATTGCCGCATCATTGGAGTATCAATAGATTTCGCCACAACACTACGTTTTAGGAAAACCAAAAATACTAATTTATACCCAGCCTATACCACTCTATATACGGCATTGTTTCAACATTTTTTCAAACAACCAACAGCAATGCACAGAGCCGCAAGCATTGCAACTCTGCAAGATTTAGAAATAACACTAAAATCTATTGTTTTATAATTGTTGTTCGCTCTGTATTATTCACAACCAATACATACTTTTTATTTTTTACCAATCTTTTATTTTATTTGTAATAATCATTGTATTTTTGTGCCACAAATACAAAACAATGGAGAAAATCATCATCTTAGACTTTGGTTCGCAGACGACACAGCTCATCGGTCGCCGTGTCCGCGAATTGGACATGTTCTGCGAAATCGTTCCCCACAACAAGTTTCCGAAAGACGACAAAGACGTTATCGGTGTAATCCTGAGCGGCTCGCCATTTAGCGTATATGACGAAAAAGCGTTCAAAGTAGATTTGACCGACATTCGCGGAAAATACCCTATCCTCGGCATTTGCTACGGTGCTCAGTTTATGGCTCAAACCTACGGTGGAAAGGTTGAATCGGCTGGGACTCGCGAATATGGTCGTGCAAATCTTTCGTCATTCGACAAGTCTAACCCATTGTTGCAAGGTTTCGACGAAAATTCACAAGTATGGATGTCGCACGGCGATACAATTACCAAACTACCAGCGAATTGCAAAAAGATTGCATCAACAAGCAAGGTTGATTTTGCGGCATATCAGTTCGAAGGCGAAAAAGTTTGGGGCGTACAGTTCCATCCCGAAGTGTTCCACTCGGTACAAGGCTCGTTGTTGCTCAAAAACTTTGTGGTAAACATCTGTGGCGGCCACCAAACGTGGAGCCCCGCTTCGTTCGTTGAAACTACCGTTGCTGAATTAAAGGCACAAATCGGTAACGACCGTGTGATTCTTGGTTTGAGCGGTGGCGTGGATTCATCGGTTGCAGCTGTTTTATTGAATAAGGCTATCGGCAAAAACCTGACGTGTATTTTTGTTGACCACGGAATGTTGCGTAAAAATGAGTTCAAAAACGTGCTCCACGATTACGAATGTCTTGGTTTGAACGTGATTGGCGTTGACGCAAGCGAGAAATTCTTCAAGGAACTTGAAGGCGTGACCGAACCAGAACGCAAACGTAAGATTATCGGTGCAGGATTCATTGACGTATTCGACACTGAGGCTCAAAAGATTACCGATGCAAAATGGTTGGCGCAAGGCACGATTTATCCCGACAGAATCGAAAGTTTGAGCATTACGGGTATGGTTATCAAGAGCCACCACAATGTGGGCGGTTTGCCAGAAAAAATGCACCTTAAACTTTGTGAACCATTGAAATGGTTGTTCAAGGACGAAGTTCGCCGTGTTGGCCGTCAGTTAGGCATGCCAGAACACTTGATTACCCGTCACCCATTCCCAGGTCCTGGTTTGGCCGTAAGAATTTTGGGCGACATCACACGCGACAAGGTTCGTATTCTGCAAGATGCCGATGATATTTTCATTCAAGGTTTGCGCGACTGGAAGGTGAAACTTTCTGGCGAAGAAGCCCGCAAGGTGCTTGCCGCTGGCGTTCCTGCAAATATGACAAACGGCGAAATCGAAGTTTCGCTCTACGACCAGATTTGGCAAGCAGGCGTTATCTTGTTGCCAATCAAGAGCGTGGGCGTTATGGGCGATGAACGTACCTACGAACGTGCCGTTGCTCTCCGTGCCGTTACCAGCACCGACGCAATGACGGCAGACTGGGCACATCTACCCTACGATTTTATGGCAAAAGTGTCGAACGACATTATAAATAAGGTGAAAGGTGTAAATCGCGTTTGCTACGATATTTCATCGAAACCACCTTCAACAATAGAATGGGAATAGAAAACTGAAAATCAAGCCCTGTGAGATAATTCTTATAGGGCTTTTTTTATGGATTCCAACGAAGGATTTCCTTGTACAATCTATGAACAGGCAAGCCCATTACATTATAATACGAGCCCTCAATCCGTTCAATACACATATACCCGATCCACTCCTGAACGCCGTATGCGCCAGCTTTGTCCAACGGACAATAGGTTTCCACATAATAATCCACATCCTCGTCGGCTATAGCGGCAAATGTTACTTGCGTTTCACACCGAAACGAACAATGTGATTGTTTTGTACCAAAACAAACACCGCTAATCACGGTATGCGTTTTTCCCGACAAGAAACGTATCATTTGCTTTGCCTCGTCTTTACTTTTTGGCTTGCCCACGGCTTTTCCCTCACAAAACACTAACGTATCGGCGGTAATGAGAAAATCCTGTTCCCTTAAATCATCAAATGCCGCAAACTTTTGTTCAGCAATAGATTGGGGAATTTCGTGGAATGGCAACGAAGAATCAATAACCTCCGTAGTATTTTTCACCCGAATTTCGAATGGAATATCCAAACCCGCCAACAAATCCTTTCGCCGTGGCGACGCAGAACCAAGTATCACATTGAATGACTGTAATTTACGAGCAAGAGTGTGCATACTTATACCATTCGTGGAATCAGATAAACCAATCCTAACACCATCACTATTTTTAGAACGAGGCTGATTCTTGTATAGTCCTCAACTGATTTTGCCTTCAACAAAACCACAAAGGCATACAACAACGGAGTCGTAACTCCAATATTCAAAAACAGTAATGAATATACATCGTGTAATTTGCAGATTTGCGCATACGCCAATGCTATGAGAACAACCACGCTCACTCCTATTGTGCAATATCGTGCAGTTTGTATGCCCATTGCTATCGGCAACGTGTTACGGCCATACGTGCGGTCGCCTTCCACATCTTCAATATCTTTCACCATTTCACGTTGCAGTGTCAGCAAAAAGGCAAATATGGCGTAGCCCAAACTCCACACTAATATTTCCTCGAAACGGATATGCATATCCGACAACGCATTCAACGGCAACGCCAACAGCGGCAACATTTCGTACAAAACCTCAATAAGCGGAACTACCGCCACCAATAAGGCAACAACAACATTTCCCAAAACAGGCTCCTTGCTGAACGTTGTTGAATAAAACCAAAGTATGCCGGCAATAAATATAAAAACAAACGTGAAATTTGGCCGTCCGATGCCGAACGAAACAAGCCCGCCGCAGATGCAACCAACAATGTTGAAACACCAGTGCATAATCATTGCATTTCTACGATTGATTGATTTACCGATAATTACCTTATCAGGTTTGTTCATCATATCGGCATTCACATCAAAATAATCGTTGATAATATATCCTGCCGCCGAAATACAAACTGTAGCCAACATCAACAAACTAAAACCAACGAACGACAATTGCAACGGCATAAACAAGCCAATGAGCGCATAACGCACCACCAGCATTGTGGCTACAATTATCAACAGGTTCTTGTATCGTATTAAGCGCAGGAAGTTCTTCATTACCAGACATATGCTTCGTCCAACAACCATTTATCTTGAGCGCGCAAGGTTTGTTCAATCACATCGCGGACACAACCTTGTCCCCCATTTTTGCAAGAAATATAATCAGAAATCTCCACAACTTCGTGTACGGCATCGGCTGGACAAACTTTCAGCCCGCACCGCTTCATAACCAACATATCGGGAATATCGTCGCCCATATACATGATTTCCTTTGGATTCAAGCCGTGACGGTTCATAAATTCCTCGAAACACACCATTTTGTCGCTTGCCTCGATAAACACATCGGTAACGCCCAAATCGTTAAAGCGACCGATTATCGATTTGCATTTTCCTCCAGTGATAATCCCAATTTTATAGCCGATTTTCGATGCATAGTGAACCGCATATCCGTCTTTCGTGTTGGTCGTCCGCATTTGCAGGCCGTTGCCGTCAACATACACGAACCCATTGGTCCACACCCCATCAACATCAAAAATAAATGCCTTTATATGTTTTAATTGTTCCTTGAAATTTCCCATACTATTTTTCTTCGGAATGTGTTTTCACAATACTTTCACTGATTGAATTGTATATCTCAAGAATATCCTCGTGGTTTGCCAACAAATCACGGTGTTTCTGCAAAATCTGCTCGTCGCCGCGAAGCGCAGGTCCCGTTTGGGCATCATACGGAGAATATTTCAACATTTTCTCGAATGTTTCTTTCATCAACGGTTTCAACAACTCGAACTGAAGACTGTTTTCTTTCAGCAACGACTCGGCAAGCACACATAAATGATTCGAGAAATTGTTCACCAACACGGCGCTCAAATGCAAAATACTACGCTGTTGCGTCGATAGCACCTGAACATGCGGCGTGATGCGTTTCATCAAGTCAATAAGAATCTGCGTATTTTCCTCTGTGTTAGCCTCAACAAACGCCGGAATTTCAGCATAATTCAAATCCTTGAATTTCGAGAATGTCTGCAACGGATACACACATCCGTAATTCAACGCATAATCGTAAAACACATTGATTCCGACGCTACCCGACGTATGCACAATCAATTTATCCCCCACATGCAACTGACGAAGAACAGGGACAATTTGACTGTCGGTCACGCACAGGATATACACATCGGCGTTTTTATTTATAGAAGCGAAATCCGTAGCAAACGCACAGCCGATTTCCGATGCCAATTCCACCGCCGACTTCATTGTGCGGCTCACAATCTGCAACACTTCCGAACCTGATGCCTTGAGAGCTTTTGCAAAATGCGTTCCAACGTTTCCTGCTCCAATTATAACAACTTTCATTGCAAATAAATTTCTTTCTCTACTTACGCAAAGATAGAATTTTTCTCAACAACAACAATTTTAGATTATCAATAGTTTGAATGAAACTATGATTTAATTATACAACGCCATTTTTATTGCGGTTACAGCGGCCTCCACGCCTTTGTTGCCGTATTTTCCGCCGGCTCTGTCCAAAGCCTGTTCTTTGGTGTTCACTGTAAGCAATCCAAATATAAATGGCAAATCATACGAAAGATTCAGTTCCGTGATGCCATACGAAACAGATTGACAGATATACGTAAAATGTGGGGTTTCACCTTGAATCACTGTACCAATCACAATGATGGCGTCAACTTCGTAATTTTCAGCCATAACACGTGCGCCATACGTCAGTTCAAACGAACCAGGAACATAGTTCACGATTATGTTTTTTTCGTGAACGCCGTGTTTTTGAAGCGTTTCCACCGCTCCATGCAGCAATTGCGTATTGACATCCATGTTCCATTCGGCAACCACTATGCCTATGGACAATTCCGATGCATTTGGAACAGAATTCGGATTATATTCAGAAAGGTTCTTGAGCGATGTAGCCATTATTTCTTCAATTGAGCACGAGTAATGTATTTTTCAATTGAAGATGCTTCCGGCGTACCATCATATTCTTTTTTAATTTGTTGATAAGCCTCAATAGCATCATCGTATTTGCCTAATTTTTCATACACCAAACCGGCTTTCATGAGATAACGTGGGCTTAACAATTCATCGTCAGCAACTTTCGCTGCTTTTTTATAAAGAGAAACAGCTTTTTTATAATTTTCTGTTTCAGAATATGCATCACCTAACAGACAGATAGCTTCTGACTCGATAATTGGATCGTCAGTTGAGAAATCGCTCAAATAATCGATAGCAGTTTCGAACTCGCCAAGACGCATAGCACAACAACCAGCGTAGTAACGAGCAGTATTTCCTGCTTTTGTGCTTCCAAATTCGTCAACGATATCTTCAAAACCAGTTACGTTCTCATTTCCGTACAATGCGATATGGAACGAATCAATACGGAATTGGTTTTCAGCCGGCCACATTGCAGCCAATGCTTTATCCTGTTGTTTATCAAGATACAGATTTTTGTATGCGAAGACACCGCAAATCACCACTACTATTGCCGCAACTGCATATAACACAGTCTTTTTATTATTTTCAACAAATTGTTCAACCTTTGTCAATGAACTACCAATTTGTTCCAACTGATCCTGATTTTGTGTATCTTCTGCCATTATATTATATAGTTAAATTTATTTGAGTGCAAAAATAGAATTTTCTTTTAGATATAGTATGCTTTGCGGGAAAAAAATTGCACAGATTTTCGTTTACCAAACTATTTATAAAAAACAAAGGCTCCCAAAATGGAAGCCTTTGTATAATCTACATTATTATATAGATTATTTTTTGTTAACTGTATCAGAAAGAGCTTTTCCTGCTTTGAATTGAGCAACTTTCTTAGCTGCAATCTTGATTTCTTTACCAGTTTGTGGGTTACGACCAGTTCTAGCTGCTCTTTGGCCTACTTTGAAAGTACCGAAACCAATCAATTGAACACTGTCACCTTTTTTCAAAGATTTTGCTACTGCGTTAACGAATGCGTTAACTGCTTTTTCTGATGCTGCTTTTGTTAAGCCTGCTTCTGCAGCGATAGCTGCTACTAGTTCTTGTTTATTCATAATAATAAAATTTAATTAATTAGTTATTTTTTTGTTTTAATTTCATTTTCTACAAATATACTCATTTCTCAATATCTGCAAAGCTTTTCGCCAATTTTTTTATAAAAAAGTGCATTTTTTTCGATTTTTTCTCTTTTTCGACCATTTTTTAGCCCATATCACAACAATTTGCTTGCTAAATCCGCCAATTCACTCCGCTCCCCTTTCACTAAATTCATGTGGGCAAAAACTGCCTGTCCGTTCATCTTTGAACTTAAATGAGAAAGTCCATTTGAATAGGTATCCAAATATGGGGAATCAATTTGTTGGATATCGCCCGTAAATACAATCTTAGTTCCTTCGCCGGCACGGGTGATGATTGTCTTCACTTCGTGCGGGGTTAGGTTCTGCGCCTCATCAATAATAAAGAACACGTGCGACAACGAACGTCCACGGATATATGCCAATGGCGAAATTTCAAGAGAGCCTTCCCGCAACATATCATCAATCATATTGATTTTTGCGCCATTGTTACGAAGATTCTGTTTTATTACCTGCAAATTGTCGAACAATGGCAGCATATACGGTTTGATTTTGTCTTTCTCGCCACCAGGCAGATAGCCCAAATCCCTATTCCCAAGTGCGACAATCGGACGGGCCAACAAAATCTGGTCGTAGTTTTCGTGCTGTTCGAGCGCGGCTGCCAAAGCGAGCAATGTTTTTCCCGTACCAGCCGTTCCTGTCAGCGCCATCAATTTCACATCGTCGTTCAGCAAGGCATGCATCGCAAATGTTTGTTCCGAATTGCGAGGTTCTATGCCCATCACACGAAACTTATTGACACGCGATATGTTTTTGCTCTTTGGATTATAATACGCCATCACCGAAGTGCTTCCATTCGTCAGCACAAAATAATCATGTGTGGTCGGTTCGGGAATTCCAAGTTCCTTTGGTGTCACAGTGCAGTCTTTTGTGTTTTTCGCATACAATTTATTAATGTATGTGGAATCCACATTGTCATATATCCGCACGCCTTCCTCTATCCTACCCAAATCACGTATCTTGTCGTTTTCAAAATCCTGCGCAATCAAACCGATAGATTTAGCCTTCATCCGCATATTGATGTCCTTAGTTACCATTATAACCTGACGATCGGGATTTTCATTTTTCACAATCAACGCTGTAGCCAGAATTCTATGATCGGGAATTTGCTCCGCGAACGAGTTTTTCACTATCTCGGGATATGGAGAATGGGTACGCACGTACAACTTTCCATAGTGTTTTCCCAACGAAATACCGTCAGTTGGTATCTTGTCGCCCATCAAAGCATCAAGTTCACGGGCAAACTGACGGGAGTTCCAGCTCAGGTCTGACTCACCTTTCTTAAACTTATCGAGTTCCTCGAGCACCGTAATTGGAATCACAATGTCGTTTTCCTGAAAAGCATAGATTGCTCTATTATTATGTAAGATAACATTGGTATCTAAAACAAAAATTTTGGGTTTCTTCACTGCCATAATTATACGTTCTAAAAAGAATTTCATAAAAATACAAAATTCTTCTTATACAGCGCGCCAATTCGGGATTTTTTCTTAAAAATTTTTAAGACATCAATTCGGCAATTTTTTTAGTCCTATCAAATTGCTCCATTATCGTTTTCATGGTAACAGTAAGAGGAACAGCCAAAATCATTCCCGGAATATTCCATACATATCCCCAGAAAAACAACATTATAATAATAGTCACGGTATTTATGGAAAATGTTTTTCCCATAAAAATTGGTTCCAAAATACTGCCGAACAACAATTGAATTGCCACGGCAAGAACAATGAACATCACCATCACCGACATTGACGGCAAAAATGTAATCGCAAACACGCACATAATCGCCGTGGAAATGATTGAGCCAATCATTTGTATAAAATTCAGAACAAAGGCAAGCACTCCCCAAAATATCGGGAACTGCACATCGAAGCAATAACACAAGATGCTGAACGAAATTCCTGTAAACAAACTAATGAGTACTTTCACGAATATAAATTTCGATATGCTCTTCTCTATAGTAATGTATGTACGCATAGCCGATGTTTTGTCCTTCAGCAGCAGCACTTCCAAAAGGCGTTGTCCGTTAAACGAGCTCGCCAACAACAAAATCATAAAGAAAATCGACAGAAACACAATCGAAAACGTCTTGCGTACGGCATTGAACACGTTTCCCGCGTTTTCATACAATGTGGAAACCAGATCTGTTTCCTGAAAATGCTCCAAAATGGAATCTTCGCTCAACCCCGCAATCACCGCAAGCCGAATAACAAATTCCTTGAAGTTCATAAAAATCTGTTGCCACGTCTGCACGTCGGTACTGCGGAACTCCTGACTTGCGAGCTGCAAAATCCAAATACAACAACGGACTACGGCCACAAAAATTATGAAAATCACAATTATCGCGACAAAGCGAGGGATATTCTTACGTGCAGTCCAACGAAGAAACGGCATAAACAACAACGCAAAGAAACACGCCACAATTAAAGGAACAAAAATGTTGGAAAGTTCCTTCAATATAACAAACATCATTGGCAAAACCAACAACATCAAAAGTTTATTAGTCGTATCGAGCGATGCAAATTTTCCTTTCATCTATAAAAATTTCCTTCAAATGTACACAAAAACGATGATACACAAATAATATTGTATAATTTATTTGCTATAAAAGACATATAATATATGTAAAACATATTTTCCCATTGTTAATTTCTTTCTGTTTTTTGCCATGCATTCTCACATACAAATCACTACTTTTGCGATGAGTTTTTTTGTACAATGATTCCAAAAGATACCATAGAAAAGATATTGAGCGTCACGCGTATAGACGAAGTGGTGGGCGATTTTGTCGCACTGAAACGGGCTGGTGCAAACTATAAAGGCTGCTGTCCGTTTCACGACGAAAAAACCCCATCGTTTGTCGTATCGCCGGCGAAGGGAATCTTCAAATGTTTTGGCTGTTCGAAATCGGGAAACGCAATCACTTTCATACGCGAATATGAAAAATGTTCATACACCGAAGCCATCCGCTATTTAGGACAGAAATACCATATAGAAGTTGTTGAAACCGAACAAAGCGAAGAGGAAAAACAACGCCAAAGCGAACTCGAAAGCCTACGGGTAGTCAACCAATACGCCACCACATATTTTGAACAAAGTTTGTGGGAAAGCGAAGAAGGCAAAGCAATTGCCCTCTCCTACTTTATAGAACGGGGTTTCACCGAGGAAACCATTCGCAAGTTCCGCCTGGGATACAGTCCACAAAAGAAAGACGCATTCACAACAGCAGCCGAAAAAGCAGGATACAAACTCGAATATCTGCAAAAAGTCGGTTTGACTTCGGTTGGCGACAACTACAAAATGGACCGATTCCACGGACGTGTAATGTTCCCCATCACATCGGTTTCTGGGGCGGTAATTGGATTCGGTGGACGAATCATGACACCCGCAAACGAGCATGTGCTAGGTGGTGCGAAATACATAAACTCGCCAGAATCAGAGATTTACAATAAAAGTAAAACGCTTTATGGTATTTCGTTCGCCAAAAACGAAATCGTGAAACAAAACGAGTGTATTCTGGTTGAAGGCTACACCGACGTGATTTCCATGCACCAGGCAGGAATAACCAATGTGGTTGCTTCGTCGGGAACATCGCTCACCGATGACCAAATCATACTTATCAAGCGGTTTACCAATGATATTGTAGTGATTTACGATGGCGACAATGCCGGAATCAAAGCCGCCACACGTGGAATCGACATGATTCTTGAAAAAGGAATGAACGTGCGCGTGCTCCTTCTCCCCGACGGCGACGACCCTGATTCATTCGCAAAAAAACATTCGTCAGAGGAAATCGCCCAATATATCAAACAAAACAAGACCGACTTCCTCACATTCAGAACCCGCCTGGCAGTTGACGAAGCCAAAGACGATCCTATCAAACGTGCAGAATTCATCAACTCGATAGCGGCAACCACGGCAAAAATCCCCGACCCAATCAAACGGTCGGTTTTCATTCAGGAATGTAGCAAAATCCTGAACATCGACGAGTTGACGTTCACCAACCAAGTGAACAAAATCATAGGACATCCAAGCGTAAAGCCCAAACCACAACAAACAAAACAAGTTGAAAAGAAATCAAACGTCGATAAAATTCTTTCCAACGAGATAGCAATCATTAGGTTACTCATTCTCTATGGTTCAAGAACCATATATATTGAAGACGCAGATTCATTTTTCGAAATAAACAAATATTTCTGGCAACAAACCAACAAAGGCACCGACGGAAAGAAAAAAGAATATCCTTACAGCAATAGTTCATTCACTGGATTGGTGAAAGACTACATATATAAAGAGTTAAACCAAAAATTAAGCGAAGAAGAATCCTTCTTTTTGGTAAACGAAGCAGAACGGAAAATTTTCGACGAATACTATGCAAATTACGAGGAAAAGCAAGATAAAATTGCCGACTATCTCCGTGATTTCGTTGATACAGAACGTGTTGCCGACATTCTGAGCGATGAGCGTCAAATCGACGTACTGTATTGGGATAAGGACAAAAACAAAAAAGTCGAGGAAAAAATCGAAGAAGAACAGCAACGAGAAAACGAACAACTGTCGATTGTTATTAAGGAAACCATTTTGGAATACATAAAACGACGATACGAGCTCAAAAAAGAGCAACTCGGAAAAATTCAGGATGAGAACAGTTTGAACATCATTGTATCGTTGAACCAATGCATCAACGTATTGTCCGAACAACTGCATCATAACTATCGGTAAAATTTCCAAAGACAAACGTTCCGTTATTCATCAAAAATGATATTTTTGCCACGTTTTTCAACGGATGACAAAAATACTTCGCATATTGAACCGTTTCAACGTTGGTGGTCCCACATACAACGTTGCCTATCTCACGAAATACATTTCCGACGAATACCAAACCACACTCATCGGCGGCGAGAAAGAAGACTCCGAGGCAAGTTCCGAATACATTTTGCAGGAACTCGACATTCCCTATCAAGTAATCCCCGAAATAAAACGTGGAATCAGCATTGGGCGTGACTTCAAGGCATTTTTGAAAGTAGTGAGAATCATTCGCGAAGAGCGACCTGAAATTGTTCACACCCACGCTTCGAAGGCAGGTATGATCGGACGTATGGCGGCAATCTATTGTCACGTTCCATACATTTTCCACACATTCCATGGACACATATTCCATTCGTATTTCAGTAAGGCAAAAACAACATTTTTCATCGTACTCGAACGACTTTTAGCCCGAAAAACCACAGCAATCATTGCTATCAGCGACATACAGAAACACGAACTTGGCTCCATCTATAATATTTGCGATCCATCGAAAATCGAAGTCGTTCCGCTTGGTTTTGATTTACGTCGTTTTTCGGAAAATTGCGAAGAAAAGCGCCGTCAGTTCCGCAGCCAATACTCCATTGCCGACGATGAAATAGCCATCGGCATTGTGGGACGATTGGCGGCAGTCAAAAACCACCATCTATTTATTGATGCAATTGCACAATGCAAACAACAGTCACCAAACGCAAAAATTCGGGCATTCATCATTGGTGACGGAGAATTAAAGGATGAGCTGCAACAATATTGCACTGCGCAAAATATTCCTTTCAACACGGAAAAAGACACCACCTTCGACCGACTCATCACATTCACATCGTGGATAAAAGATGTGGATCGGGCCTATGCAGGATTAGACATTGTGGCGCTCACCTCCCGCAACGAAGGAACGCCGGTGAGCATCATCGAGGCACAGGCTTCGGGAAAGCCAATCGTTTCGACCAACGTCGGTGGTATCTGCGATATAGTCAGCGAAGGCGAAACGGCGCTTTTATCAGACCAAACAATAACTGATTTTTCCGCTAAACTATATACGGTAATTTCCGACGAACCACTCCGAAAAAAAATGAGCGAAAACAGCAAAACATTTTCATCTTGGAAATTCAGCTACGAGCGCTTATGCAGTGATATGGAAAAAGTGTATAAAAAACACTATCGTACGAAATAAAGTGCTATATTTGCAAAAATAGCATGTGTACATGAGACGGTTTCTAATATTTTTGGCTTGTATCGCCAGTATTTCATTGAGTTCCTGCAAGATACTTCGTCCAACAGTAATGTTTCAGACAGACAAAAACTTTAAATATGCAAACTTTGCAGAAACACCCCGTGTAACCGTTTTACAACCATTTGACCAATTGGAAGTAATCATGTCGACCAACAACGGCTATTTGTTGTTGGAAACAGAATCGGCGGAAAGTAGGAACTACCAATACAATCGTCAATCTGGAAATACCATAACATATATGATCCGCCAAGACAGCATTGTGAAAATTCCGACTGTTGGCGAAATAAAATTAGGTGGTATGCAGAAAGATTCCGCCGAAATGCTTTTGGAACAGGAACTTGCAAAATATTACCAAGCCCCATTTGTGAAAATCACAGTAACAAACCGCAACGTGATTCTTTTCTACGACGAAGGCACTGTCGGTAAAAAAATAACGATTCCTGAAGGCGGCTTGTCACTCCTTGAAGCATTCGCCGATGCTGGAGGCTTAACAGAAAGTAGTAAATCATACAAAATCAAGTTAATTAGAGGCAACAATAAAAATCCAGAAGTATATAACTTCAACATACGTAATTTGGAGGAATTCAGAAAAGCAAACTTTATGTTGGAGGCGAATGATATAATCTATGTGGATTCCCGTCCACGCTATGCTGCAAAATTCATAAAAGAAATCCAACCATATATAACACTATTAACTTGTGTAACAATGGTTTATGCCCTATTTCATAAGTAAACATGCACTATGACAAAGACAAAGAAAATACCAACCTTTAACGATTCGTTTGATATAAGCAAACTTTGTATTGTCATTAAGAGAAATCTATGGCTGTATATCTTGCTCATTGTGGCTACAGGCATAATTGCCAAGCTATATATGCGCTACACTATCCCAACATACGAAACATATTCCATCATCCAAATCAACAACGAAGAACGCGACAAGCAGATTGTTGATTTTACGGAAGCATACGGGCAATCGTCGATGACAAATCTGATTGAACTTATTCGTTCGTCGGAATTTTTGAAACGTACACTCCAACAATTAAACCTATACACAAACTATTTTGCGGAAGGACGATTTATAACATCGGAATTATACAAAAAATCTCCTTTTTTCGTCGAGATAAAAAATCCGCAGGGATATTTCCAAAACAAAAAAATCTACGTTGACTATTCTGAAGAAACCGACTTAGTTACAATTAGTTACCAACTTGACAAAGACAAGACGTATTCAACAGAAATCAAACGAAACGAATGGAGCGACATAAACGGGTGCAGCATTTACGTGAACATTATTTCCACCGAATCGTTCATATCGCAAAAAACGGCAAAATATTACTTCATCCATTACGACGACATCTCTGCATTTTCAACGCAATTCGCCCAACTTGATGTGTCCATATTGAGTTCCGCCGCAAACACGATTCAAGTGAAATATACAAGCGGTAACGCACAGAAAGCATCGGAGATTGTCAATACCATTTGTGAGAACTTCCTCGCCTACAATGTCGAGAAGAAACAAGAACGGGCAGAGAAAATCCTGCAATTCATCAACGACCAGTTGGAAACGGTTTACAACCAATTAACCGACTCGGAACAACAGTTGGAGCAATTCAAAAAAGACAATAAAATCGTTGGCAATATTTTCGACAACAACACGTCGATGAAATCACCGTCGCAGGAAATCGAAAAATACCAATCGCAAATAAAAACACTCAACCGTGTGAACCACCAAATCGAAAACGGCGAAGAGTTCGATATAATGAGTGCAATCTCCACTCTATCAGGAACTTCGTCGGAATCAATGATTTTGAATTTCTTAAACGGCATACAACAATTGCAGAAACAAAAAGAGCAACTTTTGATGACGCTTACGCCCGACAATCATAAAATAAAAGTGCTCGACCAGCAAATTGCCGAACAAAAACAACATCTCGCCGATATTATTGACATTACCAACAAAAAGTTGCAAAACGACATAAAAACACTGGAAAAATTGTCGCAAAACAGCAATACCACATTCAACGAGACGGAACTCACAAAACTGAAACGAATCCACGATGTACACCAGAATTTCTACAATCAATTGGTGGAAAAACGTGCCGAATACCTGATTTCAAAAGCTGGTTACGTCACAAACAACCTAATCCTCCAGAAATCAACCACTCCCGATGTTCCAATTTCGCCGATTGCGTCACACGTGATTTTCGTTGGAGCCGTGAGTTGCATCCTTATCATTCTTATGATTACAGTCATTTGCTACTTGCTGTTCAACCAAATCACATCAATCAACGACATTACAAAATACACCGACACTCCTATTTCCGGTGTGATTCCTATTTCTGCCTCTTCAGACAAAGTACACCGTTTTGTGGTTGAAAACAAACCCGATTCTGTGATTACCGAGGCATTCCGAACACTTCGTTCAAATTTGGAATTTCTGCATCAGAATAAAAACGATAATAAAATCATAGCTGTAACATCAACAATTTCGGGCGAAGGAAAAACATTCATCGCCATAAACCTTGGAGGTGTATTTGCGCTCAGCGGTAAAAAAGTAATCCTGCTCGACCTCGATTTACGTAAACCGAAAGTGCATTTGTCATTCAATGCGAACAATAAATTCGGTATGAGTACCATTCTGATAGGAAAAGACAAATATCAGGATTGTATTATAAAAACTGATTTCGAGACATTCGATATCATACCTTCAGGTCCAACACCGCCAAACCCGGCAGAATTGGCCAATTCAAAAGAATTTGACAATTTGCTTGAAGAATTGAAAAAGAACTACGACATAGTTATCATCGACACGCCGCCGATTGGTATCGTGAGCGACGCAATATTTAGTTTCCAACGCGCCGACTTGCCAATCTACGTTTCGCGTGCAAACTATTCTAAACGAATATTCATAAACAACATTAATTATTTGTACTCTCAAAATAGTATTCATAACCTATCGGTAATCTTGAATGGTGTTTCCATTGTGTCGTCGAAATATGGTTATGGCTACAGTGGTTATGGTTACGGTTACAGCGGCTATGGCTACGGTTACGGTTTTGGTTATGGATATTATTCCTACGAAAGTAAGGGCAAAAGCAAGAAAAAGGAATCCTTTTTAAGTAAGTTTAGAAAAAAACATGAACATACTCATCACAGAAATAATTAACCAAGCAATTTATTTTGCGTTATTTGTTGGGATTTGCGTTGTTGGCTATCATTTTCTTCTCAAATGGGAACTAAACCTTCCTCAAAAGAAAAACAACACAGGCGAACGGTTTGCCTCACAAACAAAACCAATCATTGGCGGAACAATCTTTTTCATCAGCATTTTGATTGCATATATCTATTGCACAATCAAAGGAATTAGCGATGGAACATTGCCATCCTATACCCTACTCATTTGCTGCATATTGGCATTTGCAATGGGTTACATCGACGACGTGAAGAATTTCTCGCCGTTGTTCAAATTGGTGTTTCAAATATTGTGCGCCGTAATTTTTATTGTAAACGACACGCATATCAAAACATCCGACAACATTTTCCTAAATTATTCTCTTACAATATTTTGGGTTGTCGGATTGATGAACAGCATCAATATGCTCGACAATATGGACGGCATCACAGCGTCTATATCAACCATTATCTTTATTGGACTTGCAACGCTTTCCGACGGTTTCAATACCGAAATTATCCTTGCCGTTACAGCAAGTCTCATAGCGTTTCTTATTTGGAACTGGCATCCTGCAAAAATGTACATGGGTGACAATGGAAGCCAATTGTTAGGCGTGCTTCTCGCCTATTTCAGCATTACGTACGTTTGGAACTCCAACGATACAATATTGGGCTTCAACTATTCGCAACTCATTTTCATCTGTTTGATGTTCATTATGCCGCTTATTGACACAACTACGGTGGCAATCAATAGATTTTTGGGCGGCCGTTCCCCATTTGTCGGCGACAGGTATCACACCACGCATTGCTTGGTGTATATAGGGTTAACCATTCCCCAGACGGTGATTCTTCTTGATTGCATTAATGCAATCGGTTGTGCCGCAGCTGTTTATTTTATCAACTATTCGGGAGGAAAACTTACTCATCCAGAGGCAATTATACTTGCGTCATTCTTTTGTGTCGTATTCATTATCGCATATATAACCAATCTTATTATTAGAAAGAAGAACAACTTGCTTTACAAACATGGATAAACACAAAACCGCATATATCTGCATTTTATTAGGTATCATCTCCGTCTTCCTGTTCACAACGGCGGCGACTACCGACAATTCAAGCGACAACAACGTGCAAGACAGCACCTTCGTGGTGTCGCGACAAATCTATATTCCCGAAAATGTCACTCTCTTTGGCGAAAGAGTTCCGCTGGAATTGTACGATGTATATGAAAGTCTTGAACGCGAATTGTTGGTAAACACATTCTATCAATCGCAAACAACCCAAATCCTTAAATATAAACATCGATACTTCCCTATTATCGACAGTGTGCTGAAAGCGAACGACATACCTGAAGATTTCCGCTATCTTGCTGTGGCTGAAAGCGGTTTGCGGGTAAACATTTCCCCAAAAGGCGCAGCAGGTTTCTGGCAAATAATTGAATCGACGGCTAAACTTTATAAGCTGCAAGTGAACGATGAAGTTGACCAACGGTATGATTTGGAAAAATCGACCGATGTTGCCTGCAAGTATTTCAAAAATGCATATAAACGATTTGGCAATTGGACAATGGCGGCCGCATCATATAACCTTGGCATAGGTGGATTGGCAAAACAAGCTGATTTTCAAGGAATAACATCATTCTATGAATTATACACAAATTCAGAAACAGCCCGTTATGTATTCCGAATCCTGGCATTCAAACTAATATTGGAGAATCCCGAACAATATGGCTATATAGACATTAAACCGTATAAAGCTGTGAAACAAAAGATTGTCACGGTTGACTCGTCAATCACGAACTTAGCGGAATTTGCCCGTAGCCAAGGTTCCAACTACAAGATGCTCAAGACGTTAAATCCGTGGCTACGCGATAAAAAGATCACTAACAAAGACAGCATCCCGTATCGAATTGTATTGGTTGAAGACGCTGAAAGACTGAGATAATGAAAGATTCCCACTCTCTATTCAATACAAATGTAACAATTGAAGGCGCACGTGAGCACAACCTCAAAAACGTGAACGTTTCAATTCCGCGCGATACGCTTACCGTCATCACTGGGCTGAGCGGTAGTGGAAAATCTTCGTTGGCGTTCGATACTATTTATGCCGAAGGGCAACGGCGCTACATTGAAACGTTTTCTGCCTACGCCCGTCAGTTTTTGGGTACAATGGAACGTCCCGACGTTGATAAAATCACGGGATTAAGCCCTGTTATTTCCATAGAACAAAAGACTGTCAATAAAAATCCACGTTCAACCGTTGGTACAATAACAGAAATCTACGATTTCCTTCGTCTGCTCTATGCCAGAATCGGCGAAGCATTTTCGTACGAAACGGGCGAAAAAATGGTGAAATACACCACCGAAAAAATCGTGCAGTTAATTTATGAACGATTTAACGGGCGAAAAATCTATCTTCTCGCCCCCATCATCAAAAACCGTAAGGGCCATTATGTGGAACTTTTCGAGCAATATCGCCGAAAAGGATTTCTCCACATGCGCATCGACGATGAAATCACCGACCTCACGTATGGTTTGAAAGTTGACCGATACAAAAACCACAACATCGAATTGGTGGTGGATAAATTCAAAATCAGCAACAACGAGGAATCACGCATAAAACAATCCATCGACACTGCGATGAAAATCGGCAAAGGCGTGATTATGGTGGTTGACATGGAAACAAATACGGTGACGTATTTCAGCAAAAAACTGATGTGTCCCACTACAGGCTTGTCATACGACGAACCTGCTCCCCACTCGTTTTCGTTTAATTCACCACAAGGAGCATGCCCGCACTGCGACGGTCTTGGCGTTGTTGATGAAATTGACGTGGAAAAGATTGTTCCAAATGCAAAACTTTCGATCAGGAAAGGTGCGTTCAAACCACTTGGCGTTTACAAAAACAATCTGATTTTCTGTAAGTTAGAAGCAATTCTCGCCAAATATGGCGACACTCTCGACACGCCATTCCAAGATATTTCGGAAGAATGCCAGCACGTGCTTATCTATGGTTCGCAAGAAATGTTTTCGTTCGTTACAAATCCTGTCGGTATGCAAGCGAACTATTTCCTTGGGTTTGAAGGTATGCTCCACTTGCTCGAACGGCAAATGGAATTTCAAGACGATGCAAAAACAACCGACTATTATATAAAGAAGAACATTTGCCCTGTGTGCAACGGTCAACGACTGAAAAAAGAATCGCTGTATTTCAGAATAACCGACAAAAACATTGCAGAAATCTCAAATCTCACAATAGAAAAATTCTATGAATGGATTTGTCAGTTACCAGAAAAACTAACAAAATCGCAACAATCTATCGGTCAGGAAATTATAAAAGAAATCAGAACGCGTACAGAATTCCTGTTAGACGTTGGACTATCGTACCTCACTCTAAGCAGAGGTTCACAGACGCTTTCCGGCGGAGAAAGCCAACGAATTAGGCTTGCCACCCAAATCGGTTCCAAGTTGGTCAATGTGCTCTATATACTCGATGAGCCAAGCATCGGACTGCACCAACGCGACAATATAAAATTGATACAATCGCTCAAAAAACTTCGCGACGAAGGAAATAGCGTGATAGTAGTGGAACACGACGAAGATATGATTCGTGCCGCCGACTATGTGATAGATTTTGGTCCGGGAGCTGGCCGCAAAGGCGGCGAAGTTGTGGCACAAGGCACCCAAAAGGAATTTATGAAACAACAGAGTCTGACAATAGACTATCTAACTGGAAAACAGAGAATTGAAATACCAACACAACGAAGATCTGGAAATGGGAAAACCCTTTCGCTCATCGGAGCATGCGGCAATAACCTAAAAAATGTGACGGCAACATTTCCTCTTGGCACATTTATCTGTGTCACAGGTGTTTCAGGAAGCGGAAAATCAACATTAATCAACAAAACGCTCCATCCAATACTCAACAAACATTTTTTCCGTGCAAAAGCAGAACCACTGCCCTACACACGCATAGAAGGCATAGAAAATATCGATAAGGTAATTGAGATAAACCAGTCACCTTTGGGACGCACACCACGTTCAAATCCAGTGACTTACACCGATATTTTCACCGATATCCGCAAATTGTTCGAAACATTGCCAGAGGCTAAAATGCGAGGCTACAAAGCAGGACGGTTTTCGTTCAACGTAAAAGGCGGCCGTTGCGAGGCCTGCAAAGGTGCGGGTATCAAAACCATCGAGATGAACTTCCTTCCCGATGTGTTCGTCACCTGCGACGAATGCAATGGGAAACGGTATAACCGCGAGACGCAAGAAGTCCGCTATAAAGGAAAATCTATCAGCGATGTGCTGGATATGACTATAAACCAAGGAGTTGAATTTTTCAGCACGATAAAAAATATTCACGACAAACTCAAGACATTGCAAAACGTGGGACTCGGCTACCTCAAACTTGGGCAACCATCGAACACGCTGTCGGGAGGAGAAGCACAACGTGTGAAGTTAGCCTCGGAACTATCGAAAAAAGACACGGGAAACACCCTGTACATTTTGGACGAACCTACAACTGGACTTCATTTCCATGATATAAATATCCTGCTTGGTGTATTACAAAAGCTTGTGGATAAAGGAAATACGGTCGTTGTGATAGAACACAACCTTGATGTGGTGAAAGTTGCCGACTACATTATAGATTTAGGCCCAGATGGCGGTGAACACGGTGGTTTTATTGTTGCCACAGGCACTCCAGAGGAAATTTCAGCCAATTCAGACAGTTTTACCGGACAGTTTCTAAAAAATATTTTGAAATAAAGATGTTTTTTCCTATTTTTGGAAATAACATTAAATATTCACAAAATATGGAAGAAAAAAAATCAACGAAAAAAGTCAATCCTAAGAATTGGCAGAACATCAAAGCTGAAAATACATGGGAGATTTTCAAATATATGGCTGAATTTGTTGAAGGATTTGAAACTTTGACAAAAATCGGTCCATGTGTATCTATATTCGGTTCCGCACGAACAAAACCAAACAACAAGTATTACAAACTTGCAAAAGACATCGCTTATTTGCTCACCCAGCATGGTTTTGGTGTAATCACAGGCGGCGGTCCAGGTATTATGGAAGCAGCAAACTTAGGTGCGCAAAAAGGCAACGGAAAATCGGTGGGAATCAATATTGAATTGCCGTTTGAACAATCGGCAAACCAATTTATTGACCAAGACAAACTCATCACGTTCCGTTATTTCTTCACCCGAAAAACGATGTTCATGCGCTATTCGCAAGGATTTATTGTGATGCCGGGCGGATTCGGCACGTTAGACGAACTATTTGAAGCAATCACGTTGATTCAAACAGGAAAAATCGACCACTTCCCTATTATTCTTGTCGGTAAATCATATTGGCAAGGATTGATTGACTGGACGAAAAAAGTGATGCTTGAGGGAGAAAAGAATATCAGCCCCGATGATATGAAACTCATCAACATTGTTGACACTGCAGATGATGCTGTCGAAATCATCAACAAGTTCTACGACCGAACAAGTTTGAAACCGAACTTCTAATACAGTCTATTTCGTACGAAAAAGACGATGTTTTATGCATCGTCTTTTTTTGTGCTTAAACTTTTACTACCTTTGTTGCATAAAATAAAAATATGCAATTAGAACTTGCGCTACTTTTAATTTCAATTCTGTTTTTTGTCAGCATTGTGGCAGACAAAGCAGGTTATCGGTTTGGCGTACCATCGTTGTTGCTGTTTCTTGCAGTAGGTATGTTGTTCGGCAGCGACGGATTTGGCATTGAATTCGACAATATCGCCATGGCTGAAACCGTCGGAACAATCGCTTTATGCGTCATTTTGTTTTCGGGCGGAATGGACACAAAAATCAACGACATAAAACCCGTACTTGCCCAAGGAATAATGCTTTCAACACTCGGCGTCCTTCTAACCGCCCTATTCACGGGCATCGCAATTTGGTGGATATTAGGAATGACCTACGAAGCGGCAACATTCGGATTGTCAACATCACTTTTGTTAGGCGCGACAATGTCGTCAACCGATTCTGCATCAGTATTTTCCATATTACGTGCAAAAGGACTTCGTCTAAAAAACAACCTAAAACCGATGCTTGAGTTGGAAAGCGGTAGCAACGACCCGATGGCGTATATTCTCACCATCACATTGCTCACGTATATCCAGTCGAACAGGGAACCGAATTACATATCAGCCACATTGATGGTCTTGTCGCAATTGATAATCGGCGCAGTGTTGGGAATTGTATTCGGTAAACTTATAGTATTGTTAATCAACAAATTAAATATCAAAAACGATTCCCTCTACCCGATACTTGTCCTTTCAAGTTGCATTTTTATATTTTCAGCCACATTCTTTTTACATGGCAACTGCTATCTTGCCGTATATTTAGGGGGATTAGTTATCGGCAACAGCACATTGGTACACAAAAACTCCACAATCAAATTCTTTGATGGTCTAACATGGTTGTTCCAACTTATTATGTTCTTGATACTTGGACTACTTGTAAAACCACACGAATTGATTCCTATCATAGTCCCTGGACTCATCATCAGTTTTGTAATGATTTTCATTACCCGTCCGTTGTCGGTTTATATCTGTTTGTTTCCCTTCCGCCGAATGCTCAACCGCGACAAGATGTTTATCTCGTGGGTTGGATTGAGAGGCGCAACGCCAATAATTTTTGCAATCCTGAGTTTGAACGCCGACATACCAAATGCACGGCTATTATTTAACATTGTATTTTTCTGCACATTGGTATCACTCATCCTGCAAGGGACATCGTTGCCACGAGTCGCGAAATTCCTGCACCTCGTTGGTAATTCCAGAGGATTGAAAAAACCAGAACATTTTGACATTGACTTGCCTGATGAAATTAAATCGGCTGCCACAGAAATCACCATAACCAACGCCATGCTGAAAAAAGGTTCACGGCTTATGGATATTGGACTACCCGAAAAAACACTCGCAATAATGGTCAAACGAGAAAATGGATTCTTTGTGCCAACAGGAAAATCCGTGTTAAAAGAATTCGATAAATTGCTGGTAATCACCGACAATGCCGAATTGTTAGAAGAAGAATTACATATCCAAAATTAACGGAAATCAATCTTTCTGGAAAAACAACCGAACCTCAAATAATCGTGGCCACAACTTTCCTGTAATATAGAAATGGTCGGTTTCGGGATTCCAAGCGATGCCGTTCAGCACATCAACATCATTGCGGAATTGTTCGGGCAATAAATCAGAGAAATCAATCTCGGCAGCAACTTTCCCGTTTTTTGGATTGATTTTCACGATTTTATCGGTTGTGTAAATGTTAGCATACACAAAACCTTGCACAAACTCCAACTCATTCAAACTCGAAACTGTTCCAAGATTATCGTACACGGCAATTTTATGGTGCAACGACATAGATTTTGGTTCATAGAAATACAAATATTCCGTTCCGTCGCTCACAATCAAGTACGTTCCATCGTAACACATGCCCCAACCTTCGGTTGGATAAGTAAATACACCTATCTGCTCAAATGTGTTTTTATTGTAGATAAACCCCGTTTGCTCACGCCACGTAAGTTGGTACAACGAATCGCCCACAATCGTCAAGCCTTCCGCAAAATACACAGAATCAATTGCTTTTTTCCGAAGCACATTTCCCGTTTTTACATCAACATACCGCAACGATGACTCATCATACAAACCAGCGCTTTCGTAGAATTTACCATTTTCGAACTGCAATCCTTGCGTATAAGACTGATTATCATGCTTGTACGAAGCAACCACCTCGTATTTGAGTTTTGCAGGAACTATATCCGACAATATTCTGATTGAACGAAGATGAACTTCCTTTTTCCCGTTATAATACGTTTGGATTGTAACGGTTTTCTCTCCCATCGACATGCCTTCGGTTGACAACGGACAAGCCTTTGTTTTGGAAAACGTTTGCGTGTTTCCGTCAACCAGAATCAACACAGAATCAGGCACATAATTCTTTTTCGATTCAATATTGAACGTAATTGTGGCGCCGCTATACACATTTTGTTTATACGAAGATACCACATTGAATTTCTTGCCTTTATCCACACAAGCGAACATCAACAACAGCGAGCAAAATATCAATCCGATTCGTTTCATACCCTTTAGAATTACTCTTATTACCACCCTTGCGGAAGTACAATATTATCCACATTGTGAGCTTCGGCAAACAATGGTGCTATTTCTTCGTCACGAAAACCGGCAATGCCGCAACCAATACGAGTCACAAAAAACGTAAGTTCCGGTTTCGATTTTGCAAAAGCAATAAACTCATCCACATACGGTTTAATGGTTTCCACACCGCCCTGCATTGTCGGGATTCCATAGCTTTGACCTTGAAGACCAACACCTTGCCCCCACACCGCGCCAAACAGTTTCATAGCAACAGCAGCCGCACCGCCACCATGAAAACCACTAAGATTACTCCCGAACACAAACACCTCGTTAGGTTCAAGATGAGTTATATATTCAGGTGTGAATCGCTGTTCTGCCATTATAGAAAAGTTTTTATTTCTTCAACGCAGCTATGCTTTCCTGCAACGTCTTGATTTTGCTTTCGGCATCGGATTTTTTCTTGCGTTCGTTCTCAACGACTTCGGGTTTTGCATGAGCCACAAATTTCTCGTTGCCCAATTTTGCCATCACAGACTTCAGGAATCCTTCCAAATGTTGCAATTCGGCTTCCATCTTCGCAATTTCCTCAGCCGCATTCACCATACCGCCCAACTTGATTGCATATTCCGTAGTTCCGACCATAAACACCGCCGAAGTGGCATCCTTCTCGCCTTTGGCAATGGATGAGAAATTACAGATTTTCACAATAATTGAATCGTACGCTGCATTATGCAAACCATTTGCAATAACTAATTCCAATGGATTCTTAAATGAAATATTGCGTTCCAGACGAACCTTGCGGACATTGGCAACAAGTTCCTTAACCGACTCGAAATCAGCGATTAACGATTCATTCTTATACTCTGCCGTAGGCATTTGCGAAACCATGATGCTCTCTCCTGCTTTCCGTTCTTTCAAAACCTGCCAAATCTCTTCGGTAATGAACGGCATAAACGGATGAAGCAACAACATCAATTTTTCGAAGAATTCCAATGTCTGTTCCATCGTTTTCTTGTCAATTGGCCGACCGAAAGCCGGCTTAACCAATTCCAAGTACCATGCCGAGAACTCGTCCCAGATGAGTTTATATACCGTCATCAGAGCCACCGACAAACGATATTTGCTAAAATCGTCGTTAATTTCATCTATCGTGGCGCTCAGTTTTGCATTGAACCAGTCAATAGTAATCTTGGCATATTCAGGTTGCTCAATATCGGCAACTTCCCAACCTTTCACCAAACGAAGCGCGTTCCAAATCTTGGTATTGAAATTACGTCCTTGTTCGCACAATGCCTCGTCAAACAAAATATCGTTTCCAGCAGGAGCCGAAAGCATCATACCCATACGCACGCCATCGGCACCGAATTTCGCCATCAATTCAAGAGGATCGGGCGAGTTTCCGAGCGATTTCGACATCTTACGGCCGATTTTATCACGAACGATACCCGTAAAATACACGTTTCTGAGAGGCACGTCCTTCATATACTCCTCGCCTGCCATAATCATTCGGGCAACCCAGAAGAAAATAATGTCGGGACCTGTAACCAAATCCGACGTAGGATAATAGTATTGTATCTCGTCATTGCCTGGCGTGTTGATTCCATCGAACAGCGAAACTGGCCACAACCACGACGAAAACCACGTATCGAGCGCATCTTCGTCACGTGAAAGCTGGTCAATCGTAATGTTTTCGTAGCCCTTTATCTTCTTTGCCTCGGCAAGCGCCTCTTCGGGCGTGAGAGCAACGACAAACTGTTCCTCCTCGCCTTCCGCAGTCGGCAAGAAATAGGCAGGTATGCGGTGTCCCCACCACAACTGACGGCTGATGCACCAGTCCTGAATGTTTTCCAACCAGTTTCTATATGTCGTCACATATTTCGTAGGATAGAACTTGATTTTTCCCTCCAAAACTGGCGGCAACGCAATGTCGGCAAAATGTTTCATAGACAAGAACCATTGACGGCACAGACGCGGCTCAACGGCAGTGTCTTGGTTTCGTTCGGAATAGCCGACCTTGTTTTCATAATCTTCGATTTTTTCCAGCAAACCAGCCGACTGCAAATCAATTGCAATTTGCTTGCGGACATCCATACGGTCTTGTCCGACGTACATTCCAGCCGCTTCGGAAAGTGTTCCGTCTGGGTTGAAAATATCGATGATTTCAAGATTATGCGTCTTACCCAAATTGTAGTCGTTCACATCGTGAGCAGGCGTAACTTTCAAACAGCCCGTACCGAATTCAATATCGACATAGCGGTCTTCAATCACAGGAATCACACGATTCACAAGCGGAACAATCACCTTGTGACCACGCAACCATTGATTTTTCGGGTCTTTGGGGTTGATACACATAGCGGTATCGCCCATGATCGTCTCTGGACGAGTTGTGGCAACCACTGCGTAATATCCTTTTGCATCCTTATGCAGAATCTCCCCTTCCTGATTCGTAGGAACAACAGGATTTTCGGCTGCATCGGCAACGTAATATTTCAGATAATATAGTTTGCTCTTTTCGTCGCGATAGATCACCTCCTCGGTTGAAAGCACCGTCTGGGCTTTCGGATCCCAGTTGACCATACGAAGTCCGCGATAGATAAGTCCTTTTTTGTACAAGTCAACGAACACCTTCATCACACTTTCGGAACGAAGGTCGTCCATAGTGAACGCCGTTCTGTCCCAATCGCACGAAGCGCCAAGTTTACGAAGCTGTTTCAGGATGATACCACCGTGTTCGTCGGTCCATTTCCAAGCATGTTCAAGGAATTGTTCACGAGTCAGGTCACGTTTCTTAATACCTTGCTGTGCAAGTTTGTTCACCACCTTCGCTTCCGTGGCAATGGACGCATGGTCGGTTCCAGGAACCCAGCACGCATTCTTGCCCGTCATACGAGCGCGACGGACCAAAATATCCTGAATCGTATTGTTCAGCATGTGTCCCATGTGAAGCACGCCAGTCACGTTTGGTGGCGGAATCACTATCGTATATGGTTGACGATTGTCGGGTTTGGAACTAAAAAACTTGTTGTCGAGCCAGTATTGGTACCACTTTGCCTCGACATCAGCAGGATTGTATTGTGAAGGTATATCCATAACTAAATTTTTAGACCGCAAAGGTAGCAAAAAACACTATTACGCCAAATACTCAAAGGAAATTAGTTGATGGAAAGCACAAATCTCTTAGGTTTAATTACCAATAGTTTATAGTTCTTGTCTCTATTTTATAATCTGCACCAGAAACAGTGAATTGACACGTATCACATTCATCACCCTCCTTAGAATATATCTTTTTGAAACGCTTTGTCCAATTTTTATTGTCATCTCGTTCAAGGATTATGAATTGTTGTTCCTCTTCACGTTTTGTGCCCTCGCCTTCCCATTTTACAAATATTTTTACAAGTTCTCCGTCGTCGTTATAGGTATATTCAGATGTTTCCACACCTTCAACACCATATATGTTTTCTGTTTTAACAAAGCCATTGGCATCGTATGCATATTCATGCACCACAAAAACATCATCGCCGTAATCCCATATAGTATCCTTTGTTTCAAGAATCTTATCGCCATCCATCTTTGTCACACAGGATTTCAAAGTATATTGCGACACATACTTTACAAAGTGTCCGTCGGCATCGTACTCCAAAGAAAAACTCGGCTCATAACAAGACTTAGGATTTTGCAATGAATCAGTATATGTTTCAATTATCTTGTAATTCTTAACTCTGCCGAAAAAGTTGTACATTCTCAAATCCTGTGTGAGAAAACGATTTTGCAATGTTTCAGGTTCGGTTGCTTCTTCCACAGTTTCTTTCACTGTTTCTTCCACAACGGCTTGCTGAACCGTATTACTGTCAACTACGGCAGAATCTTCGTTCGAAGCATTCGGCGACTTCCCATGAGAAGAACAACCAGCCAAAAAACTTGCCGTTAAAGCAATAATTGTAAACAAATAAAATTTCTTTTTCATTGTTTTTACGAGTAAATTAAACATTCAAAGATACATTTTTTGTTTATAATTCTCTATGTTAAAAAAGTACGTGATGTCTTTTGAGGTTATTGTTTTAATTATTGTATCGTGGTCGATTTGACATTGTAAAAATCACATTTGTAGAAAAAGGAATGATAATGGTGTGATATTTAGCGTCCACGTCATTTTCCATACATTCATCCTCATTGATTATATGACTATATGTAATGATTTTTTCAGTGAAATTTATACAGAGTCTCGTTATATCCTCGGCAATACCAGAAGAACTTGCATTGCTATAGCGATTTGATACAATAAAATCAGTTCCATTAAACGAATACTCATATCCCCAATTACCATATCGTCCGTGGTTGTAGTCAATGATTAATTTTTTCTGCGAAACACCTATGCTTAATTCTGGTGCAAAATAAACACCTCCGTTTTCCTCCCCTGAATCAAGAAAATCAAGGTTTTGGGTAATTATCTTATACCCGAAACCTGTGTTTTTTACTAACAAAACTCCTCGTGGATTACGATTATATGTTTTTGTACTGTCAAAATCGTCTTTTTCAAAGTATTGTGGAGAATTTCCTTTTACAAAAATCAAGGAATACGTGCTATCATTCTCTAACCAAGCCGATTCGTTGTTTTCCAACCTTTCTATGACTATATCATTTACCACATTGTATCCCAAGTTGTTAAGATGTGTTTCCAAATCGGATAGCGTTTTATATTGACCATTAATTATTCTTTGATCAGTTCTTATTCCAAGAAAAGCCATTAGTGATTTATCCCAATCACAATCAGTCCAATAAATCGTATCAATTCCTTCTGTTACATAATTCTCTCCTAATAGATACAATTCCGCACTTATATCATAGACCTTTAAATTCTTGTTTTCTTGAGCAAAAACGGAGGAAAAAGCTACTATCCCAATAATAAATACAAAAAGTCTTTTAATCATAACATAGCAAAGATAAAAAAAAATTTCGTCATTCCCTTGAAACATATTTTATAGTACTTCCCTTTTTTGGACAGTTAAATTTTAATTTATAGAGTCTTTAGAAAGAAGAAGTTCGTTTGTAAGAACCCCGTTTTTCTGAAAACGCCCATAATTTTCTTTCTACGAATATATACAAATGATCCCCATTACGCCCATCATCCTGCGAACTTTCTTGTCTCCGACCTCAAAACCACACCTGTTCAGTTCCACACGTATCCTCGTCACACATTCTTCAGCAACTCCTGCTTCCACTTGCAGATTTGGCTCTGGTTGATTTCGTACTTCGTTGACAGTTCCGCCAACGTCATCTGACCTTTCATGGCCTCCAATGCAACTTTTGCCTTGAATTCCGCACTGAATTTTCTTTTTGTCTTCATGACAGCATATTTAATTTTTTTTACACTTAACTCGCTGTCCTAAATTTGGGGAGTATTATAATATTTGTCTAATTTTACTATGTTCCAAAAATGGGAAGTTTACATTTTTTGGGGAAGGGTACACTTATATAACATAGTTGATCTTATCAACTTAAAATAAACATAAAAAACAAAAAATATAATTATTGCATATATGAATCCATATATCGAATACTCTCCGTTTATTTTTCCCCACATAAACGGAGAGTATGTATATAAGTACTCACGACCTCCTTCTTCAATATATAATACATCTTCCTTAAACAATAATACCATAAGCCAAGATGAAAACGGATAAACTCCGCCCAAAATGATATTTGGGACATCATTACTAATCGAAAATATTTTATAAATACCTATTAGAGGCACTGGCATATTCAGTGAAACTAACAATTTGAAAAAAATAAATTCTATATGCGATTGAAACTTAAAATCAAAAGTTTTCGATATATATATTGAGAAAAACCAAATACAAAAAACTATATAAAATGCTGTGTAAATATATCCTGTCGCATATAACATACCTTTTATGTCTATGGCAATAATTACGATTATGCCCAAATACAACATAAAACAAATAAGAATATAGAAACAATATTGTTGGATAATTTTTATCATATCTAAATTCCTAATAAAAAATTTGAAGATTATAGTACTTCCCTTTTTTGGACAGTTAAAATTTAATTTATAGAGTATTTTAGAAAGAAGAAGTTCGTTTGTAAGAGCCCCGTTTTTCTGAAAACGCCCATAATTTTCTTTCTACAAATATATACAAATTCCTTAAGCCACATACTTAGAATAAAAATTTCATCGGGACACTTGAAATCAAGACTCTGTCTTTGGGTGGCGATGCAGAACGAACCCGAATTGAGTGCCACGGTACGCTCAAGGCAGCTTCACATCTATCGCAACAACAAGAAGGTTCTGGTGCTGGCTGGGAAAAGTGCGCCGAAAATAATTCGAGAAGATAAGCTAAACGAGTTAATCTAAGAAAACTATTTCGTTGCCGCGATTCTGCGCTCTTATTTTTTTACAACCATTCTGACTTTCTCGCCCCGTCTTTTAAACAGACGTTTTACCCTTCGTTTTCGCATACTTATCCAATGCTCAATAGCTTTGTCTTCTATTTCAAAGGTATCGTACTCTTTTTTTTGATATCTTTTGGCAAATATAAAACGAATGTATGCACCAACATGACGTTTTATTTTTTCATGATAAAGTGCATCGATTGGTATAAGTATGCCAGTATCTTCAATGTTATTCATCAATCGATTCACAGCCGTACCAAACATGATCATCTGCGAAGTTACAGTAATATATGCTGTTACATTCGGCGGAATATTTACTCCTCTTTGTCTAACAGCAGTCCGAAGCAATTTATAATCTTCTTGCAAATCATCTTTATGAACTATCAAATCCATTAAATCTGAATTAGAATCAGGCATTATTGATTGATCATTCCAAGGGCGAATAAGCTCATTTTTGTCGCCAAAATGTTTCCATAGAAAATGATAAATCAAATCGCGGGCTATATAATCGTACGAAGGATATATGGTGATTTTCCCGAAAAAATAGAGCAATTTGGGGTTATTCATTATGATGGCAACAAGACCGTCCCATAAGTTATCAAAAGCAAATATCGATTTAGAGCCATTTCTTGAACTTTGATATTCTGGAACGACAAAATTGCGTCCAAGTTCAATGGTATATGGTAAATAATCATCAATGAACTTTTGTGAAAACTGAAATTGATGCGAACTTGCTAAAATTGGTTGACGATTTGCGTCAAATGTAGCATCCGCTCCCAAAAAGAAACGATACCCACCAATAATTGCTTCATTATCAGGATCCCATACAATCAATTGTTTATATGGATTTTCCATTTTATCGTACTCATCAAGGTCGATGGAATTACCTGTGGAACCTCCAGCTTCACGAAAAGCAATCTCGCGTAAACGTCCGATTTCGGTAACAGTATTGGGCGAATCGTGCCACGTAACAACGTATAATTCATTGTGCCCCTTGTTGGTATCTGTCAATTTTTTCGATGCTGAAAGTTCTGCTTTAATCAGTTCAATAGGTACAGGTTTAATTATTGTTTTCATAACTGTAGTTGTTAATCAATACCAGATGGCCAAGGGTTAGAAACAATGCCCGCCATATCAAGCATCGTTTTATGGGCGACATTTCGCATTCGCTCAGGTTCTGTAATTCTCGAAGCATTGTGGTTAGGAATTATTGGGTCACCAACATGAATAGTAAGCAATGGCTCTCCTTTGCTTATAATCTTTCGCCAACCAGTGCGAGGTCGATACGAAATTACTAATGGAATTATTGGCATTGAGTATCTATACGCCAAATTAAATGTACCTATTTTGAATGGTCGTAGCGGAGCATAAAATTTCCAACTGCAACTTTCGGGGAAAATATGTATCCATTGCTTTTTCTGGTGAAGTTCGTCCAACGCTTTTACAAATTTCGTAAGCCCACTATGCTTATTAGGAATAGCAATACCTCCTACGGCTTTCATAATCCAACCATCGCTACCCTTAAAAGGTTCGGAATACATAGGAATCCAAGGCATTCGATACCGCATGGCTTGCATCACACAAATCATATCCCATCTATGTACATGATTACATATGGTTATCACGCCATTGGCAAATAGATTTCTGTTTTGGGAAATCTTCTCACGACCAACAATCTTAAGACCAAATCTAATACGATTAATTGGGAAAGCAACCGTCAATCCAAACAGATATACTAAAAAACGTAATACTTTGAATTTAAACGATTTATCAAGATACGTATAATTTTCATCAAATTGTATGTCTTTGAGTTTTCCTCGTATAGGAGCCATTCTTGTGAACGGATTATCACCAGAAAACTCTTCTGTTGGCTTCGGGACAAAAAAATCTTCTTTGACTTTAAAATTCCGATACGCAGGACCAAATGAAGAAAAATCTTTTATCATCAAGTAAAAATCCTATTTCTTACCCCCTATGCAACCGTATTCCCTAACATATTACAAAATCAACCTATTGTATTAGTAGGTTATCCATTGGCAAACGTACAGGAATTTTTAATATTACCTATATATTTAATAGGTTATTTTTAAAAATTACGTACAAAAACGTAGGATTTTAATATTTGAATATCTAACAATAATCTTGTAAATACTCCGTTCAACGATACGTGAAAAATCATATATTTGTGTCCCAAAATTAGCATCGACAATGATCCTTAAACGATATATCGTTTTCATATTAGCATGTATGTCATGGATTTCCGCTGTTTCCCAAAACGACGCACGTCCATTGATAGAAAAAGGCAACTCGTTTTACGAGAAAAAAGACTTCAGAAACGCCGCCGTGCAATACAAGCACGCCTGTCAGCTCGACTCACTCTCGTTTGACGCATGGTACAATTTCGGCAATGCGCTCTGCAACATGAAAAAATACATTCTTGCCACCGACGCATACGACAAAGCCATGAAACTGACCGCCGACAAAACGCTGAAAGCAAACATTTTCCATAATGTGGGCAATATGGAATGCGAACAGAAACACTACGAAAAAGCTATCAGACTGTATAAACAAGCGCTCATCCTCAATCCGACTGACGAGGACACCCGTTACAACCTTGCCTTTGCTCAAGAAGAATTCCGTAAAGAGGAAGAAGCAAGAAAAATGTTGGAAAAGATGAACGAGCAAATGAAAAAGGACGAAAAACCAAAGCCTTCGAAATTTGCCGAGGAATGCATGAAAAAAGCAATGGAACTTGTGCAGCAATTCAAGTTTGAAGAAGCCCTCAAACTCATGCAAGACAGTGCGAAGAAAGACAAGACCGTTGATTTGTTCAACGATTTCATTAAAAAATTAGAGGGAATTGTAACCATTATCAACGACAACAAAGAATGAAAAGATTTCTCACTATACTATTGATTCTCAGCGCGTTTTCAACCACATACGGACAGAAAACCGCACAAGAATATTTCAATGCGGCTGCCATGTTGTATGCCGGAAACCAAACCGAAGCGGCACTGTACACCGTTTCGCGCGGTTGCGAAATTTTTGAGGCTGATTCTTCCCTCGCCCAATTAAAACGCCTGATTGAAAAAAACGACAACCAAAAAAATCAAAATCAAAACCAACAAAACAATAAAAATAACCAAGACGACCAGCAAAATCAAGACGGTCAAGGACAAAACGGACAGCAGGACGGTCAACAAAAAAATGACCAACAAAACCAGCAAGGAAACCAAGAAACCCAACAACAAGGCGACCAGCAACAAAACTACGACAAGCAGGAACAAGGCAAGGAAAACCAGTCTGAACAGCAAGGCCAACAAGGCGAAAACAAGAACGACAAAAAAGGCCAGATTTCAGCACGACAAGCAGAAATGATGCTCGACGCAATCGAAAACAACGACAAAGCCGTGCAACAACGCCTTATGATGCAAAAACAGAATAAGAAAAACAACAACAGAATCGAGAAGAACTGGTAGATTTATTTGTCATCCCACAATTCGCAATGTTTTTACAACCACACCATTTTAAAACTACACATTAAACATTGTGAATCACCCCATACATGCAGCCATCCTTATACTGCAACTCAACTGCAATTATCTGATTTCTTGCATTATAGGGTATTTTTGCTTGTACACGTATGTAGTTGTCGGTGAATCCCACATACAAACCATCTTTCGTTTTTGTTTCAAACAAAACTGGACGGATTTGTCCATCGAATTTCTTATAAAAATCTTGATGCATTTTTTCAGACAACGCATGAAGTTCCACGCTTCTCGCGGTCCGTACGGATTCCTGCACATGTGGTTTTATTTTCAAAGCATCGGTTTGCTCTCGTTCGGAATAGGTGAAAACATGAACAAAACTAATCCCCAACGATTCTATAAAATTGTATGACTTTCGGAAATATTCATCTGTCTCACCCATAGAACCAACCATCACATCCATGCCAATAAACGCATCGGGGATTTTGGAATGAACTTCCTCGATTTTTTTTCTAAAAAAATCAGTGTTGTATCTACGGCGCATCAACCGCAAAACCTCGTCACATCCACATTGCAAAGGAATGTGGAAATGTGGCATAAACGCCCGTGAATGCGCCACGAAATCAATCACTTCCGTTGTCAGCAAATTTGGTTCTATCGACGAAATCCTATATCGCTCGATTCCAGAAACCTTATCCAAAGCCCGAAGCAAATCAATGAACGTCTCCCCCGTACTTTGACCGAAATCGCCGATATTGATGCCGCTCAACACAATTTCTTTTACTCCACATGCAGCTATCTCTTCCGCCTGCTCCACCAACGATGCTATTGACGGATTCCTACTTTTTCCCCGTGCCAACGGAATTGTACAATATGAACACCGGTAATTGCAACCATCTTGCACTTTCAAAAAAGCACGGGTACGCTCCGAACACGAAAACGATGGGCTGAATGACTCAACTTCGCTGATTGCGGATACGCACGACATCACAGCATGTTTTTCCTCAAATTCACGAATCCGTTCAACTATATTAAATTTCTCTTTTACTCCTAAAACAAGCGCAACGCCTTCTATAGCAGAAATTTCCTTGGATTTCAGTTGGGCATAACACCCTACCACAATTATCGATGCGTTGGGATTTCGGCGATGCGCGGCACGAATAGCCTGACGACTTTTCTTGTTGGCCGATTCTGTTACACTACAAGAATTGATAACATAGTAATCCGCAACGCCATTAAAACTAACCTGTTGGTAACCAGCATCTTTCATCTTTCGAGAAAGCGTTTCGGTTTCGGCGTAATTCATTTTACACCCCAATGTATAAAATCCAACTGTTTTCGTCACGTCAAAAATTTTGACAAATATATACGAAACGAGGATATTAAATGAATTTAGTATTTAAAATATATTTAGTTTTGTATCAACAAGTAAATCTATGAGAAATAAAATATTAGTACTAGTCGGATTTGTCCTTTCGTGTATGAATACATTTTCCCAACCAAACGGAATCAGCATCCGTGTTAATCAAATTGGTTATAACGTTGACGGCCCCAAAACAGCATTTGTGGCAAACAAACAAGCCAATACTTTTGAAATAAAAAGTGTAACCACAAACTCTGTCGTTTATACAGGAAAATTGTCGGAAGGTAGCCTATGGGACAAATCGGAAGAAATGCTCCAATGTGCGGATTTCTCTGATTTCAAACAAGTTGGACAATACTACATTGCCTGCGGCGACGATACATCTTTCCCATTCCAAATACAAGAAAAGAATTTATATACCGACATAAGCAAAGCATCGATTCGTGCATTTTATTACTGGCGCGCATCAACGGAATTGCTTCCGCAGCATGCGACATGGAACGGCACCGATTTTTCCCGTCCGATGGGACACAAAGACGATGTTGTGAAAATTCATTCGTCGGCTGCCACAAAATCCCGTCCAAAAGGTACTATCGTTTCCGCTTCCAAAGGCTGGTACGATGCCGGAGACTATAATCTCTATGTGGTAAACGCGGGTATTTCCTACCACGCATTGGCATTTGCCTACGAAATGATGCCTGAATATTATAAATCGCTCAACCTAAATATTCCCGAAAGCGGAAACGGCATTCCCGATATTCTTAACGAACTCAAATGGGAACTTGACTGGCTGTTTGCAATGCAGGACGAAGACGGTGGCGTTTACACCAAATTGTCGTCGCTTCGTTTTTGCAGTATGATTATGCCACACGAGGACAATCTCGAACGCTATATGATTGGGAAATCAACGGCTGCGGCACTTGATTTTGCCGCAATGATGGCAATGGCTTCACGCATTTACAAGCAATATGAGTCGGTTTTTCCAAACATTTCTAAAAAAGCTCTTACGGCTGCAGAAAATGCGTGGAACTGGGCAAAGAAAAATCCAGCAATTTATTTTAAGAATCCGAGTGATGTCCATACTGGCGGTTACGGCGACTCTGACATGAGTGACGAATTTTTCTGGGCTGCTGCGGAAATGTATATCACTACAAAAGAAGAAAAATACTATAAAGAATTGGACTTCTCGCAAGAATTCATCGTTCCCGAATGGGGAAATGTCCGCACGCTCGGACTTATGTCGCTTGTACTGCACAACGAGGTTCTTCCGAAAGAACATTCAAATGTGTTCGCTTCATTCCAAAAATTGACCAACGACCTCTATGCAATGTACGAACGTTCGACGCACAAAGTTCCTATTGAGAAATTCAACTGGGGAAGCAACGGTGTGATTGCCTCATCGGGAGCATTGCTCGGTTTGGCTTTCAAAGAATATGGCGATGAAAAATACCGTCACGCAATGATTGACTCATGGAATTACCTATTAGGTTGTAATCCAACAGGTTACTGTTTCATTTCAGGCTTCGGCTCCAAATATCCCCGACACTTCCACGACCGTCGTTGTACTGCCGACGGCATAGAAGAACCGATTCCTGGTTATTTGGCTGGCGGTTCTACAAACTACATCATTCGTGATTGCGGAGAGAAAGGCTATCCATCGTTAACACAAGCAGGCTGTTACCGTGATGCAATTTGTAGTTTCTCGACCAACGAAATTGCTATAAATTGGAATGCTCCATTTGCTTTATTGGCAGGAATGATTGAGTATTACGGGAAATAAATTCCTTCTATACAAGAAGTTACCATAAACAAAAATCCTTACACGAACATGTAAGGATTTTTTGTTGTCGGGGTTACCCGACTTGAACGGGCGACCTCTACGTCCCGAACGTAGCGCGCTACC